>CAYVGI010000071.1:0-24205 GCA_964451095.1 uncultured Anaerolineaceae bacterium
CTGAAACGAAAAGAACCAGCTTGAGTGCTGGTTCGCTTCAGATCAAACGGAGTGACCCCGGTAGGACTCGAACCTACAACCAATTGATTAAGAGTCAACTGCTCTGCCGATTGAGCTACGAGGCCATTGCTGCACTCAAGTATACGAAGCGAGCCAGCGCGGTCAAGTGCTGACCCGTCCTGACCGCCCGTTTTTTACACAACGCTGACGCTCACCGCCCCAAATCCCACGCGGCAAGCCCCGCCATAAAATCGTGCGCGGTCAAATCCATGCGCAGCGGTGTGACGCTGGCATAGCCGTTGTGAACCGCCCACAGGTCGGTGCCCATCTCGTCTACCTTGCCCGTCGGTGCCTCGCCTACTACCTTGACGTATCGCCCGTCCGCGCTGCGCTCTAGCTCGTCGTTGTAGATGCGCACACCCTGGCGCGTAAGGCGAATCCCCCTGACGGCATCTGAATACGGTACGTTAAGGTTTAGAATGGTGAACGGCGGCAGCCCCTGCTCCAGGATGGCACTGCCGACCTCAATGGCGAGTTGGGCAGCGATCTCGTAGTCCGCCGGGGCGTTTGCCTGTTGGTTATCCAGCGATACCGCCAGCGCGGGCACCCCCTGGATAATCGCTTCCATCGCGGCGGAGACCGTGCCACTGTAGAAAACGTCCTGTCCCATGTTTGCGCCCCGGTTGATGCCAGAAATCACCAGGCGCGGGGGCCAGTCCACCATGCCATGGGATGCCAACGCAATGCAGTCTGCGGGGGAGCCGTGTACAGCAACGCCAGGGATGCTATCCAGCACAAGGCGCTCCTCTACCTGGATGTCCTGGAACATAGTGATTTTGTGCCCGCTCATGCTCTGGTTGACTGCCGGGGCAATCACCCGGACTTTGTCTGCGAGTTGGGTTGCTGCCTGTGCCAACACCTGGATGCCCGGCGCATCAATGCCATCGTCGTTTGTGATAATAATATAGGTCACAGCTTTTAACGTCCCTTTTAACCGTTGTGTGCTATTCTTACCTTGACTTGTGGCGTAAAACTGTCAACATAGTCTTATCCGTGAGACAAAACACACCCCAAAAATCAATACTTACACCACACAAAAGCTGACCTTACAACATTGCGCTGTTATTTCTGTAGACGTTTTGTGTGTTATCGCTATCGCCCCGTTTTAGGCGGAGCCGTAGTATACATTATGTCGTTGTGTGTAGACGACAGAAAGGTGTGTTTTCACCCATGTCATACGATACCAACTTTCATTCGAATTATGTCGAAGGGGTAAACCGCTTTCAGTCCGCACGGATGCGTGCCTTCTGGGAAGAGGTCGCTGCGTTGATGCGCGGCAAGCCCGCCGAACTGATGAGCTTTGACGATATCCGTGCTCGGCTGCGCCTGAGCGACGAGAGCTACAAGGGGCTGCAAGACATCGAAATCGCCAAGATCGTCGGCAGTGTGGGGCGCTACCGCGATTTCACCAGCAGCTTTATGCCAAAGACGAGCAAGATGCGCGAGCGCTGGAGCCGCATCTACGCGCAGGCGAACAGCCTTGCCGGGCTGCCACCCATTGAGGTATACAAGGTCGGGGATGTCTACTTTGTGCGCGATGGCAACCACCGTGTCTCTGTCGCGCGAGAGCTGAAGTCCGCTACGATCCAGGCGCACGTTACCGAACTGCGCACACCCATCGCCCTGCGCCCAGACATGTCCGGCGATGACCTGGACCGTGCGACGACGTATGCGGAGTTCCTGGCGGAAACCAGCTTGCGCACCACGCGCCCGCACCACCAGTCGCTCGAACTGAGTGAACCGTCTCGCTACGGTGAACTGTTGCATCACATCTACCTGCACCGGGAGATTTTGCAGCAGCTTGAGCAGCGTGAGGTACCGCTGCGGGACGCCGCCGCCCACTGGTACGACAACGTCTACCGCCCGGCAGTGACGCTCATCCGCAAGTTCCAAATTTTGGAAAACCTGCCGCCGCGCAAAGAAGGCGTTCCGCGCACCGAGGGCGACCTGTACCTGTGGATGGTGGGGCACCTGCACCATGTGCGTGAGCAGCTCGGTGAGGACACGACGGGCACCTACAGCGACGCCCTGGTAGACTTTTTATCGGAGCGCAGCATATCTGTGCCGAAAGAACTGCTCATCGAAAACGACGACGCAGCGCCCATCACACGCACACAGGTGATGCGGGCGATTAGCCACGCCTACGACCAGATGGACTCCGTACCCGCGAGTGGCGGCAGCATCCACAACGACCGCCGCTAACGCCCCCCTTGCAGTGCGCCCCGCCCCATGCGCGGGGTTGCATTGCGCCCCACAAGCAGTAGCATAGCCCCACTTACCCACAGCCCAACACAGGGAAACACCCCATGCCCTCACAACCCTTAACCGTGCACCCGGTACAAGCACCCGTCCGGGATGCTGCCTTTAACCTCCACCAAACGCTATTCGACGCGCTAGAGAGCGCTGACGTCACGCCTGAATACGGCGATGTAATTGCGGTTTCCAGCAAGTATGCCGCGATTAGCGAAGGGCGCGTGCTGGACTTAAACCAGGTGCAGGTCAGCGAACAGGCGGCGGCAATCGCGCAACGCTACCACATGATGCCGCAGATGGCGCAGCTTGTGCTGGACGAAGCAGACTTTATCTTTGGGGGCATTGGGCTGGGTTTCCTGCTCACAGCGAAAACGGGCATTATCTCCCCCAACGCCGGGCTGGATCGTTCCAACATTCCCGGCGGCAAAGTGGTGCTGTTCAGCGAGCAACCCTACATCACGGCGGCACGCATCCGGGCGGCATTGCAGGCGCACTACAGCACGCGGGTGGGCGTTGTGCTCACGGATAGCTGGCTGATGCCCGGTCGGCAGGGTACCACAGGCGTTGCGTTAGCGTCGGCGGGCTTTTACCCCACCCAGGACGAGCGCGGCAAGGAAGATCTGTTCGGCAACCCCATGGCAGTGACGGTGCGCGGCATTGCAGATGCGGTCACTGTGGCGGCACAGCTTGTGATGGGCGAACGCGCCGAGGCAACCCCGTTCGCGGTGGTGCGCGGTGCCCCGGTGGAGCTAACGGACGATCCCATCAGCGTGGACGATGTGGCGATAGACTGGCGCCAGTGCATCTACGTGGAATCGCTCACGACGGGGCTGCTGAGCAAGGATGTGCTGCGGGCTATTGCGGAAGCACCGCCGTACACGCCGGTCACGCGCTCCAAGGCAGTGGAGTAGAACAAACGCACCTGCCGCCCTGCCGTGCTTTGTCGTATCATAGGGTTGCGAACAAACAGATGCTGCGAGGCGAACAAAGACATGGTGTTACAACTCACCGGGCGCGTGGACGAAAACGGCAAGCTCATTGTGGATATTCCGCCGGGCAGCGGGCTTGCTGCCGGGGATGAGGTGGCGATTACGGTGCACACACATCAGCAGGCACCCACCGAAGCGGTCACGTACACCGAAGCGGAACTGAACGAACTGCGGGGACTGCTGACAGTGCCACCAATGACCGGGCAGCAAGCATCAGCAGCGGGTCTGGTGGGTGGCTGGGAGCACAAAAACATACAAGACAGCGTCGATTGGGTTGCCCGGCAGCGCCGCCAGAGACGTGAGCGCCGTTCATGGTAGACGCGCTGCTCGACACAAACATCATTGTGGATATTCTTCGTGCGCATCCGCCCGCGCTGGCGTGGTACGGTCAGTTAACCCTTCAACTTGGCGTTACTCCCATCGCCATGATGGAAGTCATTGGCGGGGCAGGCAACAAAGCAGACCTCAATCGGGCACTGCAAGTGCTAGGACCCTTCCAGCGTGTTGATTTGACCAGTGACGACTTCACCTGGGCGATAAACGAGTACACAAAATACCATTTAAGCCACAGCGTGGACATGGAAGACTGCCTCATTGCCTCCCTTAACCACCGCCTGCAACTGCCGCTGTACACAGGCAACCTGAAGCACTTCACACCGCTGCTGGGCACCCTGGCACAGAGACCCTACTAACCCATGAGCGACCTCTCCTCACATAACTGGCTGGTTTACGGGCACGACTGGGCGGTGAACCACCTGCGCAAGGCACTGCTCAACGGGCGCAGCCGCCACGCCTACCTCGTCACGGGTATTGACGCGATTGGCAAGCGTACACTGGCGTACAACCTCGCCATGGCGCTGAATGCGCCGCACCCGACCGAACCCACCAACATCGACTTTGAGGCACGGGCGGCAAAGCGCATCATGAGCGGCAACCACCCGGATATTGTGCTTTCGCAGTTGGACGAAAAGACGGGCGCTCTCAAGATTGAGGCGATACGCGACGTGACGACCAAGCTTGCGCTCAAACCGTATGAGGCGAAATACCGCGTTGCCATCCTGGACGACTTCCAGAACGCCCGCCCACAAGCACAGGACGCACTGCTGAAAACACTCGAAGAACCCGCAGAAACAGCGGTGCTGGTCGTGCTGGCACGCGGTACAGAGGGGTTGCTCTCCACGATTACCAGCCGCTGCCAGGTGATTTCCCTGCGCCCGCTGCCACTGGACGATGTGCGCCGTGTGCTAGAACAGCAGTATCAGGTGGCGTCACCGGACGCCGACCTGATTGCCCGTGTGAGCGGTGGGCGGGTTGGCTGGGCGATTGCCGCCGTGCAGGATGACGGTCAGCGGTTGGAACAGCGCACCGCCGCGTTGGATGTGCTGGAGCAGTCAATCATGCAGAACCGCGCCGGGCGCTTTGCGCTGGCGGATGATCTCGCGCGGGACAAGCTGGCGGTGTTCCCCGTGCTGGAACTGTGGATTACCTACTGGCGGGATGTGATGCTGCTGGCAACAGGCGCACAGGTGCCGCTCACCAACGTCGACCGCGAGGACGGTCTGCGCACGCTGGCGGCAGAGGCAGGCGCAGACGCCGCTGCGCTCGCGCTGCACGCGACCCGCAGCACGCTGCAAACGCTGCAAACCACCAACACCAACGCCCGGCTCGCACTGGAAGTAATGTTCCTGGACTACCCCCGGCTTTAGCCTCCCAACACCGATCATCACGCACATGCACACGCACATCTAAATACGGTCGGACTCCACTTTTAGGTTAACCTAACTTTAGAATTGCATTGGTTTGATTAAACTGTGCCGTCTATGCTTGACAAAAAAGTTTGACTTGGCTAAAAATAGACTTCAAGCGCACTACATCGCCCCATCAGGGGTGGGTGGGCAACAGATTACAGAAAACAACACATGTGAACCAGCAGAGCAGCAAAGGAGAAAATGAGATGAACAAACTAAAAACACACATCGTGCTACTGGCAGCGCTGTTGCTTATCGTCAGCGGCGGCGCAAGTGCCCAGGACGACGGGCTTAACGTGATCACGACGACGACCCAGGCAACCGACCTTGTGACCATTCTGTCTGAGGGGGCAGAGGGCGTGAACATCACCGCGCTGATGGGCGCTGGCGTTGACCCGCACCTGTACCAACCGACAGAGGCGGACATTGCTGCCATGAACGAGGCAGATGTTGTGGTGTACAACGGGCTGAACCTGGAAGGGCAGTTCGACACCGTGTTTAACGCGCTGGGCGAACAGGGCGTTGCAACGTTCGCCATGGGGCAACCCGTGAAGGACGCGGGCTTCATCGTCGGCGGCTTTGAGCTGTCCGAAGACCTGGTGAATGTAGACGACCCGCACTTCTGGTTCGACCCGCGCAACTGGGAAATCACCACTATGTCGCTGGCGGAAACTATGGCGACGCTTGACGCCGACAACGCTGAAATTTACATGGCAAACGCCGATACCTATATAGAAGAATTGCGCTTGCTGTTCGCCTGGGTAGATGAAGGGCTTCGCACTGTACCAACGGAGCAGCGCTACCTCGTCACCAGCCACGATGCGTTCCAGTACTATGGCGCGGGCTTCGGCTGGCGTGTGTTCGGCATCCAGGGGCTTAGTACCGAGGATGAAGCAGGCGTCGGTGACATCCAGGGTACAGTTGATTTTGTAATCGACAACGACATCCCGGTGCTGTTCGTCGAGAGCAGCATCCCACCGGACACCATCCAGGCGGTGGTAGAGGCGGTTGAGGACGCTGGCGGCGAGGTTCGCGTCGGCGTGCGCGAACTGTACTCCGATGCCATGGGCGAGCCGGACACCTTCGGGGGCACCTACATCGGCATGATTGGCGAGAATACACTGACCGTGCTGCAATCCTACCAGTGCGCGGGCGTTGATGTAACGATTCCAGAGTGGCCCGATGGGCTGGAACCCGCCCCGCCAGAGGACATCACGACTGTAGACTGCTAGATAACGTAGGAACCCGTAGGGGCGAGAGATTAATCTCGTCCCTACCTCTTGCGGGTACGATCTATGAAAAACAACAGGAGAATACGACATGGGCAATACACATGATGAGCAACGCCCCATCGCACTCGAAGTGGATGACCTGACCGTCGCCTACAACAGCAAGCCCGCCATCTGGGATGTTGACCTGGCAGTGCCGGAGGGCGTACTAATGGCGATTGTCGGTCCGAACGGCGCGGGCAAATCCACGCTGATAAAGGCGGTGCTGAAGCTGATTCCACGGGCAGCGGGCACGGCGCAGTTCTACGGCAAGCCCCACGAGCAGGCGCGGTCACTGGTAGGCTATGTGCCACAGCGTGGCAGCGTGGACTGGGACTTTCCCACGTCTGTGATTGATGTGGTGAAAATGGGGCTTTACGGCAAGCTGGGCTGGTTCTGGCGACCGGGACGCAAAGAGCACGACCTGGCGCTGCACGCGCTCGACCAGGTGGGCATGGCGGACTACGCCGACCGACAGATCAGCCAGCTTAGCGGTGGGCAGCAGCAGCGCACCTTCCTGGCGCGGGCACTGGTGCAGGACGCACAAATCTACTTTATGGACGAGCCTTTCGCCGCAGTTGACGCGGTAACGGAACGCGCAATCGTTGCGATATTGCGTGAGCTGCGCGAGCGGAACAAAACTGTACTCGTCGTACACCACGACCTGCAAACGGTAGAGGAATACTTCGACTGGGTGACACTGCTAAACGTTGAGGTGATTGCCAGCGGACCGACGGAGACGACATTCACGGCGGAGAACCTGCGCAAGACATACGGCGGGCGTGTGTCCTACTTGCACGGTGGGCAGCAGCTTGCCCTGGCGGGGGACTAGCGATGGCAAGCTCATCCGCTGAAGATCGGCGCGTGTGGGTGGTCATCGGTGTGATTGCGCTGCTGGGGCTGCTGTTCGTGCCGCTTAGCCAGGTGGTTTTGGACGTGAGCTACACCTACACCGTGCGTGTTGTTGCCGTTGGCGGCGCGATACTGGGCGTGGTGAGCGGTGTGCTGGGCTGTTTTGCGGTGCTGCGCCAGGAGAGCCTGATGGGAGATGCGCTCTCCCATGCGGCGCTGCCCGGTGTTGCGATTGCGTTTCTCGTTGCCGGGCGCGAGCTGAGTGTGCTTCTCATCGGCGCGGGCATCGCCAGTTGGATCGGCGTGCAGTTTATCCGTGGGGTACTGAACACCACGCGCATCAAGCAGGACACAGCAATGGGCATTGTGCTGGCAGCGTGGTTCGCCGCCGGGATTGCGCTGCTGGCGTACATCCAGGGGCGGGCGGACGCGAGCCAGGCGGGGCTAGATACATTCATCTTCGGGCAGGCGGCGGCAATCGTCGCCAGCGATGTGCGCCTCATTTCAATTGTCGGGGCGGTGGCGTTTGTGATCGTCGGGCTGCTGTGGAAAGAATTTAAGCTGGTCACGTTCGACCCGGACTTCGCTGGCGCAAACGGGTTCCGCGTCGGGCTAATCAACGGCATTCTCTCCACGCTGATTGTGGTGGCGATTGTGCTGGGGCTGCAACTTGCCGGGGTCATTCTCATGGTGGGCATGTTGATCGCGCCCGGTATTGCCGCCCGCCAGTGGACGCACAAGCTTAACCAGATGGTGATGCTGTCTGCTGTGTTTGGGGCGTTTGCCGGGGGCGTGGGCGCGGTGCTGAGTGCGGTAGATGCCAATGTGCCCACCGGACCGATGATTATCGTAGTGGCGTTTAGCGTGGTGATCGTATCGCTTGGGTTTGCGCCACGGCGCGGGCTGGTGTGGACGCTGCTGCGCCGTCACGGTGACCGCCGCCGTTTTGCCGCGCAAACCACGCTGCGAGACCTGTACAAGTACGCGCTAGCGCACGGCGGGGCGTCCTCCCCGGTGCCGATGGCGTTTATTGCAGGCATCGGTGGCGCAAACGCCCAACTGGGTTTGGAGCAGCTACAAAAGCGCGGTTATGTGCAGCAGCGCAAGGATAGCTGGGTGCTCACCAGCACAGGCGCGGAGGTCGCCGCGCAGGACGCGCACAACCAGCGGCTATGGGATGTGTACCGCGAGTACAGCGACGAACTGCACCTGCCGCTCATCGCAGAAGACCGCCAGAAAGACATCCATGAGGTGCTGCCCGCACCCGCCGTGCAACAACTGGAACGCAAGCTAAAAGGAGCGCACGCCTGATGTTTGGGATTGAGAGCGTTGTGATTGACCTGCTGCTGGGCGTCTTTACGCCGGAGCAGATGAACGCCTTCCTGCGTGACCCGCAAAACACTGCCACCATCGTCGGCACGCTAATTGCCGTGAGCGGCGCTTTGTTGGGCACATTTTTGCTGCTGCGCGGCATGGCACTCACCAGCGATGCGATTAGCCACACGGTGCTGCTTGGCATCGTGCTAGCGTTTATGCTGATGACGAGTGTGTTCAACCTGGAGCCGACGACCGCCTCCCCCTGGTTGATTGTGGGCGCGGCGGTGGCAGGTGTGGCGACGGTGGTACTCACCGAACTCATCTATCGCTCCGGGCTGGTGAAACAGGACGCCGCGCTGGGGCTGGCGTTCCCGCTGCTGTTTGCCGTTGCCATTATCCTGGTCTCGCGCTTTGTGGATGACGTGCACCTGGACGAAGATGCCGTCATGGTGGGAGAGATCGGCTTGGCGTGGGCAAACACCAACAGCCACTGCATCGACAACTGCACCAGCGTCACCATTACGCCGGAGGACGAACGCGCCACAGTGACGCGCCAGTGCACCAACTGCCGCGCACTGGGCATCAGCCCACGGGACGAAAATGCAGAGTTCCGCGAAACTTGCAGCAACTGCGGCATCTACTCCCCGGCGCAGGCGTGGCAGGCGGGTTTGATTGACGAGGAGCCGCAGCTTGTCTTCTGGCCGCAGTCGGTCACGGTGACGGCGGTGATGGCGCTGCTGACGGTGGCGTTTGTGACGCTGTTCTACAAGGAACTGAAGCTGGCGTCGTTCGATGAGGCGCTGGCAAAGGCGTTGGGGTTCCGCCCGGGGGTGCTGCACTACGCGCTGATGCTGCTGGTTAGTTTGGTGGCGGTTGCCGCCTTTGACGCGGTCGGCTCGATACTGGTGATTGCGTTCTTTATCATCCCGCCCGCTGCCGCCTACCTGCTGACGGATCGGCTAGCGCTGATGCTGCTGCTGAGCGCGTTGATTGGCAGTGCGGGCGCGTTCTTCGGCTATGACCTGGCGCGGGGCAGCTTTTTAGGTGTGTTCCAGGTGGGGGACTTCATTGCGCTGCTGAACCAGGTGTTTGGCACCGCCCTGCTGGAGGAGTGGAACTCGTCGATTAGCGCGTCTATGGTGCTGATGATGTTCTTCTTCTTCCTGCTGGCGTGGGTGCTGTCGCCCAAGTACGGGCTAGTGTCTACGCTCATCCGCCGGGCAGACCAGCGCCGCCGCTTTAACGACCAGGTGGTGTTAGGGCACATCCATAACCACCGCGATACCGCCCGCGAGGCAGAAGAACTGACCGTGGACGGGCTAAACCAGCACTTTCGCTGGTCACAGGGCAAGATGGGGCGGGTGTTAACGCGGCTGCGTGCCGCCCATCACATCGAAGTGGCAAATGGCATTGTACTGCTGACGCCACGCGGCGAAGAGCGCATGCAGTCGTTCCGGCGGAGCAACCTGGGCGCGGAGGGGTGAGTTACCGCATTGTGCCAAACGCACCGATGCGATGGGCGGCACGCTATGGGGCAATTCATTTGAGCGCTGTTTTGCCCTCATCCCCCACCCCTCCTCCCACCCATGAGTGTTCAAGATAGGTGGAAAGGCTGGCGCGCTCGAACTGACTCTCAAGCTGACTGTGTGCGATTTTCCAGACATCAACGACGGCTACCCTATCAACTTGCGCATCCCGCCGCATGGTCATTCGACGGATAAATAATAGCCGTGTAGAATGTGACGCGGAACGAATCACACAATCGGAGACCAACGCATGAGCAATGCCCCAACAAATAACTGGGATTTTTCTAACCTAAACGCTCTATTTATTAACACATCACTAAAGCCATCCACCGAGCGCTCAAATACGGATGGCGTTATTGCAATTTCGCAAAACATTATGGACAAGCAAGGCGTCAAGACCGAAGTGTTACGCGCCGCCGACTACGATATTGCGACGGGCATCCGCCCGGACATGACGCAATATGGGGCGGAAAAGGACGACTGGCCCAGCATCTACGAAAAGGTTGCCGCAGCGGACATCCTCGTGCTGGGCACACCGATTTGGCTGGGGCAAATCTCGTCCACCTGTGCCCGTGTGATTGAACGGCTGTACTCGCAATCTGGCGAGCAGAACGAGCACGGTCAGTACATCTACTACGGGAAAGTGGGCGGCTGCCTGGTCACTGGCAATGAAGATGGCGTCAAACACTGTTCCATGGCGGTGCTCTATTCGCTCCAACACCTGGGCTACACCATCCCCCCGCAGGCAGACGCCGGTTGGATTGGCGAAGCAGGTCCCGGTCCGTCCTACCTCGACGCCGACAGCGGCGGACCCGACAATGACTTCACCAACCGTAACACCACCTTCATGACGTGGAACCTGATGCACATGGCGCGTATCCTCAAGGCGATGGGCGGCTTCCCGGTGCATGGCAACCAGGTGCCCCTGTGGAAGCAGGGTGAGCGCTTTGGGTTCGAGAAAGCGCGTTTAGCGGAGTAGATGAACCCAACAAGACAGGGCAAACCCCATGCTTTTGATTAACACCAGCATTCGGCAAGCCAACAACACAGCCAAGGTGATTGCAGGCGTACGGCAAACGTCGGTGGTGTGCAATTCCGTTGAGGTTGCGTGCATGGCGAGATTTCCCGATTTCGAGTCGGACTACATTACCGACACGGCGGGGCTATCTTCGGGGCAGAGCAGGCTCATCAATTTGTTGGATCAACACCACGACCACCTGTACTTTGTGCCCACCTACTATAAGTCCATGCCAGGGGTGTTCAAGAACTTCTTGGATGTGGTTCGCATTCGGTCGCTTTTTAACGGCAAGCGCATTGGTATCGTGTCAACCAATGCGAAAAATCAAGATTATGGTGCCCGGCAGTTTCTGCAATCCCTGATGGGCATCTTGGAGTTTCACCAAGCGGTCAGTGTGGTTATTCCGCAAATCTTGATCTTGAACCCGGAGCAGGTTGACGGCGTGCTGTTCGAACGATATGCGGACTACTTCTATAGTTTCCCGGTGCCAGGGGAACAGAAGAACCCAACTGCAACAGAATCACGTTCTCTGCAACACACATAGCGACGTTGTCGACGAGTTCGCCAACAGTATCTATAGCCGAATACCCCGATAGAGCGTGCAGAATGTGACAGCACGCATGCTGGAAACCGAGCACGCTCATATTTGGGGCGAATGTGCATCCCGGGTAGGTACACACAATAACGTGGTCGGGTCTTCTCAGGCGGCGGACGGCAAGAATGCCGTCCCTACAAACCCGTGAGGACCTGTAGGGACACGCTTCTGCGTGTCCGCATGGTAGAAGAATACACAACCACGCTATGTTGCACAGGTACCGCATCCCGCCGCCTCTTGCTATAAAGCAAAGAGGCTATTTTCCCCGCCCATAAGCAGCTAAAGTAGCTCGGACTGGGCGGTCTGGAGTCGTGCCGCGTTCGTCAGGTGAACAGGTTGATGTGATTAGCAAGACGCCCCCCATTTCTGGATCCATCCCCCGCCATAACTACTGCGCTTGTATCACGCACACACGGTACAATATGCCAAAAATCGCTTCTACCCGGAGGGCGCTCCTTGAACCTACCCGAACTCAACACCAACACCCTCACTACCCTGCTGCTGCTCTACACGGCGTTGTGCTGCCTGCTGCCGATGATTGTGCTGGGCGTGGGTGCCTACATTGCCTACCAGCGCGGCAGCAGCTTCCTCAACGAGGTTATCTTGCCGGATACTGACCAGATGCACGCAGGCTACGACGCGCTTCGTGCCAAGTTCCCGGACAAAACGGCGGATGAGCTGGTGCAGACGATCATCCAGCGGCAGTCCATTCGCTGTGGGGCAATCGGTGCCATTACCAGCATTGGTGGGCTGCCGACCCTGCCGATTGCCCTGCCCATCGACATGATCGCCAGTTATCGCATTCAGGCGGGCATGGTGAACTTCATCGCCCGCGCCTACGAACAGGACGCCGTCCTGCCCAAGCAGGAGGAAATGGTCGCGTCATTGGTCATGTTTGGCAGCGGGAAGGTGACGGATAGTGCCACTGCCGCCGCGACCAAAGCACTCACGAGCATTGCCACAGACGTGGGCAGCAAGTTCATTTCCAAGCTGGTGCCGTTCCTCGGCGCGGTGATTGGCTTTGGGGTGAACTACGCCACGACCCAGGCAACCGGGCGGCTCGCCGCGAGTGTGTACAGTGGGCAGGCAGCGCAGGCAGGTGGCGCTGCTGCTCGGCTGGTGCGCGGCGGCAAACCGCCGGGTGATGACACCGGACAAGACGGCAGCGGGCAAGATGATGAGCCACCCTCACCGCCGACGCTGCCCGCATAATGGGGTTGCCACATCACAGTAATGGCGCGTTGCTCGTTGTGCTGGCGGCAATCCTGTGGGGCACCACCGGAACCGCCCAGGCATTTGCGCCGGTGGGTGCCTCGCCGCTGTCCGTCGGAGCGCTGCGCATTTTAGTGGGCGGGATTGGGCTGTTCACGCTGGCGCTGCTGCGCGGGGACTTTCGGCGGTGGTTCAACTGGCACCCGCTCACGACGGCAATCGCCGCGCTGAGCACAGCCGCCTACCAACTCGCGTTTTTTGGTGCCGTCCGGCAGACGGGTGTCGCCGTGGGCACAATGGTGGCAATTGGTAGTGCGCCGTTGTTTGCGGGGCTGCTGGGGTGGGCGTTCCAGCGCGAACCGCTCACGGGGCGCTGGTGGGCGGCGACGGTCGCAGCAGTCGTCGGCTGTGTGCTGCTGGTGGGTGCGGGCAGCGCTCTACAGGTGAACGCGGCGGGCGTGCTGCTGGCGCTGGGCGCGGGTGGCAGTTATGCCGTGTTCACGCTGGCGAACAAGCGCCTGCTGGCACATCACACCGCGCTGGAAGTGATGGCGGTGTCGTTTTGCCTGGGGGCGCTGCTGCTGCTGCCCATCCTGCTCACGGTAGGCGCAAGTTGGGCGGCGTCTGGGCGTGGGATACTCGTTGTGCTGCACCTGGGATTGGTCGCCACTACGCTGAGCTATGCGCTGTTCGGGGCAGGGCTGCGCACCACCCCGGTTGCCACCGCTGCCACGCTCTCACTCGCGGAGCCGCTCACGGCGGCGCTGTTGGGTGTGTTCCTGCTGTCGGAGTCCGTCGGTGGGCGTGGTGTGTTGGGCATGGCGCTGATCTTCGCCGGGCTGGCGATCCTGGCGATCCGACGTCGCCCGGTTGTTCCTGCGGGCAGTTCTGGCGATAATAGCGTTGGCAGTCCTTCTTGACCATCACCCACCCGGAGAAGCGCAATGGCACAGCAGCCCACCTATTGCCCCGTGTGCAGCAACCCGCTCAGCCAGCAGGAAATTGGCGGGCGGTTGCGCCCGGCGTGCGACAACTGTGGCTACGTCCACTACATGAACCCGGTGCCGGGCGTGGGCATGCTCATCGAGCACGACGGCGGTTTGGTGCTCATCCGGCGCGGGAACAACCCGCACAAGGGGCGCTGGACGCTGCCCAGCGGCTTTGTGGAGTTTGATGAGAGCGCGGAAGAGGCCGCACTGCGCGAGGCAGAGGAAGAAACCGGACTCAAGACGGAAATCGTAGAACTGGCGGCGGTGAACTCCTTCCCGGAGGGTCCGCCAACCAGCGGTATCATGATCTTTTACCGGATGAAACCCGTTGGCGGTGAACTCCGTGCCGGGGACGACGCCGACGCCGCGCAGGTGTTTACCCCGGCAGATATGCCCAAAATCCCGTTCCGCACGCACCGGGAGATGGTGGCGAAGTGGTTGCAGTGGCAGCAGCAGCCCCCCAACGAACGCATCACAGGCAACATCGCCGACGAGGACGACTTCATCATTCGGTTAGCAGAGGTGCGGGACATGTGGGAGCTTGGCTCGCTGTTGCAGTTAATCCCCGTGAACCGTGAGATTGAGCGCGAGGAGTGGCAGCGGGTGGTGCAGCGCTACCGTGATGTGGATGGGCTGGAGCTTTACGTGGCGGAAACGCGCCAGAACCCGCCGATTCTCATCGGCATGGTGAGCCTATCCGTTGCACGCACGCTCACCGAGGGCTTTTGCCTTATCAACGATATGGCGGTGATGCCCGCATTCCAGCGGCGAGGGGTGGGCGCGGCACTGCTCAAGGCAGTGATGCAGCGTGCCCGCCAGCTTGACCTGAACACGCTCGTGGTCAATGGGCAGCGTGCGAACGACTCTGCGAAGGCGTTTTACCTCGCAAGCGGCTTCGGCAGCGCGAACCTGCTACAACTCAAAATCCGCTGACTGGCGGTAGCGCCCCAACGTTCCTTGCTGCTTTCATGATGTGGTGCTCGCATCAAAATCGCACCTACTCACCTGTCCGTGAAATGCTTCTGGTCACACTCTATTGGACGGGACAGGTTACCGTCCGCGACCCAAGTGCATGGCAAGGTCAACAGACACCTTTATGAGCGTAGGGTTACAGGTTTACAGAAAGTCCGCGATAAACCTGAGCAGACGCTGAGCAATTCGCGTTCACTGGGTGTCACATCTCACATCATACGTATGATAGACATCACTAACGCGCCTGTACACGATATGTGAGAATTTGACTAATGACCGAGCCGAGTGCTGCTGAGGCGTCCGATGGGCGCGAGAGGGAAAAGGACGCAATCATGAGGATACCCATAATGGAGAAGCAGTCTCCAGAATATGTTCTCAAGCAAATTCGATATGTCACATCGCTAGCAATGAACGCGGCAGAGGCGGAAACGCTGGAACAGGTACTCCAGCAGATTACCGACGCGGCGCGGGAGTTGATCGGGGCACGTTATGCAGCATTGGGCGTACCCAACCAGCAAGGGGGGCTGCGCTACTTTAAGGTATCTGGTATTTCGGCAACAGAGATCAGCCATATTCATCATCGTCCGTTGGGGGTTGGGCTGCTGGGTAGCATTATGGACGCCCGCGAGCCCCTGCGCCTGAACAGCATGGAAGAGGTGGAAGACCGTGCGGGCTTCCCTGCCGGGCACCCACACATGAACACGCTGTTGGGCGTGCCGTTGCAAATCGGCGAGCAGCTTTTTGGCACGTTTTACCTGACGGACAAGGAAAACGGCGAGCTATTTACAGAAGAGGACGAGTGGCTGCTGGAAATGATGGCGTCGTCCGCAGCGCTGGCGATTGCCGGGGCGCAAGTGCGCGAGCAGCAGCAGGATATTGCGCGGCTGGCAGAGCGCGAACGCATTGCGATGGAACTGCACGACAGCGTGATTCAATCGCTGTATGCACTCGGGCTAGGGCTAGACTTCGCTAGCCGGGCGGAAACTGTGCCCAGGGAAATGATTGGTGAGACGCTGCGCGGGCTAAACCAGGTCATCGAAGACATTCGCGCCTACATTTTGAAGCTGAACGAGACCAACGGCAATGGGCACCAGACCATGCGGGGCTACATTGAAAACGCGGTTGCAGACCTGTACATCCCGCCAGACCTAACGCTGAAGATCAACGTGCCAGACCACCCCAGTATGCTGGGCAAGGATGTGCTGGAGGGAATCAAAGGCATCATCCACGAGTGTCTGAGTAACGTCGTCCGCCACGCGTCGGCAACATGCGTCACGCTCCAGGTGGAGGAGGATAACGCCCACTTCAAGCTGACGATTACCGACGATGGCAAGGGCTTCGATATGGTGAAGCTGAAAGAGCCAAACGGCAATGGCAACGGGAACGGGAGTGGCAATGGCAAGTCCGCTGGGCACGGTCTGGGCTTGCAGAACATCCGCAAACGGGCGCGTATGTACGGTGGCACGGTATCGGTAGAATCCAAGCCGAACCGGGGCACAGTAATCACGTTGGTACTGCCACTGATTCGCCTGTAGCCCACGCAACGATGAACACGGTCTGTGTCATCGGTCTAAGAACCGCCGTCATGCAAGGCGATGCCCATCGGCGTTGCCCACAGCAGCACTCGCTGGGTGTGAGGGCGGTTTCTTTGTTGCGGGGCTACTCCGCGTCTATCGGTGGTACCACGTCTTCAATGTTGTGCTTCACGGCGTAAATGGCTGCTTCGGCGCGGTTGCTCACGTCGATCTTGGAGAGGATGTTGCTCACATAGTTGCGCACTGTGCCCTCACCCAGGTACAGCTTGGCGGCGATTTGACGGTTGCTTAGCCCCTGTGCCAGCAACGCCAGCACGGATAGCTCCTGTTGGGTGAGGTCGGAGAAGTACGCTGCCGACTTTGCCTTGTTTGCTTCGCGCACCTTGTTGAACACGCTTTCCGTCATTGCCGGGTCTAGGATGCCTTCACCGTTGCCCACGCGCCGGATGGCGTCTACGAGGTCGTTATTGCCGATGCGCTTGAGCACATAGCCCGATGCGCCTGCGTCAATCGCCTGGCTCAGCAGGTCGTCCTCAGCGTAGGAGGTGAGCATCACAACGGCGACCTCCGGCACGGTTTCTTTGATGCGCTGGCAGGCGTCTATGCCGGAAAGCACGGGCATTCGCACATCCATCACCACCACATTGGGACGGTACTGTTCTGCCAGCTTAATCGACTCTTCACCATTGCCTGCCTCTGCCACAACCTCCATATCCGGTTGGCTGTCCAGCAAAATCCGCAAGCCCGTCCGCACGACGGAGTGGTCGTCCACAATAATGATTCTTAACATCACATCCCTCGGTCATTCTGCATACTCTAAGCCCAGGTTAATTTTACCCGATTTTTATGACAGTTAACAGAAAAATCACTGGGCAGGCACAGCGATTGGCGCTGGGCAAGCGCAAACGGTGCCCTGTAACATTACGAATGGTGTTTCGTTGATGAGAAATTTCAGGTTTGTCCCTCTGGAACATCGTGCTATATTAGTGCCCGTTTTCATAAAATCTGTAAACAATCGACATGGGGAAACATCCGTGAATATGCAAATTAAACGTTGGCTACCAATCGTTGCTATCGTGACCGTCATCAGCGCCGCTGCCGCCGTAGCGACCGCACAGCGTGCCGGGACGTGCAGCGCCATCGACGCCCAACCCAACCCAATCGTGCGGGCAGGTGTGCCCGGCGAGGCAGTGAGCGACGGCGACGTAGGCTGCTTTGTCATCCACGACGGCGACGACTTCATTACGTCTGGCGCTGCAATTGGTGATATTGGCGTCATCCGCCGGGGCGTAAAGGCAGCAGTCGAGATCTCTGGCGTGACGGGCGACGGTTCCGTCGTGAACTTTGGGCGCGAGATTCAGGTGTGCTTGCGCGGCACGGGAGAGTTTATCTTCCGCAGCGCGGCAACTACCCCGCGCATCTCCGCCGGGCTGCCCGCCGTCACCCGCGAGCTTGAAAGCGGCACCTACACCTGTGCGCTCATCGGCACGACAGGCACTGCCATTCTGGTGGAGGGCGAGCCGGCACCAGCAGCAGGGGATGTCACGCTTTCGTCTGGTGGCACAAGCGCAGACCCCGAAGCAACGGGCACTGAAGAAGCAGTATCCGCGTCTGCCCCGGTGGTGAGCGCCAGCGGTGAAGTATCGCTGAGCGGCTGCCGCGTGACCACAACCGCGATGGTACGCCTGCGCGAAGAGGCAACCACCGACAGCGGCATCATCACTCGCCTGCCCTATCGCCTCAGCCTACAGGCAACCTCCCGCACCGCAGATTCTGAGTGGTATCAGGTGATCTACGGTAACGGGCAGGGCTGGGTCAGCGGGGACTACCTGCGCGAGAGCGCTGGTTGCTCCGAGTAGACACACCAGGCTAACAACTGAAAATTGCAATCGCGCTCGCACGGGCGCGATTTTTTTTGGGGGTTTCATGATAGCGATATGAGCCATTATTCACATTTGGGATGTTGTGGTGTATGGTTTAAATGCGAGCAATTACTCACATTCAGCACACGGAGATCAACCTATGGCACAGATGAGTGGTAAAACGGTGGTCGTCACCGGGGCGACAAACGGACTGGGCGAAGCGATTGCGCTGGCAGTCGCCAAGATGGGCGCAAAGACGGTTATCGTCAGCCGCAGCGCGGCAAAATGCCAGGACACAGTCGGGCGCATCCAGCAGCAAACAGGCAACGCGGATGTGCACTACTACGTCGCGGATTTATCCGTGCAGGCGCAGGTGCGCGATGTTGCCGCACAACTCAACCAGGAGCTTGAGCGGCTAGACGTGCTGGTGAACAATGCGGGCGCGTGGTTTACCGAGCGCAAGCTGAGTCCAGACGGCATCGAGATGACGTGGGCGCTTAACCACCTGAACTACTTCATGCTGACCAACGACCTGCTTGACCTGCTCAAGCGCACCGCCGCAGCACACGGCGAGGCACGCATTATCAACCAGTCCTCCTCCGCCCACCATGAGGGGCAAATCCACTGGGATGACATCCAGTTCACGGCAGATTGGGACAACGCCGGGCGCGGCAGCTACGGACCGGGATGGGCGGTTTATAGCCAGAGCAAGTACGCCAATGTGCTGCACGCCTTTGCGCTGGCACGCCGCCTGGAGGGCACGGGCGTGGTCGCCAATGCGGTTCACCCCGGCGTGGTGGTAACGGGCTTCTCGCAGAACAACGGCTTCGTCTACAAGATTGCTGCCCCTTTCCGGCGTCTGTTTAACCGTGCCTCCGCCGCAGACGGTGCCGAGCCTGCAATCTGGCTGGCGACTGCCCTGGAAGCAGCAACCATCACAGGCAAATACTACGGACCGCCCCGCACCGAAGAACCTGTGAAAGAGACCGCGCTGAGCACGGAAGACCAGGACAAGCTGTGGCACCTGAGCGAAAGCATGGTCGGCACCCCGGCAACCGCCTAGCTACGGCAGCACCACCTGCCCCACGCGAACGAGCGGGTCGGGGGCGTTCCTGCGCGGCAGGCGCTCCCCGGTTTGCCAGTTGTAAACCGTGGTGTGGATGCTGTAAGCACCAGCGGACAGCCCGGCAACATCAAGTGCGGTGGTTTCGCAGTCGGTTTGGTAGGCGGACAAACCGTAGTCGGTTTGGGTGACGACCTGTTGTTCTTCGTCTAGCAGGTATATGCCGACGGAGAACTGCTCGTAGGGCGTAGACTTGCCGTGCGCCCAACCCAGCGTAACCGACAATGCGCCGTCTTCCTGGGTGATGTGCTGCTCTTGCAGGGTGATGCCCGCACTATAGACCGCAAGCGGGTCATTTGCTGTGGGTGGGGTGCAGCAGTAGGGTGTGTCGCTGTAGAGCGCGAGGCTGACGCCGTTTTCTTCTACGGTGTGGCAGTGGATGTGGTGCTGCTGAAGGTTGTGGACAAACGGCGCGTGTGCGGTTGGCGCTACGCTGGGCATGTGCGCCACCCACACCCGTGAGCGGTCGCCCATGTCCGCGTAGATGTCATCAGCGTCGTCGGGTGCGCTGTTCTCCGGGTTGGTGTTGACGACATAGTAACCTGCGCCCACACCTTCCAGGTAGAAGTCGCTCACGAAGTGGTAGCGCCAGCTTGATTGGTTGTCCGGCGGGAAGACATAGATAAAGTCCTCTGCCTGGACGTATGGCATCAAATCGCGGGCTATTTCGTGGGTAGGTAGGATGTCCGCCGCACCATCGTGGCGTACCTGGTGCTGCCCGCTTAGCACTTGCACGGTTCCGAACACGAGCCACGCTGCCGCCAATACCACAGACGCACCCCGCAGCGGCAAATTGCGTGCGCTGTAAATGCCGATGGCGAGCAGCAAGGACAGCGGCACCCAAGCCACCATAAAGTAGCGCAGGCGGCGCGAGTGCATCATGCCGACGACCTCATTGGCGGCAAGCAGCAGCATGGATGTGCCGAGCGCAAAAAACGCAAGCTGCCACACCCCGCGCCGCTCAAGTTTGCCCCACCTGGGGCGCAGCACCGCCAGGATTGCCAGTCCACCGGCGGCGGCAAAGAGGATTGTGCTGCCGTTGCTCAGCCCGTTTGCCAGCCAGCCCAGCGACGCTGTGAGCGGCAGTGCCTTCTCGCGCAGTTGGCTGTCCCCGAATGTCTCTTGCAGCCCCGCTAGCAGTGCGCCCACCCACGGCAGGAACAGCAGCAGCGCACCCAGCATCACCGCGAGTGTGTACCCCCAACCGCGCCGCTTGGGGGCAAACAGCAGGTGGTACATGCCAATGGCAAGGGCGAGCAAGGCACTGAAATAATGCGTGTAGAGGCTGCCCACCAGCCCCACGGCGAAGCTGCCCCACACCAGCGCATTGGCACGGTAGTCACCTCGCAGCAGCAGCAAATAGCCCCACAGCGCCAGCGCCGCGAACAACGCCATCAGCGAGTACATGCGCAGTTCGTGCAAGTAGTGCTGGTAAAACGTGGAAACCCCCAGCACAACCAGTGCATACAACCCGACCTGCGGTGCCACCACATCCCGCCCGATGCGGTACGCAACGGCTAGCGCCAGCACCCCCGCCAGCAGCGAAAATGTGCGCAGGGCGGCGGGTTCTGTGCCCACGGCACGCGCCCAACCACCGAGCAGGATGAAATAGCCCGGTGCGTGGTAGGGGTTGCGCGTGGCGATGCGCTCCCACACACCCGCCGGGGAGAGCAGCGCGTCGTCCATGCCGCCAATGTCGTAAATCGACAGGTATTCGTCCATCCACACAGCAGTGTCGTCCAGGCGCATGATGCCCAGCGCCGCTGCCCACAGCAGCAGCAGCGTGCCCGCCCATATGTGAATGATGCGTTGGTGTTGTGCCATTGGGTTCGCCCACAGGGTTGCCAACTTGAGAGCGCGGCACAGTATAACACGATGTGGTCATCTGGGAACCATTTGCGAATGGGTGGCGTCTGCTAGGTGAACGCCAATATAGAGTGCAGGGAGATTAACCCCACATGAAACGCATAATGCTTGGATTTGCCGTTTTGGGCGCGATGATTGTCGCCGCAGTCGCAACAACCGCCGCGTTTTTCCAGCAGCCCGACCCGCTGCCGCCGACACAAGTCACACCGTTGCCGATCATCACGGAGCCGCCAATTCAGGGCGGTGTCGTCACTAACCCGCAGTGGATGAGCATTGACCACCACCTCGTGAGCATTGATGTGAACGACCAGATCGCCGGCACCCGTGTAGACATGCAGTTCACCAACAATGGCAGCGGCATGGTAGAAGGCACGTTCCTGTTCCCGCTGCCACCGGAGGCGGCTGTGGACAACCTGACGATGTTCGTCAATGGTGAGCCAATCGAGGCGAAAATCCTGCGGGCGGAGGAAGCGCGTGCCGTCTACAACGAGGTGGTGCGCCAATACCGTGACCCGGCGCTGCTGGAATATGTAGGCGACAACGCCATACAAGCAAATGTGTTCCCCATCCCGCCGGGCGAGTCTCGCCGGATTGAGATTGGGTACACACAGGTGCTAGAGGCAGAAAACGGACTGCTGAAGATCACCTACCCGATGGAAACGCCCGCGACTAACAACCGCATGGTGAACGAGGTGAGCATCAGGGTGACGGTGGACGGCAATGACGATGTGCGCAATGTGTACTCCCCCAGCCACAATGTTGAGGTCAACCGTAGGGATAGCACGCGGTTCAGTGCAGCATTTGAGGCGGCACAGTACACCCCCAGCGGTGACTTCGTGCTGTACTATGCACCGGAGAACGACACCATCAGCGCGAACCTGATTACGTTCCGGGAGGACGCAAACGAGGACGGCTACTTCATGATGCTGGTGCAGCCCCCTCTCACGCTGCCGGAGGATCAAATTGTGGAGAAAGACGTGATCCTGGTCATCGACCATTCCGGCAGTATGGCGGGGGATAAGTTGGCGCAGGCACAGGACGCCGCTAACTATGTGCTCAACCGCCTGAACCCCGGTGATCGCTTTAATGTGGTGGTGTTTGGTAGCCAGTGGCGCATCTTCAGCGATGAGATGGAACCCGCCAGCAACGCCCGTGAAGCAGCAGATTGGGTGTACAGCAGGGACATGGAGGGCGGCACCAACATTGACGGTGCGCTGACCACCGCGCTGGATATGGTGAACCCGGAGCGCCCGACGACGGTGCTGTTCCTGACGGACGGACAGCCGACCGAGGGCGTGACCAGCGACGACGGCATTATGGCGAACTTGCAGGCGAACGCCGCGCCCAACGCCCGTATCTTCACGTTTGGCGTGGGCTTTGATGTGAACACGTTCTTGCTCGACCGCATCTCACAGACGTTCCGGGGTGCTTCTAGCTATGTAAAGCCCGACGAAAGCATCGAAGTAGCAGTGAGCACATTGTACGGCAAGATTTCCGCGCCAGTGCTGACGGACGTGGAGATCGAGTTCGATGGGGTACGCACCGACCTGGTGTACCCGCTTGGGCAAATTCCAGACCTGTTCGCCGGGGAGCAGCTTACCATTGTAGGGCGCTATCGGGAGGGCGCTGAGGATGTGACCATCTCGCTGAGCGGCAGCGTAGGCGGCGAGAACGTCACCTATACCTACGATGCGCTTGCCTTCCGTGACCGTGCCGGCGGTGAGCCTTTCATTGCGCGGCTGTGGGCAACCCGCCGCATCGGTGACCTGCTAACCCAAATCCGCCTGAACGGTGAAACCGAGGAACTGGTCAATACCGTGGTTGATCTGTCGCTGCGCTACGGCATCATCACGCCGTATACCAGCTTCCTTATCGAAGAGGATGATATCCTCAGCCAGCAGGGGCGCGAACGTGCCGCGGCGGAGTTCCAGCCCACGGCGCAGGCAATGGCGGGCAACGCCAGCGGTGGCGCGGCAGTTTATGATGCGGACAACGCCAACCGCTTCGGCAGCGTAGATAACCTGTTGGCGCTCACGGCAACGCCAGCGGCACTCTACCAGCGCAACCAACCGCAGCCCCAGAGTGCGCAGGCGTCTGGTACGCCGCCGCCATCGCCGATGGCAGTGGGCACGCCGGGTGCCTACGCATTGCCGCAAGTTGGTTTGGGTATCACCACAGAAGACGCCTCTGACCTGGATGAGTCCAGGGCAGAAATGGAAATGGAAGCCGACGTCGTGGTTGAACCCGAACCGGAGCGCCTGATTGCCGTGGCGGACAAGACGTTTGTGCTGCAAGATGGCGTCTACACCGACACCACGTTCGACCCGGACACGATGGATACCGAACAGGTGGTGTTCTTCAGCGATGCGTACTTCGAGTTGTTAGAACAGGTGCCCGCGCTGGCGGAATACTTCGCGGTAGGTGACGCGGTGATCGTCGTGTATGAGGGCACTGCCTATGAGGTGCTGCCGGAGTAGCGGCACGCTGCCCAACTGAATAGCGTATGACCGATGCCGTCGGGCTGATCTCCGGCGGCATTTTGTGCACACCGCAGCGTGTAAAAAGTTGCAAAAACCAAAGTGAACAGGTTGCATCCTGCCCGAAATTCACCGTAATATACGCATGAACATTTCTAAATATAACGGCAATCGGTTCAATGGATTACTAAGGGAGCAATGGATCGTCATGCCAGTAACTGTAGAATGGGCGAATACAGAGCAGACGCGCCTGCAATACGTGGTGGCAGGCAAGTGGACGCTAGAAGAGCTATACCCGGCATTGCAGCAAGGGTATGCCATGTTGGACGGTGTGCCGCACGCCGTAGACATTGTCATCGACGCGACAAACGCCATCGGTGTGCCTGCGAATGTGAGTGCCGCCGCCAGCTACGCCGCACGCAACCGCCGCCCCAACAGCCGTCGGTTGGTGGTCATCACGCAAAACACGCTCATCCGGGCGAGTGCGGAGTTGATTAACCGCCTATCGCTCAAGTCCCGTGCCAAATTTGAGGTCGTCGCAAC
>CAYVGI010000072.1:0-24159 GCA_964451095.1 uncultured Anaerolineaceae bacterium
GGTGCGGCGACACGGCGGCAGGTCTTGTCAAAACAACGTCACAACAGTGTAAAAAATAAACCGCCTCGACCCTTCTCACGTGACTTCAATGATAAAATTACTTACACCGTGACATTTCGGTGTAAAATGGATGTGTTTGGCCTTTGTAATGTCAGGTGGGTTTGTTGAAGAGGAGCAGTAACATGCTACGGAATTTATCGTCTACCCGACCGATACGCTTGGTTATTTTCGGGCTTGTCGTTCTCACGCTCGCTGTAGTGATGGCTGTTCAAATCCCCTTCTCCGCTGCGCAGGAGCAGGTTGCCAACAACGTATGCCCCGCATCCGTCGAAATGGCGATGACCACCCTAGGTACTGTCTGCGGGGGGACCCCATCGAACAATGCCTGCTACGCCCACCAGATGGTCGATGCACGCATCCGCCAACTAGACGCGGCGGCATTCGATGAACCCGGCGATACAGTCGCCCTCACGCTGATCGACTCGCTGCGGCTGAGCGCGATGGACATTAGCAACGGCACCTGGGGCGTAGCGAAGCTGCGCTTGCAGGCACCCGCCATCCCTTCCCAGCTAAGTGATGTAAGTGTGTTGTTGTTCGGTGATGTCATGGTAGAAAACACCGTGCCCACCCGCACGGCACTCACCGCCTCCATCACCGAAGATGTTGATGTGTACGTCAACGTGCGCCTGATGCCAGATGATACGAGTGCTGTTGTGCGCTCTCTGCCGCCCGGCACCACGGTAATTGCCACAGCGCGTGTCGAGGATACCTCGTGGATTCGCGTGGAAATCCCCGCGAACGACCGCATTGGCTGGGTAACACGTGACCTGCTACGAACCGAAGCAGACCTAACCGAACTGAGCGTGCACATCCCCACCGAGCCATACTACGGACCAATGCAGGCGTTTTACTTCAGCAGCGCCGCGCCAAACAATAACGACGCTTGCGGCACCGCCACCATCGACGGCATGGTTGTACAAACGCCAGCAGGTCCCGCACAGGTGAAGGTGTACATCAACGAGGTCACCATTGACCTGTTACCGTCGCAGACGGGGAACACGGTGTTCGTGCAGGCACAACCTGACGGCGACATGACGGTTAGTGTACTGGACGGCACAACATTCGTAGAATCGCAGGGCATCGGTCAAACGGCAGTTGCTGGTTCCCAGGTGACGATTCCACTCGACAGCGGGTTGAAACCCCAGGGTCCAGTCACACCTGCGCAGCCCTACGGTGCCGCAGCCTATGAGGCACTGCCTGTGTCTTACCTGGACTACCCCGTGTCCCCCGCAGCCCCAGCGACGCAGGAACAAATCCAGGATGCCGCAATCTACCGCAACACATTGCCTGCCTCCCAGCCAAGCGCTGAGCAAGGCAGCGGCGTCAGCCAGGGTGAGCAACCGGACGTCAATGCCCAGGGCAATACAGTCGCCCCGAGTGTCATCGTGCCACCGGCACCGCCCCGCGACGATGACGACGACGACGATGACGACAACAACGCGCCGCCACAGGTTGTGCCACAACAAAGCCCAGCCGTACCGCCGGACAATGCGCCCATTGACGATGAAACCCAACCGGATAACAATCCGGATGATGAGGGTGATACACCCGGCGCAGATGATCCAACCGACGACATTCCGGATGGCGACCAACAAAACCCACCCGGCGATGACAACGGCAACCAGAACGACGACGATGATGACGATCACGATGATGATGACAACGGCAACAAAAATGGCGATCACGGTGATGACAATGACAATGGCAACCAGAATAACGGCGATCATGACGATCTCGTCATTGCTGATGATGAGGTCGAAGTTATCGTTGAAGATGAACCAGAGATTGGCGTAATCCAACCCGAGGAAACACAGTAGACGCGGGTTGCGCCTTATAACGAACCTACTTTAACGTACACGTTTACAACGCAGAGGTCAGGGAGAGAAATTGTGGCAATGAATGGGTCAGACCCGAACACAGAGCAGCAACAACAAGCCAATAACCAGTATATGGACGAAACAACTGCCCTGGTTAAACCCACCACAACCGAAAATCTCTCCCAAAAGACGCGGGACGCCATCGGCGAGGAGCTGAGCCAACGCCTACTCTTCGAGCCGGGTTCCATCTTGTTCTACCTCTCCGGTAGTAACCAGCCAGAACTCATCCAGAACGCAAGTACGATTATTGTCGGGCGGCAGCGCGATCTCGAACTGCCGGAAACACCGCTAGACCTGACCGACCACGACGCTATTGATCTTGGCGTGTCGCGTCGGCACGCTGCCGTGCACATCACCAAAAAGGGCTACTTCGTCGAAGACCTGAAAAGCACAAATGGCACCTGGGTAAACGGCGACAAGCTAGAAGCGTTTGCCCGGCACGTGCTACGCAGCGGAGACCGCGTGCGCTTCGGCGAACTTGCCACCCATGTGTACTTCTCCGAGCAAATCGTGGAGACGGAGAAAATCTTCCTGGAAGACACTACACTAGCGGAAGGTGGCAACATATCCCTGACGCCAGACTATCTCGCAAACGAAGTCACCGTGTATTTGCAGTCGCTGGCGGAACTGCAACATATCATCAACCGCGCTGGCAAGCGCTCCCGGCAAGAAGTTCGCCTGTTTAACCTGCACCTGGACAACCGCCAATCGCAGGTCGTTGTTGAAGTCGCGTACGCTGGCAAAGCGATACGCTCCACCCACGAGATTATTGAGCTGACCAAAAAACAACTCGCAGAGGACATCGCTGGGCTGCGGGTAACAGTTGCTGAAAGCGCCGATGTCACAACCACCTACGAATACTGTGTCGCCTACGTCCGCACACCAGATATTTTCCCCAAGCTCATCGACACGATCTTGCAGCCCATCGTTGAGGACATCTCAAAAGACCTCAACCTCGGCGACGAGCACGCTGAAGACTTGAAGATGGCTTGCCTACCCCTCGTCCTTAGCCCGCTAAAGCTCAGTGAGCATGTCCCAGCATGACCCGACCCCAGGGCGCGTGCTACGCGGCTACCAGCTAAACGAGCAGCTTGGCAGCGGCGGTGTTGGCATCGTCTTCAAGGCATACCAGGATGTCATTGATCGCGACGTTGCCATCAAGGTCATCCGCCCCAAGTTTGCCAACCACCCGGACTTCGCCCGCCGCTTCCGCATAGAAGCACAAACGGTTGCCCGGCTGGAGCATCCACACATCGTGCCACTATACGACTACTGGCGCGACAGCGAAGGCGCCTATCTCGTTATGCGCTGGATACGAGGCGGGAGCCTACGCGACATCATCAACGCCCAAACATCCTGGTCGCTCATGCAGGTCTCCCGCTTGCTAGACCAGCTCGCTTCCGCGCTGGATTTTGCCCACAGCAACAACGTGGTACACAGGGACATCAAGCCAGAAAATGTGCTGATTGACGAGGCAAACAACGCCTACCTGTCAGACTTTGGCATTGCCATTGACCTGCGCAACAACGAGGTTCTGCAAGAGAATATCTCCTACGGCTCCCCACAATATGCCGCGCCAGAGCAGTTCACAGACAAAGTAGTCGTACCGCAGGGTGACATTTACAGCCTCGGCGTGCTCATATTTGAACTGCTCTCCGGGCAGGCACCCTACTCCGGGGACAGCACCGCAGAGGTACTGCGCAAGCAGCATCACACCCCACTGCCTTCGCTCAAGCAATTCGTGCCAGATGTACCCATTACCATCAACGAAATCATTTGGCGGGCAACCAGCAAACGCTACACCGATCGCTACAGCACGGTCGCACAAATGGCTTCCGCCTTCCGCGATGCTGTACGTGCCAACATCGCGATGAAAACAACCACAACGACCCGCGCAACCACCTTCGCAGATACCGCAGATCTTTCACTGTTCCCAGAAGACGACCCCTACTCAACGAAAATGCTGGATTCACCCGGCGGGCAAGAGCCGCAAATTCGCAACCCATACAAGGGGCTCGAACCCTTCCTGGAAGCAGACGCGGCTAACTTCTACGGGCGCAGCAAAGACGTCACGACACTGCTCAGCCGCCTACAACTGACCCAAAGCGCCCAAACACCGCGCTGCATTGCGCTAGTGGGTGCCAGCGGCAGTGGCAAGTCCAGTTTGGTGCGGGCAGGGCTCATTCCCGCGCTGCGGCGGAATGAGCTTGCTGGCTCTGCGGACTGGTTTATTGCCACGCTCACACCCGGCTCACAACCGCTCACCGCCCTGGAGCAGGCACTGCTCAGCGTCGGCGTCAAAGAGGCACCGCTGGCAAGCGACTTACAACAAAATCCCGATGGGTTGGTACAGGCGGTTGAGCATGTTCTGCCTACAGATGCAACCCTGCTGCTGTTCATTGACCAGTTCGAGGAGCTTTTCACACTCGTCCAAGACGAGGCAGACCGCGCCCACTTCCTCGATCTAATCCAGCACGCAGTGACGACAAAAAGCGCTAGCATCTACGTTGTGCTCACCCTCCGGGCAGACTTTTACGACCGCCCTCTTGCCTACCCGTTTTTTGCGGAACTGCTGCGCCGCACAACCGAAGTCGTGCTGCCTCTCAGCATCACCCAGCTAGAAGCAGTCATCGAAAGACCCGCGCAACGCATCGGGCTACAGTTAGAGGCGAACATGGCGAAACTCATCGCCGCCGATGTAAAGCAACAGCCAAACGCCCTGCCGTTGTTGCAGTACACACTTGCCCAGCTGTACGACATGCGCCAGCTTAACCTGCTCACGTTCGAGGCTTACCAGATGCTCGGCGGCGTCGTGGGGTCACTTGCCCGCAGCGCAGAGGAGCTTTACGACACCCTCACGGAACCACAGCGTGCCGTCGCCAAACCGCTCTTCCTGCGGCTCATCGCCCTGAATGACAGCGCCCGCCCCACTCGCCAGCGCGCCAGCTACGCCGATTTACTCTCCGCATTTGCAGGTGAAGACAGTACCGAAGCCCGCGCCGTAATTGACTTGTTCAGCAAGCGCCGCCTGCTCACGTTTGACCGCGACCCGCAAACCCGCCAGCCTACTGTAGAGATTGCCCACGAGGCACTCATCACCCACTGGAGCCAGTTGCAGGCGTGGGTGCAAGAAAGCCTGGAAATTATTGCGATTCAACAGCGACTGGCAACCGCCGTCCAAGAGTGGCAAGCAGCGGGCGAAGATCGCAGCTACCTCGCCAGCGGCGGACCCCTGGTAGAGTTCGAGCGCTTACTAACTGCGCTCAACCTCAACCAGACTGAGGCAGAGACCGACTACCTCCGCCGCAGCATCCAGCAGCGGGCACAGCAACAGCGACTGCGCCAGCTTGCCGTCAGCGCCCTTGTGACCATAACGGTGCTGTCCGTTGTGTTTGGTGCCCTGGCGTTTGTGCAGCGTAACCGCGCCGATGCCGCCGCCACCCGTGCCCGTTCTGGCGAACTCGCTGCAATCGCCCAAACCAACATCAACCGTACTGACCTCGCCATGCTGCTAAGCACAGAAGCACTGCGCTACACCAACACCTACGAAGCACGCAGCAGCTTGCTCGCATCAATCCAGCGAAACACCTTCCTCGCCCGCTACATCCACACCAGCGAGACCGAATTACGCAGCGTAGCAACCGCCCCCGATGGCGCGTTTGTCGTTGCAGGCGGGGTGGATGGCACCCTTCGGCTCGTTAACCCAAACACGGGCACCATTATCGCCAGCGGACCGATAGAACCGAACGCCCCCGCGATCAACGCCGTTGCCGTGAACCCCACCGACGCGACGATTGCCTACGGTGATGACAGTGGCACTGTCCGCCTGTGGGATGCCGACGCGCAAGCACCTGCCGACGGGGTTCTGCAACAGGACGCGGCAGTGTGGTCACTGGCATATCACCCGCAGGGCACAGGATTGGCAACCGGCAGCGCAGACGGAACCCTCACGGTTTGGGACGCAGATACAGGTGACGTCATCTACGATGTTGCCAACGCACACCAGAGCTTTATCTACGCGCTTGCCTACTCTCCAGACGGTACCCGCATTGCCACTGGCGGCGATGACGCTACCGTGCGCGTGTGGGACAGCGAAACGGGCGAGCGCATCGCAGAGCTCCCGCCTGCCGATAACTGGATTCTGCGTATTGCCTTCTCACCGGACGGGAACACCCTTGCCTACACAACCGCTACCCAACCCGGCGAAATGCCGTTCGTTACGTTGTGGAACGTGGGTGATGAGGAACTTATCGGCAGGTTCCCGACCGGGCACGGCGGTTGGGTACGCGACCTGACCTACAGCGACGACGGCACACGCCTGCTCACTGCCAGCTACGACGGCACGCTGCGCCTGTGGGATGCGGCAACGGGTGCGCCGCTCAGCCAGCCCATCACCGGGCACGCGAACGCTGTTTGGGATGCTGTGTTCATACCAGATACGACGCAAGCCGCTTCAGTTGGGCGCGGTGGCAAGCTGCTCATCCACGATCTCGAACGCCCCCACCCGCTAGTGCAGCAACATGCCCAGTTACCCCACGACCTGCTGACACTCGCCGCAGCGCCAGATGGCGCTGTGATTGCAACCGCAGGCGGTGAAACTATCCGCGAACAACGCGCCGGGGACATCTACCTGCTGAGGGCGAACGGGGAGCAATCGGCTGTGTTGGCGGGGCACCAGGGCGCTGTGCTGGACTTGGCACTCGCGCCGGGTGGCGTTTTACTGGCATCCAGCAGCGTAGACGAAACGGTGCGCCTGTGGGACATCTCCGAGCGAGAACTCATCCGCACCTTTGACGGCAACAATGGATTTACCGATAGCATTGCTTTCTCAGCGGACGGCACCCAGCTATACGCAGCCTTCCCAGATGAGGGTGTAGTCGCCGTTTGGAATGTGGAAGGCGACAACCCGGCGCAGCGCCTAACACTGCCGGGCACACCGCGCACCGTCGCGCCCCACCCGAACGGCAATCAGCTTGCCGTGGGCACCGATGATGGTCAAATTACGCTGTGGTCATTGCCAGATGCTGCGACAATAGCCACGCTCAACGCCCACACCGACACCGTAACCGATCTTGCCTATACACCGGATGGCTCAATACTGATTTCTGCGAGCAGAGACACAACCGTCCGCATGTGGGATACCGCCACACACGACGCGATTGGCACCCCGCTCACCGGGCATACTGACTGGGTGACAGGCATTGCAATCGCGCCGACTGCTGGTGTTTTTGCCACCACATCGGAAGACGCCACCGTCATCTTATGGGACGTCGAAACCCGCCAGCCCATCGGCTTGCCGCTGCTAGGTCACGCCGCTGCGGTCAATTCGGGGAACTTCCTCCAAGATGGTTTCGTCACCGCAAGCGCTGACGGAACGGTCATCACCTGGCAAACTGATCCCACCCAATGGCAGCAGACCGCGTGCACGGTAGCAAATCGCAACCTCACGGCTGCGGAGTGGGCACAATACTTTGACGAACCCTACCGTGAGACTTGCCTCGGTTAGCGTTCTGGCAGCAACTCCCCCAGCCGATACGCCCTATCCAGCGCTTGCACCGTGTGCACAGCAGGCATCGTTTGCCCAGCAATGCCCAGGTGCGTTTGTAGCTGCGTCAGGCAGCCAATATTGCCGGAAACTACCATCTCCGCGCCTGTAGCAACCACCCGTCCCGCCTTGCGCTGCCCCAACTCGTTCGCAATCTCTGGCTGTTCCAGGTTGTAGGTGCCCGCGCTGCCACAGCACAAACCACCATCGTCCAGTTCCAACAGTTCCAGGTTGGGGATGCTGCCTAACACGCGACGTGGTGCCCCGTGGATACCCTGCGCGTGCAGCAGGTGACACGCATCGTGGTAAGCAACTTGGGTGGTACGCTTGAGCGGTTGCGGCGGCAACACGCCCAACGCATCCAGGAACACGCTGATGTCTTGTACTTTGTGCGCAAATGTAGTTGCTGCGCCCTCTGCCGCGTGCCCCTTAAACAAAAGCGGGTACTCGTGCATGCCGCTGCCGCAGCCGGCAGCATTGGTGACAATCGCGTCCACATCCTCCGGGAACACGTCCAGATTGTTTCGTGCCAGCTTTTGCGCGTGTGTATCCTCGCCAATGTGCATCAAAATTGACCCACAGCAGCCCTGCGCGTGCGGAATCACTGTTTCGACACCGTTTTCCGCCAGCACACGCAGTGTCGCCCAGTTGATCTCCGGTGCGAGTACCTGCTGTACACAGCCTGTCACCAGTGCCACACGCGCCCGCCGCGCTCCCTTCGCCGGGTAGACCTCCGGCAGCGGTTTGCTTTTGGGTAGTTCGGCGGGCAGCAAACCTAGCATCGCACTGAGTTTCTCCGGCAGGGCACCCTGCACCAGCTTACCCAGCTTGCCGCTTAGCACTGCTAACCGAAAACGGTTCGGGTAGGGCAGCGTCTCCGCGATCATCGTGCGCGTGAGCGTGTCCAGCAGGGTGCGGTCACGCTGCGGTTCCATCAGCGCACGGTAGCTCGTCAGCAAATCACCATAGGCAACCCCCGACGGGCACGCGGGCACACATGCCATACACCCCAAACACTTGTCGATGTACGGCTGTGCTTCCTCGGCAGCGAGTTCGCCCTCCAGCACATGCTTCATCAGGTAGATTCTGCCGCGCGGGCTGTCCATCTCCTCGCCCAGCACGTTATACGTGGGGCACGCCGCCAAACAAAACCCACAGTGAACACAGTTTTCAATAGCACCCGCCATTGCCTCGGTGCGGGCACCATGCTTGTCCTGTTCAATCTTGTGCTGCATCAATCTATGCCTCTAAAAACGTGTTAGTTGGGTCAAGTGCTTGCTTTACGCGCTGCGCCAGCGCCACCCCGCGCCGCCGACCGAGATAGGGGTTATCCGTCGTGCCCGTCAGTTGCAACCCCACCATGTCGCGTTCGGCAAGGATGTGGCCTAGCGCCTCAGGGTCATCGGTCGCAATCCACGCAACGTTGCCGCCGACGCTGTAACGTCGGGTGGCACCCGCAGGTGTGGCACCATCCAGCGCAGGAATTTGCCGGGGAGACACGGGAACTTTCACGATTGCTTGCCGATCTGCCGCCCATCCGAAGGCATTCACGGTCTGCCAATACGCCTCGTCCCCCACCTCAGCAGATTGTAATTCTGTGTGTTCTTGCAAAAATACGGTCAGCCTTTCCCGCCTGCCGGACAACGCCGCATCGGTTCCGCCCAGCCGGATAACCAGCACACCGTCTTGTTCAAGATCAACGCAATCGGCTTCCAGCGGCGACGTGTTCAAGCAGTAAATCGCTTCCAGCGCATCCGCCAGCGAACCGTAGCGCAAACGTAAGGTAATATAGCGCTGTGGCTGTGGAAACACCTTAAACGTCAGTTCCGTGAGCACGCCATAGCGACCCATGCTGCCCACAAAGAACTTCGGCAAGTCGAACCCCGCCGCGTTCTTGACCACCTTGCCGCCACTGCGGACAAGCTGCCCTTGCCCGTCAACGAACTGCACACCCAAGATGAAATCTCGCACGCCGCCATAACGATAGCGCCCACTGCCCGATGTGTTCGCAGCGACAGTACCGCCAAGTGTCGCGCCCGCATCCACCAGCAGCGGGTCAAACGGCATATACTGCCCGTGTTCTGCTAACGCCGCTGTGATTTCCGCAAGTGGTGTGCCCGCGTACGCGGTAAACGTGTACTCCCCAGGGTCATACTCGATAATCCCGCTGATGCCGCGCATATCCAGCGTATGCGCACCCGCCGGTGCCACGGAGAGCGCAGGTTTTGTGCCGCCGCCCCGTGGCAGCAACTGGGTGTGCTCCCGCACCACCTGCTGGAGTTCGTCTAGGTTCTGTGGATTTAGCACCATATGCTGCTACTCACGCGAGATCACACCTTGCTGCTCTAACGGGTGCATCCCATGCTGCTGGAGTGCGGGCGCCTCTCCGCCGGGGAACATCTTGCCAGGGTTGGCGATGATCTTGGGGTCAATTTGTAGGCGAATGGCGTGCATCACATCCAACGAAACCTCATCGAACATCGCGGGCATGTAGTCCCGCTTTTCCATGCCCACACCATGCTCCCCGGTGATTGAACCCCCCAGCCGCACACACAGGCTCAGGATGTCGCCCGCCAACCGTTCTGCGTGTTCCAGTGCGCCCGGCACCTTGCCATCGTACAGGATGAGCGGGTGCAGGTTGCCGTCCCCGGCATGGAACACATTCGCAACGTTCAAACCGTATTCGGTGCTCAGGCGGTCAATCTCTGTGAGCGCCTGCCCCAGTGCACTGCGTGGCACCACCCCATCCTGCACCACATAGTCCGGGCTAAGCCGCCCCACCGACGAAAACGCCCCTTTTCGCCCCTTCCATATTTTGGCGCGTTCGGCATCGTCCTGCGCCACTTGCACCGCGTATGCACCAGACGCTTCAATCACCCGTTGAAGCTGTGCAAACTCCGCCTCAACTTGCTCGGCTTCGCCTTCCAGTTCCACGATGAGCACCGCCGCCGCCCCCGGCGGGTACCCCGCACCTACCGCCGCCTCTGCTGCTTTGATCGCCAGCCTGTCCATGATTTCCATAGCGCCCGGCAGCAGACCCGATGCCACCACCGCTGCCACAGCATCACCTGCCTTGCCCAAGCTCTCGTAGGCAGCGAGCACCGTGCGGTAGCGTTCGGGTTTGGGCAGCAACCGCACCGTCACCTCAAGCACCACGCCAAACAGCCCCTCACTGCCGACGAACAGCCCGACTAAATCAGGACCGACGCCCACACCCTCCACGCTTTCACTACCAAACGTGACCACTTCGCCATCTGCCAGCACAACTTTCATGCCCAGCACATGATTGCTCGTCATGCCGTACTTCAGGCAGTGGGCACCACCACTGTTAAACGCCACGTTGCCGCCAATCGTGCAAATGGACTGGCTGGATGGGTCTGGTGCGTAGTACAGCCCGTGGGGTGCTGCCGCCTGCGTGATGTGCAGGTTCACCACACCCGGCTCACCCACAGCAATGCGTTGCTGTGGGTCTAGCCTTTTGATGCGGTTCATACGGTTCAGGGAGATGACAATACCGTCCTGCACAGGCAGTGACCCGCCCGACAAGCTGGTGCCGCTGCCGCGCGCCACAAATGGCACACCCGCCTCGTGGCACAGGCGTACCACGTCGATTACTTCTTGTTCGCTCTCCGGCAGCACAACCGCCCGTGGGCGTGCCCGGAACGCCGTCAGCGCGTCGGACTCATACGCCAGCAGTTGCACGCGATTAGTCAGGATGCGCTGTGGCGGGAACAACGCTTCTAGGCGCTGAATAAAGGTTTTGTCGTCCATTAAACTCACTAAAAATTCAACTGTACTGTTCACTTACCGATATTTTGCGCGGATTGTAGCAGACAACAGCAGGTGGCGCACCCCACCCGTACAAAAACTGCGCTCTACCCACGCCTCCCAAAGCCGATAAAATACAACGCTTGACCAACGCGAAACCGAAAGCAACTGTTTATGAAGCACTTAATCGCCGTGCTTGCCATAACACTGACCGCCATACCAAGCGTGCTAACAGCGCAGTCCCAACCAGACGCTGAAACACTCGTCATATGGACGCGCTACGACCTGACCGACGAAACCAATCCCAACGCCGTGAACCTGAACACGAAAATCGCAGTGTTTGAGGCGGAAACCGGGCTGCGTGTGGAACATGAGCAGGTTGCCTGGGATCAGATCACGCTAAAGCTGGCAGTTGCCGCGCAAACGGGTGCCGATGTGCCAGACGTCATCGAAGTGGGCAGCCAACACGTCCCATCCCTACTAGAGGCGGGCGCATTGCAGCAGCTTGATGACCTGCTAGCAGGCAGCGAATGGTTGGGCGAACTCAGTGAGAACGACCGCCGTGCCTGCGTCATTGCGGGTGAGCGCTACTGTGTGGCACACAACGTGCGGGGCGGCATCACCTACTACCAAACGAGCGCTTTCCCAGGGGGCTTCCCACAAACACCGGACGAATGGCTTGCCGCCGCGCCCGCACTCAGCGAGGACGACAACTTCTTCACCACGTTCTATGCCGGGCGCAACTTCGTCGCCGTGGAACTGCTGTGGTACCCGATGATCCACGCCAACGGCGGAGCGATCTTTGACGCGGAAGGTAAACCCGTGTGGGCAACGGAAGAAACTGCTGAAGTCGTCGCATTTGTCCGGTCGTTGTTCGCGGGCAACCACGCGCCCCAACTCGCTGTTACCGGGGATTTTGTGGACGCCGAAGTGCCGTGGATCAACGGGGATTCGGCGTCGTTCCGTGGCGCGAGCTGGTCGCCCATCTTCATCTCCGGGTTGCGAGACGGTGTAGACGCCGGTGAGGTATCCATCGCAGGCGGCATAGACTTCGGTAGTGGCGCAGCGACCTTCCTGATGAGCGAGACGTGGCTGGTTGCACAGGGCACAGCAAACCCCACAGGTGCCATCGCCTGGCTAGACGCGTTCTTTGCCGAGCCGGGTTTCCTGGCGACGTGGGCACAATCTCAATATGGCGTGCCAACGCACCCGGTAGCGCTTGATGACCCAGGTTTGCAAACGCCGTTCTTCCAGTCTATTGAAACGGTGCTGGACGAGCAGGGCGTGTACATGCCCTACAGTCCTTACTACCGCGAGAGCTTAGACGAACTGGCGGTTGCCTTCCAGGAACTGTTGCTAGACCCCGAACTGGACGCGCTCTCTCACCTGCAAAGCGCACAGGACGCGGTGCTGCGCCGCTACTGGTAAGCGTAGCCATGGTATTACAGTCCCACCGCGCCCGCCTGCTGCCTTACCTGCTGATCGCACCCGCTATCCTGCTCACCGTCGGGATTAGTCTGTACCCCGCACTGTATGCGTTTTACCTTAGCCTGCACCGCAGCAGGCGCGGCGTTCTGGAATATGTGGGCACCCGCAACTACCAAACCCTGCTCACCAGCGGCACGTACTGGCAAGGCGTACGCCTGACGGCAACGTTTGGCGTGATGTTTGTGTTCAGCGTGCTGGTGTTGGGCTATCTGCTTGCCCTGGCGTTCAACGAACGCCCACGCCATGCTGCCCTCTACATGACGATCATCTTCATCCCGTGGATGCTGTCGGAAATTGTTGTGGGTGTGATGTGGCGGTGGCTTTTCCTGCCAAACGTAGGGGCAGCACAAGCTTGGCTCACGCCACTGCTAGGCGATAATCTGCTCGGTAATGGCACAAGTGCGCTGCTCATCGTCACCGCTGCCATGGTGTGGCGAGCACTTGCGTTTGGGATGCTGCTGTTGCTCGCAGGGCTGCAAAAAATCCCCGCTGCCCTACAAGAAGCTGCCCAGATCGACGGGGCGACGCCCTGGCAGGCATTCTGGCGCGTGACGTTCCCACTGATGCTGCCCACAACCCAGATCACGCTTGTGTTCCTCACCGTGCAGGCACTAAACGCCGTAGGCATGTTCCTGGCGATCACTGACGGCGGACCCGGACGCACCACAGAGGTGCTCGCGTTACACATGTACCGAGAAACAGTGCAGTTCCTGAACTTCGGCTACGGCGCGGCGCTCTCCGTGACCGTATTCTTCATCAACGCTGTGCTAGCGCTCATCTATGTGCGCGGACTGCACACTCAAGACATTCTCAGCTAGATGAACCAACGACGCCCAATCGGTTTACATGCCGCACTGATTTTACTGTGCCTGCTCGTGTTGCTCCCCATCGCCCTCACCGTACAAACATCGCTGCGCCCGCAGGGTTACGGTTTAGCGGAGGAAACACCCAACGAGGCGTTGTCATTCCAGCACTACGAGCGGCTGTTCACTACTCCGCGTTTCTCCCGCAGCCTACTCAACAGCACCGTGAACAGTGTCGGTGGTGCGCTGCTTACCACTGGCGCCTGTGCTTGTGCAGGCTATGCGTTTGCGCGGCTGCGCTTTGGCGGGCGGCGGTTTTTGTTGACGCTGCTGTTGATGTTACTGCTGCTGCCCGGCATCGCCACGCTCATTCCGTTGTTCAAGCTGGCAACAGACTTACGCCTACAAGACACCTACCTCATCATGATCCTGGTGTATGGTGCCTATGGTGTGCCGTTCGGCGTGTGGGTGATGAAAACCTTCTACGACGCGGTGCCGCGCCAACTGGAGGAGGCTGCCGCCGTTGATGGCGCAAACGGCTGGCAAACGCTGCTGTACGTGGTGCTGCCCATCTCCGTGCCGGGGCTAGCGGCGGTGTTCCTGGTCAACTTTGTATACAACTGGAACGACTTCCTCACTGCGCAAATGTTGCTTTCCAGCACAAACATGAAGACTGCAACGGTCACCCTGTTCGACCTGCAATCCCAGCTAGAGGGCAACAACAACGAACTACTCGCCGCCGCTGCCGTGCTCATGATGCTGCCAGGGATTGTACTGTTTGTGCTGGCGCGGCGGCTGTTCCTGCGCGGCATGGCAGACGGCGCCGTAGATGGTTAGGTGGCAATGCGACCCAATAGCTGTTATGAATATCCGTGTACCACGTGTCGCCAAATATCGGGCAAAACACCATGAGCATTTACATTGGAGAACACACGCGCGTCATCGTACAGGGCATGACCGGGCGGGAGGGCGCTCGCCACACCGCACGCATGGTCGCCTATGGCACCAACATTGTCGGGGGGGTGTCTCCCGGCAGGGGCGGGGAGTGGCACGAGGGCAAGCCGCTGTTCGAAACGGTGCAAAATGCCGTCAGCGCGACGGGGGCAAATACGTCGGTTGTGTTTGTGCCCGCCGCCGCAGCAGCAGACGCCATCTACGAAGCAGTAGACGCCGGCATTGAACTGATTGTGTGCGTCACCACGGGCATTCCCCTGTTGGATATTATCCGCGTGCGTGAGTACATCCGCCTTACACCCAGCCGCTTGATCGGTCCCAACAGCCCCGGCGTGCTGATCCCCAGCTTTGCCAGCCTGGGCACCATCCCGCAGGAAATTGCCACGCCAGGCAGCATCGGCATTGTTGCACGCAGCAGCACACTCGCCTACCTGCTCACGCACCACCTCACGCAGTCCGGCATCGGGCAAAGCGCTATCGTCGGCATCGGCGGGGATGCAGTGCTGGGTACAAACTTTGCAAACGTGCTGGAGCGCTTTGAGGACGATCCGCCCACGCGCTTTGTTGTGCTCATCGGGGAAATCGGCGGTTACGCAGAAAATGAGGTTGCGGTGGCAATCGCCCAGCAGATGACCAAACCCGTTGTGGCGTACATCGCCGGGCACTACGCGCCCGCAGATGGGCATTTGGGGCACCGCAGCGCCACGGTGGATGAACCCGGCACAGACGCCGCCACCAAGACAGAACTGCTGCGGCAGGCGGGTGCCCGCATTGCAGAAACGATTGAGGAGATACCCGCTATCCTGATGGAATGGCTGCCAACGCGATAGCCTCTGTGCTCAGCCAGCCCAAACGCCCATCTGGGAGCACCACCCGTGCGTACTGTTCCTGCTGGCGCACAACGCGCATTTCCGCCGCCTCAGATAGTTCGTACAGTAGCAGGTAGTCCTCTCCCGGACCTGACAGCACCTCTGCCTGCTCCGCCACCACGACCGCCAGAGGGCGATACGTCTCCACATACCATCGGCTAGCGAAAAGCGCCGTCGTGGCTGCTGCCACCACCCCAAACACGATCATCACCGCCCGCAGCGGTGCCCGCAGCGACGGTCGCACCACCAGCAATATCGCCCCCCCAAACCAACCGCTCCACAGCACAAAGCTCAACAGTGCCAGCTCCCCCAACGTCAGGACACCTGCAACAGCGGTGCCCAGTCGGTCTAGCAGAACCGTTTCCTCACCCTGAACATCCAGGCGCTCTCCCTGGATTTCTGCAATGCGTGCCGTAATCGTCAGGTCACGGGGTGCCAACCGCTGCGCCCGGCGGTAGTTCACCAGCGCAAAGCCAGTTCGTGCGTTCTGGTGATAGGACGTCGCCAAGTTGAAGTACACCGCGCTATCGCGCATCCCGCCATCAACCAGCGACTGATACAGCACAATCGCCGTCTCAAAGTCGCCAGCAGCATAGGCACGGCTTGCCTGGGCAGCGGTTTCTGCCGGGGAATCTGACTGTGCGTGCACACCCGCGACAGTGAACAGCAACAGCAGCAAAACAAAACGCTTCATCGCCGCTCTAACGCGGACTCCGCCGCAATCAGTGCCAACATCGTCTGCTTGATGAGCGCACGCGGTGGCGACCCGCCCCCCGGCGCATAACGCCCCTCCTCCGCCGTCCTCAAACACCCCAGCACCTGCTCAATTGTCTCCGCCTCAACGCCGCGTGTCGCCATACCGCCACGCAAATCGTCCTGCTGCAATGAGAGCGGTTCTTGGTTCCACTTGTCACCAAAATACGTCAGCACAGCATCAATCAAGCGCTGGTACGCAACATCCCCCTGCACGCGCGTCACCTGTGCTAAGTTCGTCTTGGCGTTGCGCAGCGCGTGGCGTTGGCGTAGCAGCGCTTGCTCATCGGACGAACGCACCTGCTCCCAGCGCCACCACAGCGTGCCCACAAATGCCAGTGGTGCCAGCAGCCACAATCCCCACAGCCAGCCCATTCGCAGTGGGGCGCCATCATCACCAACTGACTTTAGCGCCAGCAGCCCCGCCTCCACCTCCGGCGCAATCTCTGGCAGTTCGGCAGCGGGCACCTCGTCTGCGGGCAAAATGCTCATCACAATCGGGTCAGTTGTCACTGTGCGGTAGATGTCAACATTTGTATCGAAGTAGTGGAACGCAATCGACGGTACAACCAGGTCGCCAACCTCTTGTGGGACAAACAGCCACTCAAATGTCTTCTTGCCGACCAACAACCGGGACTGCGACGCTGTTTCCACACGGCTCGGCTGCGGGTAGGTGCGCCACTCTTCCGGGAAGGGTAGCTCCGGCGGGTTAAGCTGCTCAATGTTACCCGCACCCTCAATTGCCAGCCGCAGCAGAACAGGGTCACCGACCTTGACGGTGGTACGCCCCACCGCCGCCTCCGTGAAAAAAGCAGTCCCCACCGCACCCGCAAAGCCATCCGGCGCACCATCGGGCAGTGGTTGCACCTCTACCTGCACGGTGGACGATTCCACCCGTGTGCTTGCTTCGTAGACCGGATTACGCGAGAAATCTAGCTGCACTGGCGGGATAACCAACTGATCTGGACGAAGTGGGAACAAAATCCGCTCATTTTCCGTGACCCCAACGGTCACGCCACAGTCACCGGGGCGCTCATACGAGGCGATTGCCAGCGTCCCTGCCGACCAGAACCCCTCAAACGGGGGTATTTCCAGGTTCGGGGAGGACTGTGTGGTGTTAAAAATCTGCACAGAGTAGATCACCTGCTCACCCACGTACGGTGTGGGGTTGTTCACACTCGCCTCAATGACGATCACATCCGTTTCTGCCTCACACTGGGCACTCAGCGGGCGCGACCACGCGCCTGCCATCGCCGCCGCCACCAAGACTGCCACCGCTGTCCATCTTATCATCGCTACCAATCCTTCTCCGGCGGGGCACCAGCAGGGATGGGCGTTTCATTCTGCGGGATGAGAATGCTCTGCTGGCGCTGTTTGTCGTTCAAAATTTGCTCTGCCTCGCTCTGCGGCATCGGTGACGGCACACCGTCATCACCTTCCTCATCATCCGGGGGTGGGTTGGGCGGTGTTTCCGTCGGGGGGTTATCTTGCACATCAGGTTGTGGGCTGGGGGTGCTCGTCACCTGCTCCTCCTGTGAGTCTTGCTGAGTCGGCGTGGCGGTTTCGGTTTGCTCCGGGTTTTGTGCATCCGGGTTCGTTGGGGAGGGCGCGGGCGGTGCCGTCGCCGTTGGGATCAAGCTCAGCGCCAGTTCCATGTTGTAGCGGGCGTCCTCGTCTTCAGGTCGGCGCAGCAGCACCTGCTGGTACGCCGCCGCTGCAAGGCGATATTGCCGCTGCTCGAAGTGCGCCTCCCCCAGCGCAAAATATGCTGCCACAACCCTATCCCCTTCCGCCGTGACGAGTGCCTGTTCGAGTGCTGCCTGCGCCCTGGCGTACTCACCCTGCTCTAAAAACGCAACCCCCGCGTTCAAGTACGGCGCTGTGTCATCTGGGCGCACAACCTGCGACGCCTGGTACGCTCGCACCGCTGCGTCAAGCTGCCCGCGCTGTAGTTGAACATTACCGATATTGTTCTGGGCAGTCGGGTCGGTGCCGCAGCCCACCAACAGCCCAACCATCACCACAAACGGAATTACCCGGCGCATTAGCTCTCCTTCGTTTCCGGCAGCAGCATCTCCAGCGAGAGCAGCATCAACGCCAGCGCCCCAAACAGTGCAAACCGCTCTACACCCGCTGTGCGCTCATCTTCGCCCAGCGGGCTTCCGTCCGCCGCGTTGATGAGCCGCGCCACGTTGTTGATCGCCTCACCTGCCGGGTCAATCCGCTGGTACACACCGCCCGTGCGCCGTGCAATCTGCTGCATGTTATCTTCTTCGATGCGCGTAATGATGATGTTGCCGGTGCGGTCGAGCTTGTTCCCCACAACGGCACCCGCGCTGTCACGAATCGGTATGGAGCCGCCCCCTTCTGTGCCGAAGCCGACGACATGAATGGTCACGCCCGATTCGATTGCCGCCTGCACCGCTGCGTCGGTCTCTGCCGTGTGGTCTTCACCGTCGCTAAATAGCACAATCACCCGTTCGGTTGCCTGCGTTTCATCAAAAGACGCCATCGCCAGTTCAATCGCCGCGCCAATTGCCGTGCCCTGCCGCGAGATCGTATCCGACGAGACGAACCCCACAAACGACTGTGCCGAGCGTGTGTCCGTCGTCAGCGGGAAGAACACAAACGCGCTGCCCGCAAACGTAATCATGCCCAGTTCATTGCCCTCAATTGCCAACGCGAGGTCTTGTGTGCTCAGCTTGGCGCGTTCCAGCCGGGACGGTGCAAGATCCTCCGCGTTCATGCTCGTGCTTACGTCCAGCAGCACAAACACAGATGCCCCCTGCGTTTCGATCACATCGGTGCGCAGCCCCCACGTTGGGCGTGCCAGCGCGACGATCAACAACGCCACACACAGCAGCCACAGCACCGCTTTCCAGCGGCGACGTGCCGTGCTCACCTGTGCCATCAGCATCGCCAGCAGCACAGGCTCGCCCATGCGCTGTAAGCGACGGCGGCGGCGTTGTTCCGTCCACAACAGGAAAAGCAAAAGGACTGGCACCGCCGCTAGCCACAGCAGCACCCACGGATACAAAAACGTTACCTGCGCCATAAAACCCCTGCGCCTCATCTCACGTTACGTTACGGAATCGCCTGGAACACCGTCTGGCGTAGGGCACGCTCAGCGATGAGCAGCCCCACAACCGCCAGCAGCAGCGCCATCACGCGGTCTCGCCAGCGCACAAACACCTGCTGCTCGATCTCGCTGCGCTCCAGCGCGTCAATCTGCTCATAGGTGCGCTGTAGCCCCGCGTTGTCCTCAGCACGGAAGTACAGCCCGTTCGTCACGTTGGCAATCGCCTGCAATGTGCCCTCGTCAAAGTCGCTAGGGCGCAGTTCTGCCCCGGCAGACACCAACCCATCCCGTCCCATACCAATGGTGTACACCCGCACACCCAGCGACGCAGCAGCGCGTGCCGCGTCTAACGGGTTCACCCCCCCCTGATTATTGGAGCCGTCCGTCAGGATGATGACAATTCGGCTGCTCGCCTCGCTGTCGCGCAGCATGTTCGCTGCGGAGACGATGCCCGTGCCAATTGCTGTACCATCCTCCAAGCCGTACTCCGTCACCAACTCGACCTCATCAAGCCGGCTAATCAGCACATCGTAGTCCAGCGTAGGCGGCACAAAGTGGAACGCATCTGCGGCGAACACCACCAGCCCCACCCGGTCGAACTCACGCCCCTGCACAAAGCGGATGATCTGTGCCTTGGCACCTTCCAGGCGCGTGGGCAAAATATCGCCCGCCTCCATGCTGCTGCTGATGTCCAGCGCCAGCACAATATCAATACCCTGCCCCCGGATGATCTCCTGTTCGCGCCCGCTCTGTGGGCGGGCAATGGCGACCACCAACAATACCCATGCCAGCGCCCGCAGTACATCCGGCAGGCGGTGCAGCTTCACGCGCCAGCCACCCGCAGCGCCTAGCAAGCGCGTATCGGAGTAGATCATAACTGGGACGCGCTGCCGCAGCCCTGGCAACATCTGCAAGAGCACTAGGTAGACAATGGGCACCAACAACAGCAGCAGCGCAAATGGATTCGCCAACCGAAAGATCATCCGCTCACCTCCCGCTCAACCGACTGCACCCACTGCACCGCCAACTGGATCATGGAAAGCTCTTTCGGGGCATAAACCTCGGCGGGCGCGAACTTCGCCAAGTCTGCCTGCTCCAGCAAAAAGCGCAGTTCCTTCAAACGTTCGCGCGTCATCAGCTTCTCTCGGTGGATGTGCTCAATGAGCTCGGACGTGGTGCGGTCTTGCGTCGGCACGTCAAATAGATCGTGGATGTAGGTGCGCAACCTGTCTCCCATTTGCTCGTACTGCGCCACAATGTCGGGGGCATCCGCCCGGATGCGATTCAGGTCGTACACCGCACGCTGCGTGAGTGTTTTTGGCGTCTGCCGCCCCACAATGCGCCCCCCCGTTCGCTGGGCAAACCGCCTGTATACCAGATAGCTGCTCCCGCTAAGCACCGCGACTATCCCCACGCCAACGCCGATCATCACGCTCAATGGGTACCACAGGTAAACCGTCTGCCGGGAGGTGATAAGTTCGGGGTCAGTGTCCAGCGTTCCCGGCACGAACAAGCTCAGTGGCTCCACTGCCAACCGGGACTCGTTGCCGTTCCCATCAAGGTAGGCAACAGCGGTCGGTGGGGTTTCCACATCGCCAAGCTGCCACACCGCCACCGTCATCGGCAACCGATGCACCGCCCCTTCACCGTCGGTGTCACGGGTGGGGTCATCTAGCGCGATGACGCTGAAGTTCTCGCCCCAGTCCTGCCCGAACGGCGGAAACTGCACCTCGTAGTTGGTCGGCACACTCACCACCAACGATATCGTAAACTGTTCCCCCAACAGCGGTTCCAGGTTAGTCGTCTCAAAGCGTGCCGTCGGGGTGGGCTGCGCCGCCGCGCGGTACCCCCACACAACAACCAATGCCAGCACACTTGCGATCAACAGTGCCCGGCGCCAAGCTGCCACTCCCCCAGGTTGCAAGCTGCTTCCCCACATGCTCACTTTAGCTTTTGTGCCCGCCTGCGGAAAAATATCGTCAGCGCTCGCACATAATCGCTGTCCACAGAGAGATTGATTCGATCTGCACGGGCGTCTTGCAGTGCCTTATCTCGTGCGGCGTGCAGCCCCGCCGCCCGCTGGGTAAAACGCCGCGCCCAACCGCTGCTGCCTGTGTCGTACAACTGCACCGTGCCCGTCTCCGCATCCTGAACGCGCACCAAACCCACCCCAGGGAACGCCTCCTCTAACGGGTCGTTAGCAACCACCGTAATCAGGTCGTGTTTGCGCCCCAGCACCAGCAGGTCACGCGCATACGTATCCACATCTGCCAGAAAATCCGAGATGAAGAACACAATTGCCTTATTGCCCAGCACGCGGTTCACCGTCTTCAGCGCTAGCGAAATATCGGTGCCACGCTGGGCGGGCTGCGCTGCTAGCAGGTCGCGGATGAGCCGCAGCACATGCTTGCGCCCCTTGCGCGGCGGGATAAACGCCTCAATCTTGTCGCTGAACAGCAGCATTCCCACTTTGTCGTTATTGCTAATCGCAGAAAACGCCAGCACCGCCCCCAGTTCTGCCGCCATATCACGTTTTTGGCGCCCCACCGTCCCAAACATAATCGACGCGCTGGTATCCAGTACCAGCATCACCGTCAACTCGCGGTCTTCGCGGTAGCGCTTGATGAACGGCTCGCCCATGCGGGCAGTTACGTTCCAGTCAATGTCACGCACATCATCACCGGGTGTGTACGGGCGCACCTCATCGAACACAATACCGCGCCCCTTAAACACGGAGTGGTACGCCCCGGCAAACGACGTTTCCACAAGGCGACGGGTGCGCAGTTCAATCTGCCGGATTTTTCGCAGCGTCTCAGCAGTGAGCATCTACGGCACTTGTACGCGGCTTACGATCTGTTGAATCACCTGTGTGGGGGAAATATCTTCTGCCTCCGCCTCGAACGTCACCGTCACCCGGTGGCGCAGCACATCAGCGGCGACATGCTTCACATCGTCTGGCGTTACATAGCCCCGCCCCCGCAGGAACGCATATGCCTTCGCGCCCTTAACCAGGAAAATCGTCGCACGCGGCGATGCCCCCACCTCAATGTACTGCTGCAAGTCCTTCAGTCCGCTTTCGGTGGGCTGGCGTGTGGCGAAGATAATGTCTAGCACGTAATCTTTGATCTTGTCGTCCACGTAGATGCTATTCACCACTTGCCGCGCCCGTAAGATCACATCCGGCTCAACCACAGGTGCCGGAGCATCCGGTCGGTCACCTGCCATCCGGTCAATAATCTCGCGTTCGTCCTTGCGAGTGGGGTAATCTACCACCACCTTGAGCATAAAGCGGTCGAGCTGTGCCTCTGGCAGCGGATACGTGCCCTCCTGCTCGATGGGGTTTTGTGTTGCCAGCACCATAAACGGCTCATTGAGGCGGTAGGTAGTCTCCCCAATCGTCACCTGCCGCTCCTCCATTGATTCCAGCAGCGCCGATTGCACCTTCGCTGGGGCACGGTTGATCTCGTCTGCAAGCACGATATTGCTAAAAATCGGACCGGGCTTGGGGATAAACTCACCCGTGCGCGGGTTGTACACCTGCGTGCCCACCAGGTCTGCCGGCAGTAAGTCTGGCGTGAACTGAATGCGCTGGAACTGCGCGTCAATTGTCGCCGCTAGCGTACGTACCGCCAGCGTTTTCGCCAGCCCCGGCACACCTTCGATGAGCACATGTCCATCGGAAAGCAGCGCGATCAACAGGCGATTGAGCATCTTATCCTGCCCGACCAACACCCGGCGCACTTCACCGATAATCTCTTGAATAAACTGCGCCTCGCGCTTGATGCGCTCATTTAACTGCTGTACGGAACTCATCTGTGTCCGTTTCGGCGTCCTTCCCAAAAATCGCCCCTATTCTAGCGCAATTCCCATTCTAAGAAATGGCAAAGAACAACATCCGGTCTGCTTCGCTGGTAGAACTCCCCTTCCCACAGGTGTATAATCCGTAATGATGCATAAAGGTAAAAACGGAGGGTGCGCGTGAGCAACCCACGAACCAGAAACGTCGTCTTGTTAGTTACCATTGGCGTCGTTGTGCTATTTGTATTTGCTATTTCCAACAGCGCCAGCAGCAACGCCCAAACCATCTCCCTCAGCGAAGTCGCGGAATTAGTGCGGCAGGGGCAGGTCGAGCGCGTCGAAGTTGTTGGCGATCAACTCAACATCATCACAACCGCTGAAGCAGGTGAAGAGCGTTTCAGCTCGCTTAAAGAGAGCAGTGCAACATTCGTTACTCAACTCCAAGAAGACTTCCAGGTGCCCCGTGCGCAACTTGACCAGATTGAGGTATCTGTGCGTACCCCAAGCAACTTTGGTGGCACCCTCTTTGCGCTTACCACAGCGCTGCTACCCATTATCGTCATCGGCGGTCTAATCTTGTTCATGTTCCGCCAGTCTCAGGGTGCGAACAACCAGGCAATGTCCTTTGGCAAAAGCCGCGCCCGCATGTTCAACGGAGACCGCCCCACTGTGACGTTTGAGGACGTGGCTGGATGTGACGAGGCGAAAATGGAACTCGCAGAGGTGGTGGAGTTTCTAAAGGAGCCGGAGAAGTTTATCCAGTTGGGTGCCCGCATTCCCAAGGGCGTGCTCATGGTCGGGCCTCCGGGCACCGGCAAAACACTGCTTTCCAAAGCAGTTGCAGGCGAGGCGGGCGTACCGTTTTTCAGCATCAGCGGCTCAGAGTTTGTAGAGATGTTCGTGGGTGTGGGTGCCTCCCGTGTGCGTGATCTGTTCGAGCAGGCAAAGCGCCATAGCCCGTCGATTATCTTCGTGGACGAGATCGACGCAGTGGGACGGCAGCGCGGCGCGGGGCTGGGCGGTAGCCACGACGAGCGTGAGCAAACCCTCAACCAGATTCTGGTGGAAATGGACGGCTTTGACACAGACACCAACGTTATCGTTATCGCCGCCACCAACCGACCCGACATTCTAGACCCTGCACTCATGCGCCCCGGTCGCTTTG
>CAYVGI010000073.1:0-23618 GCA_964451095.1 uncultured Anaerolineaceae bacterium
GTAGCGGTGGTGGGATTCGAACCCACACTGTAACGAGTTTGAGTCGTTTGCCTCTGCCGTTGGGCTACACCGCCGTAATGTGTGGTATAACTGATTGCGGCTCACCAGCGCGTGAGTGGACAACGATAGTAGGCACGCCCCATGGGAATGTCAATATCGAATGCAAACCGACGAAACCACCCTCATTCAAAGCGCCCGCGACGGTGACCTCAACGCATTCAACGCGCTAGTGGTGCAATATCAGGATGCTGTCTACACCGTCACCTATCGCATCATGGGTGAGGGAGCGGGCGCCGCCGATGCCGCCCAGGAGACCTTCATCACAGCGTACCGTAAGCTGAACACGTACCGTGGCGGCAGCTTTCGTGCTTGGCTGCTGCGCATCGCCACCAACACCTGCTACGACACCCTGCGCTACCACAAACGCCGCCCCGCCGTCGCATTTGAAGAAATGCCCGGCGCTGAACGCGATGACGGTCCGCCGCTGCCCAGCGAGGCAGAAACCCCCGAACAGGCGGCACAACGGGCGGAACTGAACCGCGCCATCCAGGGGTGCATCACTGCCCTCAAACCAGGGCAGCGGGTGATACTGGTGATGAGCGATGTCGAAGGCTACAGTTATCAGGAAATCGCAGATGCCGTGGGCATATCGCTGGGTACGGTCAAATCTCGCCTTAGCCGGGCGCGGCAGGCGGTACGCAACTGCTTACAGGCGTTTAAGGAACTTTTGCCCACCGCATATCGTCAAAGTGATGACAGATAATACCATCAGTGTGATCGTAAACGACGGACGACATGGCTTCACCGAATAACCGGGGCGGCACAGACCAAGAACTGCTTTCCGCCTACATGGACGACGAACTGAATTATGTGCAGCGCACCGCGCTAGAAGCACGCCTGAAGCGCGAGCCAGACCTGCGCCGCGAGCTAGAAGACCTGCGCGTGGTCGTGGCGGCAGTCCGCAGCCTGCCACCCGTGAAAGCACCGCGCAGCTTTGCCCTGACCCCGGACATGTTGATCGACGAAACAGCGGCGCCACAGCTTGAGCGGGAAGCGGCATCGTTTTTGTTCTTTCCGACAACGGCAGCGTTCAGTGCGCTGAGTGCAGCGGCGGCAGTGCTGTTATTGGTGTTTGGCGGTCTGCTGCTGCTCATCGCACTAGAGCAGCCTGCGCCCGCAGCATTCGATGCTATGCCGGCAGATAACGTCCTGCAACAGCAGCCACCACCGCAGGGGGGAATCGCACTCGTAGCGACAGGCACAGCAACCCACACACCCACCCGCGCCTCGGCGTTTTCCAGCACGGTGCTACCGCTGATGACCATCGTGCCGCCAACACCATCACCTGCACCAACCGAAACCCCTACGCCGCTGCCATCGCCGTCCCTGGGGCAAGGTGAGGGGGCTGACGGTCCGCAGTTGGACGACGACAGTGCCGACGAAGTAGCAGCCGAGCCCACGGCGCTCGGTGATGCTGAGGCGGAGTCCGACACGTTTGCTGCCGATGGCGCGGAACCCGCCCTGGCAGAGGAAGCAGCGGAGCAAGCGGAAGAGGCAGAGGAAGCGGGTGCGCAAACCGCCCCACAGGTTGCTAGCACAGAGGAAGCGCTTATCGCCTCTGCGACGAACGTACCCACACAAGACCCCACCGCAACGCTTACGGCACAACGCCAATTGCCTGTGCCCACACAAACGCAGGTCAGCGGCGGCGGCGCTTCCCGCCTGGTGCCCACAGGCACGATTATCGCCCGTGTGCTGCCCACCACCGCCGCCCGCACCGTCAATCCGCCTGCACAGCCCGCAGACGCAGCACCGTCAACAGACTTTGTGTCCATTGTTAGCCTGGTGCTAATCGTGCTGGGTATCGGGTTGCTGGGTGTCTCTGCGGGAACAACCATTGCACGCCGCCGGAGCAAACGCCGTGGCACAGCGTAAGGCGTTCATCTACTGCCCTGTATGCGGCACGGCGCTTGAGCACACCCAGCGCACAGGCGAAATCCGCCCGGTGTGCCCCAGCTGCGACTACACCGTCTACTACGACCCGAAGGTCGCGGTGATTATGCGCGTTACCGAGGGAGAGCGTGTGCTGCTGGTCAAGCGCGGCGTAGACCCGGAAAAGGGCAAGTGGGCGCTGCCTGCCGGGTTCGTTAACGCGGGTGAGGTACCAGCAGAGGCGGCAGCGCGTGAACTGCACGAGGAAACCGGGTTGGAAGTGGATAACGTACGCCTGGTTGATGTGTTCCCCAACCCCGGTGACGGCACGGCAGACATTCTCATTGCCTACGATGCGGATGTCGTCCGCGGGGTGCTGCAAGCGGACGACGACGCCGAAGACGCACGCTTCTTCCATCGGGATGCGCTGCCGGAGACGGCGTTCCTGACGACAAAATGGCTAATTGCGCGTTGGCGAGCAAACGAATAGCCCGAACTCGCCTGTTTCATCGGAACGGCATATAGCATCCTCTCTGGCACCCAATTACAATACATGCCCCACTTTGAAACGAGCAACAACCAACTTTGAGGACGACCCAGGACAGTTGACCAACAACACCAGCGATCGATACGATATTCCCAACGCAAACTCGGACGCCGACGGCGTTATTGAACTGCCACTCATCCCGGCGGCGAACCTTGTCGTCTACCCGGAAACCGTGCGCCCGATGGGTATTACCACCCATGCGGCAGAAGCCGCCATCGAAATGGCGCTTACAGGCAGCATCACGGCAGCGTTGTTCACCCTACCAGACCCACTGCAACCTTTCGTGAATGGCAACCAACCCACCGTCGGCACAGAGGTGGCGGTGCGCCCGCTGCCTTCGCTGGATGGGCTGGAGAGTGTGCTGGTGCAGGGGCGGCGGCGCATTGAGTTCCTGGAACTGACGCAAAACGAGCCCTATTTCATCTGCAAGGCACGCCTGCTGGACGACAACTTTGAGCCGTCCGCGCAGGTGCAGGCATCCATGCGAGCAGCAGTCACGTTGTTTCGTCGCGTCATCAGCCTGAGCACGGAAATACCCGGTGAGATGCTCACCTACGCCCGTGAGACCGATCATCCCGGCACCCTGGCAGACTTGATTGCCTCCACCCTGTCTATTTCCAACGATGAACGCCTGGATGTACTCAAGGCAATTGACCCGGTAGAGCGCCTGCGGCTCATCATGCAACTGCTGGGCAAAGAGATCACCCTGCTGGAACTGGAAGACGAAATCGAAGCGCAGGTGCAGCAGGAACTGGAGCGCGACCAACGCGAAAGCTACCTGCGCGAGCAAATGCGCGTCATCCAGAGCGAGCTTGGCGAAAGTGATGTGTTCCAGCAGGAAGTAAACGAACTGCGCGAGCGCGTGGACACAGCAAACCTGCCCGAAAGCGTACACGCCCGTGCGCTCAAGGAAATCTCTCGGCTGGCGATGATGCCGCCCATGGCACCGGAAATTGGACTCATCCACACTTATATCGACTGGCTGGTAACCATCCCGTGGCAGCAAACCAGCACAGACAACCTGGACATTGCCCACGCGCAAAAGGTGCTGAACGAAGACCACTACGGGCTAGATCGTGTTAAAGATCGGGTGCTCGAATACATTGCCGTGCGCAAGCTCGCAGCAGAGAAGATGGAAACGCCCGTGCTGTGCTTCGTCGGACCGCCCGGCACAGGAAAAACATCCCTCGGCAAGAGCATTGCCCGTGCCCTGGGGCGGGAGTTTGTGCGGGTGAGCCTGGGTGGGGTACGAGATGAGGCAGAAATACGCGGGCACCGCCGCACCTACATCGGCGCGATGCCAGGGCGCATTATCCAGACGATGCGCAACGCAGGCACCATCAACCCGGTGATGATGCTGGATGAAATCGACAAGCTGGGCATGGACTATCACGGCGACCCAGCAGCGGCCCTGCTGGAAGTACTCGACCCGGAGCAAAACAGCGACTTTACTGACCACTACCTAGACGTGCCGTATGATCTGTCCAAGGTGCTGTTTATCACCACGGCGAACGACCTGTACCCGCTGCCGCCTGCCCTGGAAGACCGACTAGAGGTGATTGAATTCCCCGGCTACATTGAGGAGGACAAGCTCGCTATTGCGCAAAGCTATCTCATTCCGCGCCAGCTCAGGTCGCACGGCATTGCCGATAGCGGCGTCAAGTTCGAGACGAACGCGCTGCAAACCATCATCCGGGAGTACACCTACGAGGCGGGTGTGCGCAACCTGAATCGGCGCATTGCCCAGGTGATGCGCAAGATCGCGCGGCAGGCAGCGGAGGGCAAACGTCATCCGAAGCGCATTAAAACCGCCATGCTGGACAAGTTGCTGGGCCCGCCGGACTACACCACCATGCGTGCCAACGATGAAGACCAGGTTGGCGTGGTTACGGGCATGGCATGGACGGGCGACGGCGGCAGCACCACCACAATTGAAGTGACCTTGCTGCCGGGCAAGGGCAATCTTACGCTCACCGGGCAACTCGGCGAGGTGATGCAGGAGAGCGCCCAGGCAGCGTTTAGTTACATGCGTGGGCTTGCCGACGAGCTTGACGTGCCGCACGACGACTTCGAAAACTATGACGTACACATACATGTGCCAGAAGGCTCCGTGCCCAAAGACGGTCCCTCTGCGGGTGTGACCCTGGCGATTGCGTTTATCTCTACGTTTACAGAGCGTGCAGTGCGAAGTGACTATGCGATGACAGGTGAAATCACGCTGCGCGGCAAGATACTGCCTGTGGGTGGCATCCGGGAAAAGGTGATGGCAGCACGCCGGGCACGCATCATGAATATCATCCTGCCGGAGGACAACCAGCGCGACCTCGTAGAGATCCCGCAGCAGGCACTGCGTGACCTGAACATCATCCCGGTCACGCATATGCAGCAGGTTATGGAACACGTTTTACACGATCCACCCGCAAATGGACGTGCGCGAGATGCACAACAGGGCGATAATGATGATGAAGCTGATGACGACCAAACAGACGATTGATTAAGGGGGTGAGCGTGCCCCATTCACAAGCACGAAATGGGCAAACACAGGCAGTCTCCACGCCAGGTGACATCGCAAAGCTCATCCTGGCGGGCAAACGGGCGGACGTAGACTGGTTTAAAGAGACCTCACCAGCAGACAAGATCGCTGCAACGCTGGGCGCGATGGCGAACACTGCCGGCGGATTGGTGATCGTGGGTGTAGGACCGACGGGCATGGTAGAAGGCATACAAGATGTGACCGCCACCGCCGATCAACTGCTGGAAGCAACACTGCTGCTAGAACCTGCATTGATTATCCCCATGCCGCAGCACCTCACGCTGGACGGCAAAGCGGTTGTGTGCGCCCATGTGCCGCCCGGGATGCCCAACGTCTATGGGCTGGAGGGGCATTTTATGCGGCGCAGTGGCGCCAAGAACATCGGGCTGAAGACCGAGGAACTGCGCCGCTTGATTATCGAGCGGGGCGTAACCAGCTTTGAGGCGGAAGCCTCGCCCGCAACCACACTGGATGACCTGGACTGGGACAAAGCACGCGCCTATGCCCGCAGCCTGAGCATCACAGGGGAACAGGAGGTGCGGCGGCTGCTAGAGCGGCGCGGCTGCGTGGTGCACTACGACGGCGAGCTTGTGCCCAGCAACGCGGGCATTCTGCTGTTCGGGCGCGACCCACAACGCTTCCTGATTGGCTCCGAGATTACCGCCGCTCGCTTCGCCGGAGACACCATGGGCGACCGCTTCAATCGGGAAGACATTACTGGCACCCTACCCGACCAGATCCGCCGTGTGGAAACGTTTCTTGCAGATCATCTGCGCAAGGGCGTGCAGCTTGGCAGCCGCATGGCACGCACCGAACACCGCGAGTACCCGTTGGAAGCAGCACGCGAGCTGGTTGTTAACGCCGTTGCCCACCGCGACTACAGCATCAAAGGCGATGGCATTCGGGTGTTTATCTTCCGCGACCGCATGGAGGTTGCTAGCCCTGGTGGGCTTGCTGGTCCGGTGACGGTGGACAACATCAAGGACGAGCGCTTCTCCCGTAACCCGGTGATCGTTCAGGTACTGGCAGATATGGGCTTTATCGAGCGGCTCGGCTACGGCGTTGACCGTGTCATCGCGCTGATGCGGGCGCAGCAACTGCCAGAGCCCGAGTTTGTGGAAACAGCGGGCGGCTTCCGGGTCACGCTTTACCGCCCACCGGAGCCAATGCCCACCGTTGACCAGCGCTCGATTGACAAATACATCCAACACCTGGACGAGCCGCTGAACCCACGCCAGGAGATGACGCTGCAATATCTCGTCGTGGAGGGGAACAAGCGCATCACCAACAGTGACCTTCAGCGCCGCTTCCCGGATGTGCACGCGGAAACGATCCGCCGCGATTTGGCGGACATGGTCGCCCGTGACCTACTGGTGAAGATGGGGCAAAAGCGTGGCTCCTATTACGTGCTGCGCGAACCTGACACGCCCTCGGAACCAGACATGCAAAGGGGCACATCATGAGGATAACGTGCGGGTTACTATTCGTGCTGGCGCTGCTTGCCACTGCCTGCGGTGCCGCGCCGAGTGCCCCCATCAACCGCCCTGCTGAGCCAACCCGCTTCCCCCTGCCGGATGCGGTGGCAACCTGCGGCGATGTCATCCGCGCAGCGCTGGATACACTCAACTGCGACCTGGACGGCAACGACGTGTGTGCGATTGCTGCGGAGTACGTGCCAGATGACCCCGGCGCAAACCTGATCGGCACAGTGCCGCTGGGTGCGCTGGCAGATGTCACATCGCTGGACAGCACCGACAACACATCATCGGAGGAATTGGTCGAGTGGCGGGCGCATCGGCTGCGCACATCAACCGACAGCGGCGCAACCCTTACGTTGATTGCCACGGGTAGCGTGCTTCTCGGCACCATCACCCCGGCGCTAGATGCACTCACGCTGGACACAAGCACTACCCCAGCGTGCACAGATGCGCCGCCGCCCGTGCTGATGGTGCAGGTAACAGGCGGCGACGAGGCAAACCTCACCGTCAACGGGGCGCAAATCACCGTGGGCACCACAGCGGCAATCACTGCCACGCCGGATGACGTGATGACAATTTACGCGCTGGATGGGTTGAGTGTGGTTTCTGCCGGGGGCGTCACGCGGGTGGTACGCCGTGGCGAGCAGGTTACGGTGCCGCTGGCGGGGCTAGACGTTGATGGTGAGCCAGAACCATCCGTCGCTGTGGCTGGCACATTAGTGGGGCGCTTGCCGCTGGGCGTCCTGCCGGAACCGCTCACCACGACTGACCTGCCAGAACAGGCGCAGGCACAGCAAATCCAGCAGGGCAACTGCACCCCCAACCCCAACTGGACGGGCGAATACACCGTGCAGCGCGGGGAAAGCCTTGCCGCGATTGCGCCGCGCTTCGGGCTGAGCTACCAGCAGCTACAGGCGGGCAACTGCCTGCAAAATCCCAGCCGCATCCGCCCCGGGCAATCGCTGCGTGTGCCGCTGCAAGGCACCCCCCCGCCATCGCCATCTGTCACGCCGCCACAGTCGGCAGTACAGGCACCCGCACAACCCGGTTCCGGGCAGATTCCGGTAAATGCCACCGTCGTGATTATCCCTGCCTTCTCTGACGTAGACTCACTGCTGCGCGTGGACACCACCACGCCCATCCAGGCGGGGACGTGCACAACCCTGCGCTGGGACGCGCCCGGTGCCACCCAGGCATTCCTCGACGGGCAGGTTGTGCCCGTGCAGGGGGCAGCGCAGGTGTGCCCATCTATCACTACCGCGTATACATTGCGTGTGCGCTTCGCGGACGGCACCGAGCAGCAGTACAACCGGGCGGTCGTTGTACAGGGGAGCTAGTGGCAGGCTTGCAGCACCCCCGCCCCTGTGCTAGATTGTCCCCGCTTTTGCCCACAAACTTGTGAGGAACGGTATGCGCGTCGTCTTGATTACAATCGTCGCAGTGGTGGTGCTGGGAATTGTGGTGTTCGGAGGGGAAGCGCTGCTACAACCCGAACGTCCGCTCATCGTCAGCGCAGATTTCACGCTAGACACCATCACGCCCAACGCGGACGGCAGCGACGACATCACCGCTTACGCGTACGAACTGAGCGAGAACGCCACGGTCACGCTCACGTTCACAGGTGACGACGGGCAGGTCTTTGCGTTCCGGCAGGACGAAGCACGCCCCCTCGGTGAGCACAGCGGCTTGTTCAGCGGTGTGGTAGACGGCTATTTGCTACCCGATGAAACGGTCGCTGGCACGGTGCAGCGGCGGCTAATGCCAAACGGCACCTACACCTGGGAACTGACAGCGGTGGGCAGCAGCGGTGCAACTGACGCCCGCGACGGCACCCTCGTCATCGCTGAGGCAGATGCAGAACTGCCCGAACTGCCCGTGTTTACCGTGTCCCCGCAGGTGTTTTCCCCCAACCAAGACGGCATCCGTGACCGGGCGCAGATTAACGCGGTGCTCGCCAAAGACGCCACGCTGACGGTTTACCTGCTCACACCAACGGGCGCACAGATTTTCATCCCGCCGCGCATTGGCGAAACCCGCGAGGGCGAGGCGGGGCGCTACATCTACGACTACGACGGCGGTATCGACGCGGGCGCAGAGCCGCCACCCGACGGCACCTACACCCTCGTGGCGGAGGCGCAGGACGCGGTTGGGCAGCGGGTGGAACGGCGCACCGAACTCACGATACAGCAGGGCGGCAAGCCCCTGGCAGAAATCACGTCACAGCCTAGCGGCGCAGATGTGGTGTTCACCGTGCAAACCTACGACGAGCGTTACGCCGCCGACATGGACGCCCTTGGTGACGCGCTCGATATGCCAGCAAACCCATCAGACCCAAACCTCAGCGACATCACCATGCCTGTGGGTAATTTGCTCGTTTTCCGGCTGACGGTGGAAAACTACAGCGATGTGCCCATCCGCACGCACGGGGCAGCGCCCGGCACCGTCTACCAGCAAACACAGCGTGCCGCCTCGCTAGGGGATTATGACGAGAGCGGTGCGTGGCGCGTGGGCATTGATTGCGACACCGCCGTGAGTGACTACCCCTGGCGCTGGCGCGTGGGCACAGATGATGTGCTGGAAACCGTGCTGGACGCAGAAACGGGCGAAACCTACACCTACCTACCGTCCGGCGAGCGTGCCGAAGTGTGGGGTGCCATCCGCATGACCGAACTGATCCCCTCACGCAACCCACAGAACTGCTGGGCGGGTCTTATCCATGAAGATGTGGGCATTAGCGTGATTAACGCCCGCGTGGGTGCCCGCAGCATTGAGCTGGTGGATTCATCGGCACCGCTGTACGACAACTAGCGTTTGACCGCACAGATTATCAAAACAATCCTTTTCGGGTGGGGCGTAGCGATGACACGCTCCCGGCACACCACGCTTGTGCCCCCGCCATCAATCCCTTTGTGGCGTACCACTGGGCACGATCAGGGGTATCTTCGCCCCGAAAGGTTAATTCCAGGTAAAAATATGCTTCGTTATGTGGGCGGGGCTACGGTTCACCTTCACATAGCGCGTGTACACTGCGTCCTGTATACAGAAATTCACTGAAATAGCTGAGGGAGATAACAATGTCACCAGAATACGACATGATAGTCATCGGCAGCGGGTCTGCCGGATTGGTTGCGGCGAGCTTTGGCGGTCGCATGGGGCTGAATGTAGCCCTCATCGAGCGCCGTTCACATCTGGGCGGGGACTGCACCTGGGTAGGTTGTGTGCCCAGCAAGGCGCTGCTGCACATCGCCAAGACGGCACAGGCAGCACGCAGTGGCAGCAAGTACGGGCTAAAGACGCAAGCACCCGAAGTCGATATGCCCCAGGTGCGCGACTACATCCAGAACACGATCCACCGCGTGTACGAGCACGAAACGCCAGAAGTCATCTCCGAGCGCGGTGTGGACGTGATCTTTGGCGCTGGGCGCTTTGTGGACGCGCACACGCTGCAAGTTGAGATGAACGACGGCACTACCCAAACCCTGAAGGCGAAAAAGTTCGTCATCGCCACCGGAGCAGAACCGCGTGTACCCGGTATTCCGGGGCTGGCGGATGTGCCGTACCACACAAACCTGACCTTCTTCGAGAACGACAAGCTGCCAGCAAGCATGGTCACCATTGGTGGCGGTCCCATCGGCATGGAAATGTCCCAGGCATACACGCGGCTAGGCGTGAACGTCACGGTCGTCACCGAAAAAATCATGATGAACGATGACCCGGCGGTCGGCGAACACCTGAAGGGTGTGCTGGAAAGCGAAGGCACTACCTTCTTGATGGGCAAGGTGGAGCGCGTCGAGAAGAACGGCGACAAAATCTGCGTGCACACCAGTGACGGTAATCAGGTGGAAGCAGAGATGCTGTTGATCGCGGTCGGGCGCGTGCCGAACGTGAACTCGCTTGACCTGGACAAGGCGAGCGTGACGTACACCGCACGCGGCATCCAGGTCGATGACAACCTGCGCACCACCCAGGAGCACATCTTCGCGGCAGGCGATGTTGTTGGCGGACCGCAGTTCACGCACTATGCAGGCTTCCAGGGCAGCATCGCCGCCCGCAACGCCCTGCTACCGGGGACATCCAAGGGCGTAACCAATGTACTGCCGTGGACGACGTTCACGGAGCCAGAAGCGGCACACGTCGGGCTGACAGAAGCACAGGCAAAGCAGCAGTACGGCAGTGACTTCCAGGTGCGCCTGTTCGACATGGAAGAGGGCGACCGTGCCCAGGCAGAGGACGACTACCACGGCTTTGTGAAGATCGTCTACCGCAATGGCAAGCTGCTGGGCGCTACTGTCGTCAGCAAGCGTGCCGGGGAGATGATTAACGAGTACGCAATCGCGCTGCAAAACGGCTGGGGCGTGGGCGACCTCGCCAACACCATCCACTCCTACCCCACCTATGGGCAGATCGCCGCGAACTTCGCCAGCAAGATGAAGGTGGAGGCGCTGCTGAACGGCGTGGGGGGCAAGGTTTGGAATGTTGCCCGCAAAGTACTCTACTCCTAGTGTGCAGTTGATGGGGGCACGCATCGCCCCCATCACTGCGCTGCGTTGGGGTTAGGAGCCACCCCACTGCTGCAAATACTCCGCCAGGGTTTGGGTGCGGGGTGGCACCGCGTCCAGGATGACAGGCACACGTACTAGCTTGGCTGTTCTTGCGGTGGGCGGTGCACCCGTTGGGATGTCGTTTAGGTATAGCAAGCGCGGCAGCACAGATGGCAGATCGGTTTCCACAATCTCCTCGGAGAGCACCTTGCCGCGCCCATAAACGGACTGCTCCACGACCAGCCCGTGCTTGATGATGTCCACGGTCATAATCTGGATTTGGCGCAGGTCTTCGTCGGTGACCGGGCGGTGTAGTGCGCTTACGAGCTTGCCATATGGGTTAAACGCCAGCGTCACCCCACCGAACACATCCACAAACACGCCCTCAAATGTGCCGTACTGCTCGCCTGCGAGCACCATGCGCCGCGTTGTAAAGTACGTCAGGAACGCAAAGCCCTGCTCATTGCGATGGGCGCTCATGGGTGTGTACTCTACATCGGGCAGCCCCAGCGCAGGCACAATCTTTTCCACCAGGAAGATACCTGCCTCCAGCGCGGAGTCTACCGAATCGGGCAGTTCGATATCGGGCAGGCGGCGCATCGCGTCCAGGTGAGTGCGTGCATCTTCTTTTTTCAGGATGCCCCGGTTTGCGAACACATCCGCGATAATATCGCCGTACATGCCGTCGTACAGCAGCAGGTCTGCCGTGAGGAATGCCCTCGCCATGTCCGCAAAGGTGAGTTCTGCCACCGGACCGACCTCAATGGCGTACATCAGCAGGTGCCCCATCACATCCCGCGCACGGTGAACTGCAATGCGCGGTTGGGCGTCGTTCACCTTGCAGTGATGTTCGTACACAGCAACCAACACATCGTAGAACGCGCCCGTAAACAAACGCGAGTAGTTGTGGCTTTCCCTGCCGAGCGCGTGGTTTGGGTCTTCCGGGAAGTACGGCAGGTCGTCGAATGCCATCCACTTGAACGGATTAATAGCGTTGCGCAGGTATACGGTGCGCTCGCCAATGTCCTGAATGTGATCCAGATTGTTGACCGTCTCCACGATGCGCTCTGCGACTTTTGCGGCGAAGTTGTTCATGCGCAGGTCGCCGCCTGTCCAGTCCAGCAGTCGCCACACCAGCGAGTCATCTTGCAGGGCGACCAGCACCGCCGCAATATCGCCAAAGCTCTCGTGGAACGCCAGCGGACCCATCCCGAACGACTCGTTGTACAGGTCGCGCATCCCATCGAGCACAGCATGGGCGGTTTCGTGCACCACCACGTCCGCGCTCTGCGCAGTGTTGAACAAGTCGCCGTCAAAGTCGAACTGGAAGAAGCCCAGCTTGCGGTTGTCCTCGTCGTAGAGCGCGTTCATGCCCTCGCCCGCGTGTGGGTCAATGTTCAGGCGTGGCGCGGCAAACGCCCACGGGATGCGCCGCTGCGCGAACTTCTCGAACATGCGCAGTGTCATGTTGGCGTAGTAGAACGCATTCACCTGGTTGAACTCCGGCGTGCCTGCCCAGTACAGGTAGTTGTTGTCCGGGTCCGGTTGGGCAATAGGATACGTGCTATCTTTGATGCGAATACGGCTGTTGACCAGCCCAGGACGCACCTCATCAACAGGTAACTCGCGGATTTCCGGGTCACTGACGAACGGGTCTTGTGGATAGACCAGCAGCGATACAGTTGAACTTACGCTCTGCCCGACAGGTGCATCGGGGTGGGGGGTCACATCGAATGAACCGTGTGACTTCTGCGCAATCTCCGCCGGGATGTTGCCGCGAAAGTGGCTTTGCAGCTTGCGCAGGTTGTTCAGCACCATGTTGTCTTCGGGATCGTGCCAAAAACTCTGGCTCGTGTCTTCTCCGCTGTTGCTCTCGGTGCCGTCCGCCTCACCAGACGGCGGCATACCCTGCGAGCTGCTCTGGTTCTGCTCGTTATCGCTCATGCTTCCTTACCCCTGTCATCATTGCACGCTATTCCCCATATTATCACCCCTTATGCGCCTTGTTCAAAGCACTGACAGGCACCGCTGCGTCCGCTATACTATGAGTGTAGTCTCATCGCAGCCTCACCAACCACTCACGCGAAATGTGACCATTTCGCCGTCATTTATCGTAAACGCAACCAGGAAAGAGACAAAAAACATACATGAGCAACCGACTCGACCCATTCGGGGCAAAGCAAACATTCGACACGGGCGACGGCGTCGTCAATATTTACAGCTTGGGCGCACTCGCCAAAGCAGGCGTCGGGCACATCGACCGCCTGCCGTTTAGCATCAAGGTGCTGCTGGAAAACGCACTACGCAACCTAGATAACTACGAAGTTACCGAACAGGACGTCCACGCGCTGGCAAACTGGAGCGCCAACAACGACGACACAACCATCCCGTTTAAGCCTGCCCGCGTTATCTTGCAGGACTTCACGGGGGTGCCCTCCATCGTAGACCTCGCCGCACTGCGCAGCGCCATGGAACGCGCTGGTGGCGACCCACAGAAGATCAACCCGGTATGCCCGGTAGACCTCGTCATTGACCACTCTGTGCAGGTAGACGCGTTCGGCAGCAGTGACGCGCTACTCATCAACTCGCAGTTTGAGTTCGAGCGCAACCGCGAGCGCTACGAGTTCCTGCACTGGGGGCAAAAGGCGTTCGATAACTTCAAGGTGGTGCCGCCCGCAACAGGCATCGTGCACCAAGTGAACCTGGAATACATCGCCAAAGTGGTACAGGTTTACGACGACCCGGACGCACCCGGCGAAAAGATCGCCCTGCCAGATTCACTCGTCGGCACAGACAGCCACACCACCATGATTAACGGACTCGGCGTGCTCGGCTGGGGTGTGGGCGGCATCGAAGCAGAGGCAGCAATGCTGGGGCAGCCTATCTACATGCAGATGCCAGAAGTCATCGGCTTTAAGCTGACAGGCGAACTGCCAGAAGGCGCGACCGCAACCGACTTGGTGCTCATTGTCACGCAGATGCTGCGCGAAAAGGGTGTTGTAGGCAAGTTCGTGGAGTTCTACGGCGCAGGGCTGAGCAACATGACCCTGCCCGACCGTGCGACAATTGCCAACATGGCACCAGAGTACGGCGCAACCATGGGCTTCTTCCCGGTAGACGAAGAAGCGTGCAGCTACATGATCCGCACCGGGCGTGACGAAGCACTGGCAGAGCGCGTGCGCCGCTACGCACAAGAGCAGGGGATGTTCCGCACGGACGACACCCCCGACCCGATCTTCACCGATACATTGGAACTCGACTTGAGTGAAGTTGTTCCCAGCCTTGCCGGTCCGCAGCGCCCACAAGACCGCATCGAACTGCGCAGCGTAAAAGACCGCTTCCAGGAAGTGCTCTCCGCGCCGCCAAGCTCGGTAGGCGGCTTCCAGGTGACGGGCGAAGCAGTGGCAGCCAAGGCACCCGTGAAGTTTGCAGAAGCAGAAGCAGTAGACATCGGGCACGGTTCCGTTGTAATTGCCGCCATTACCTCCTGCACGAACACCAGCAACCCGTCCGTGATGGTGGCAGCAGGACTGCTGGCAAAGAAGGCAGTTGAGAAGGGACTCACCCGCCAACCCTACGTCAAGACGAGCCTGGCACCCGGCAGCAAGGTTGTGACGGAATACCTGGACATGGCACAACTCACAGAACCACTAGAGGCTCTCGGCTTCCATACGGTGGGCTATGGCTGCACCACCTGCATCGGCAACAGCGGTCCGCTGCCGGAAGAAGTCGTGGATGCCATCAACGAGGGTGATCTGGTCGTGTCGTCCGTGCTCAGCGGCAACCGTAACTTCGCCGGGCGCATCAGCAACAACGTGAAGACGAACTTCCTCGCCTCTCCGCCGCTGGTGGTTGCCTATGCGCTCACCGGCAAGGTGGACATCAACTTTGACACCGAACCCATCGGGCAGGATGGCGACGGCAACGATGTGTTCTTGAAGGACATCTGGCCCACGCAGGAGGAGATCAAGGACGTGATTCAGTCCAGCCTCTCCCCGCAGATGTACAAAGACCGCTATGGCGAGGTGTACACGGGTAACGAAACCTGGAACGAAATCCCCAGTGCAGATAGCCCGGTGTTCCAGTGGGATGAAAGCAGCACCTACATCAAGGAGCCGCCGTTCTGGATGGGGCTGAACAAGGATGTGCCCGCTGTGCAACCCGTTGAGGACGCGCACGTGCTGGTGCTCGCTGGCGATTCCATCACAACCGACCACATCTCCCCGGCAGGCAGCTTCAATTCCGACACGCCTGCGGGCAAGTACCTCACGTCGCACAGTGTAGAGCGCAAGGACTTCAACAGCTATGGCAGCCGCCGTGGCAACCACGAGGTGATGATGCGCGGCACGTTCGCCAATGTGCGCCTGCGCAACCAGCTTATCCCTGGCAGTGAGGGCGGCGTGACGCTGCACGTGCCCAGCGGCGAGGAGATGACGGTTTACGACGCAGCAATGCGCTATATCGAAGAGGGACGCAACCTGATTGTGCTTGGCGGCGCAGACTACGGCATGGGTTCTAGCCGGGACTGGGCGGCGAAGGGCACTCAGCTACTCGGTGTGAAGGCGGTCATCGCCAAGAGCTTCGAGCGCATTCACCGCAGCAACCTCGTGATGATGGGTGTGCTGCCGCTGGAGTTCATGCCGGGCGAAGGCTGGGAAGAACTCGGGCTAACCGGGCACGAGACGTACAGCATCCCGGACTTGACCGATGACATCCAACCGGGGCAGACGCTGCAAATCACGGCAACCGCTGTGGATGGCAGCACAGTCGCGTTTGATACACGTACCCGCCTGGACAGCGCCGTTGAAGTGGACTACTACAAGAACGGTGGCATTCTGCACACCGTCCTGCGCAAACTAATGTAAGCGGCTACATCAGCCAGCCGAATAAGCGTTGAAACAATCCTACCCGTGCTGGGGCAATCCGCACGGGTATTGTTTTTGTGTCTGGCAGGGTGTTTGCAGGGGTCGTATCGTTGACGTAAATTGCAGGCGTTTCGGTCTCGGTATCACCAGCAGGTGTATCCGTTGCATTGAGCGAAAGGATTAGCGTGTCGTCTTTAGGGTCTGTCATAGCGTTAAATCTCGCAAACTCGTAACATTAGATGAAACGCTACAATGAAACCGCACCCACATGAGGGCACCCCTGCGCCAAACACAAAAAGTTTGTAAAAATCACCTTAATGGTGGCTCACGGGCGCTGCACCTCAAAGCGCAGTGCGTCGCCATCCTGGACGAGGCGCGTCAGCGTATACGGCACCCTGCCCGTGGTCGCTGCCGCTGCGGGCACGCCGCCCCACAACCCCACACACGCCGCCCGTAGTTGTTCGCGCAGCGCACATTCCGTGGCAATCTCTAGCGGAGCAGTGCAGCGTGCCGCTAGCTCGTATAAGCACATCGCATCCTCCGGCGGGATGGCGTACCACCACCACATATCCCACGGTTCATCCTCATGATGTTGGAAGCAATCGTGTGAAAACACCTCTAGCTGTGCGTACCCACACCACAAACAGCGCGACAGCACCTTGTGTGCCTGCACGAAGTTGTGGTCGTCGCTGCCATGCGGCATCCCCTCACGCTCGATAACGAACACGGGTTGCACACGCTCCACGTTGCACACCACACACGCCCGGCGAATATCGTCCATATGCCCATTTCCCCCTCGCATCTACGCGCACTTGCCGATGTACGATAGAATCAGTTGCGCACAATCAATCTACAGCAGGACAAAACATTTGAGCAACTCCAAATCCAAAGTCGTGATCTACACCGACGGCGGCGCGGCACCAAACCCCGGTCCGGGCGGGTGGGCAGCGCTGCTGATGTACGACGAAACGGAAAAAGAACTGTCCGGCGGGCAGAAAAACACCACCAACAACCAGATGGAACTCACCGCCGCCATCGAAGCGCTAGAAGCGCTCAAGCGCCCGTGCGAGGTGGAACTCCACACAGACAGCACCTACCTCAAGAACGGCATCACCTCGTGGATTCACAACTGGAAGCGCAAAGGCTGGAAGAACGCCAAGGGCAAACCGGTGAAAAACCAGGACTTATGGCAGCGCCTGGACAGCGCCACACAGCGCCACACCATCACCTGGAAGTGGGTGAAGGGGCACAGCGGCAACACCCACAACGAGCGCGTCGATCAACTGGTGGCACAAGCACGCGACGCGCTGAAGGCTTAGCATGAGCCAGGAAACGATGCGTGCCATGCAGCTCATCGGGTTCGGCAGCGTTGACAAGCTGCAAATGGCGGAGGTACCGCGTCCGCAGGCGGCGGCGGGCGAGGTGTTGCTGCGGGTGGGTGCGTGCGGCGTGAACAACACAGACTTGAACCTGCGCAAAGGCTGGTACAGCGAACAAGACGCTGCCGACGGGCAAACAGGCTGGCAGCTTACCGCGCCTAGCTTTCCAATCATTCAGGGGTCAGATATTGTTGGGGAGGTTGTTGCAATCGGTGACGGCGCAGACCCCACACGCATCGGGCAGCGGGTGATCGTCAACCCAACGCTGTACACACACGACCCCGAAGACCCACACCACATTGACTTCATCGGCAGCGAACGCCCCGGCGGGTTTGCAGAATATGTTTCTGTGCCGACGCAGAACGCCTACCCGGTTGATGCACCACTCAGCGACGCGGAGCTTGCCACATTCTCCACTGCCTACCTCACAGCAGAGCACATGCTGCAACGGGCGAAAGTATCCGCAGGCGAAACCGTGCTCGTCACAGGCGCGTCTGGTGGGGTGGGGTCAGCGCTGGTGCAGCTTATCATCGCACGCGGCGCGACTGCGCTAGCCGTAGTTGGGCGGGGCAAGGCAGCATTTGCGCGTAATTTGGGTGCCGCGCTCGTCATCCCGCGCGATGCGGACATCGAAGCGGCGGTTGCGGGTTACACCGTGGATGTCGTCGCGGATGTGGTTGGCGGCGAGCAGTTTGCCAAGCTGATGGACGTGGTGCGCGTGGGCGGGCGCATCGTGACGTGTGGCGCGATTGCCGGGGCGACGGTTGAAATTGACCTGCGCAAGCTGTACCTGCGGCACCTCTCGCTGATTGGCTCCACGCTGGGCACCGCATCGGAGTTTGCCGCACTGGTTAGCTACATCAACGCGGGCAAGATAAAACCACTGCTGGCGGCAACCTACCCGCTGGAGCAACTGCGAGAGGCACAAACCGCCTTCGAAGCGAAGCAGTTCTTTGGCAAGATTGTGATTTTGCCGCATAATACGGCGCAATAGCATCGCTGCAAACAACACTCCCAAAAGACAAACTCGTTTTTTTGAATAAGGACTTCTGCTCATGCCAGAACTAGCCCAAAAGGTGCGCGGCTTCGGCACCACCATTTTCACGACGATTAACGCACTCGCTGCCGAACATGACGCGCTTAACCTGGGGCAGGGTGCCCCAAACTTCGACACACCGCCCAGCGTGGTACAGGCAGCGGTAGACGCGCTGCAATCCGGCAAGTACAGCCAATATGCCAATGGCTGGGGTGCCCCTGTGCTGCGGGAGGCAGTCGCCGCCCATGCCAAGCGCTTCTACGATATGGACATTGACCCGGAAGGCGGCGTAGTCGTTACGTGTGGCGCGACCGAGGGCATTTTCGATGCGCTTTACGGCTGCATCGACCCCGGCGACGAAGTGATTGTGATCGAGCCGTTCTACGATATTTACGTGCCCATCATCACCACGGCGGGCGGCGTGCCAGTTTACGTGCCGCTGCAACCACCGGACTGGACACTGAACGAGGCGGCACTGCGCTCTGCCTTCAGCGACCGCACCCGCGCTATCATCATCAACACGCCGAACAACCCCACCGGGCGTATGTTCAGCGCGGATGAGCTGGCGCTGATTGCCGAACTGTGCATCCAGCACGACGCGATTTGCATCTCCGATGAGGTGTACGAGCACATGGTGTACGACGGTGCCAAACAAACGCCCATCGGCAAGCTGCCGGGCATGTTCGAGCGCAACCTGCGCGTTAGCAGCGTCGCCAAGACGTTCAGCGCAACAGGCTGGAAGATCGGGTGGGTAACCGGGCACCCGGACTTGATCCAGGGGGCGTGGCGGGCGCACCAATTGGTATCGTTTGCGATTTTCCACGCCGGGCAGGTGGGCGTGGCGCACGCGCTCAGCTTGCCAGATGACTACTACGCGGAATTGCTGGAGAGCTATACACGCAAGCGGGCACTCATGATGCAGGGGCTAGACGCGGCAGGGCTACGCTACACCGTGCCGCAGGGCGCGTTTTACATCATGGCGGACTTCAGTGATGTGTTCGACGGAGACAGTATGCAATTTGCACAGCACCTCATCCGCGAGGTCGGTGTGGCGTCCATCCCGCCAGGGTCGTTCTACTGCGATGACCACCGCCACATCGCGCAGCAGTACGTACGCTTTGCGTTCTGCAAGACGGATGACCTGCTAGAAGCTGCCTGTGAGAAGCTAGCAACGCTGCGGCAGCGGGTGTGAGCCAGAAACCAATCCGAATTTTATGGGTTCATCATCCTTTTCTTGGAACGAGACGCTACAATGCGACGTAGTGTGTACAAGCGCTTAAAAACATGACATACATCGCAATCAGGAGCGTCAATGACTGACGGGCACGTAATCCAAACGCAAAATCTGATCAAGCGTTACAAACTAGGACGAAACCACAGCGTCGAGGCACTGCGCGGCGTAGACATGACCATTGATAAGGGTGAAATCGTGAGCATCGTCGGTCCCAGCGGCAGTGGCAAAAGCACGCTGCTGGGCATCATCGGCGGGCTAGATACCCCCACCGAGGGCAGCGTGAAGATCGACGGCATCGAGATTAGCGACATGAACGAAAACCAACTCACAGACCTGCGCAACGAGAAGATCGGGTTCATATTCCAGTTCTTTAACCTCATCCCGGCGCTGACTGCACTGGAAAACGTGTCCATCCCGATTCAGTTTGCCCGCAAGCGCAACTTCAACCCAGACAAGCGTGCCAAGGAACTGCTCACGACACTGGGTTTGGGCGACCGGCTTAACCACCGCCCCACGGAGCTATCTGGCGGGCAGCAGCAGCGTGTGGCGATTGCACGGGCGCTGGCGAACAACCCGCCGCTGGTGCTGGCAGATGAACCCACTGGCAACCTGGACACAGAATCCGGGCAGATTGTGCTAGACACGATAGAGCGTGTGCGCGAAGAATTCGGCACGACGATTGTTATGGTGACGCACGACAACGAACTTGCCGACCACGCCGACCGCACCTTGCATCTGGTTGACGGGCTAATCCAGGAAATGACGCCCCAGCTACAGCCCGACTTGCAGTGAACCGGGTCAGTGTTAGAATGAACAAACACCGCGTGTAATTGTTGGGGAAGGGTCGATATGCGAGCTGATTTTCTGCTAGATTACGATGTTGTCACGGTAGAGCGTGAACAGAAGCTGTACCTGATGGCACGGCTTGCCGCCGGACCTGCCCCCGACCAGACCGCCCGCCGCCCGCTCAACCTGAGCCTGGTCATTGACCGCAGCGGATCTATGGCGGGCAGCAAGATTGACTACACCCGCCAGGCGGCAGCACTGCTGGTACAAAACCTGAGCGCGAATGACGTGTTCTCGATGGTGCTGTACAACGAGGCGGTCGAGACGTTCCTGCCGCCCCAGCAGGTGGAACACAAAGACATGCTGCGCCAGCGCATCAGCGGCATAAAGGCGGGTGGCACCACGAACCTTTCTGGCGGTTGGCTGGAAGGCGTTAACCATGTGGCAGGCAACCTCAAACCCGACAGCGTCAACCGCGTCATTCTCATGAGCGACGGGCTTGCCAACCGGGGCATCACAGACAATGACAAGCTGGTGGAAATCGCCGAGCAGAAGAAGGACGCTGGCGTGAGCACCACCACAATGGGGCTGGGCGAGGACTTCAACGAAGACCTACTTATCGCCATGGCAGACGCAGGCGGCGGTGCCTTCTACTTTATCGAAAGCCCGGAAGTCACGCCGGGCATCTTCCAGGAAGAACTGCGGGGGCTGCTCACGCTGGTGGGGCAAAACATGTCTATCGCCATTGTGCCCACGCCTCACGTCGCGGAAGTGCGCCAGATGAACGCCTACCCGGAGGAACGCGCTGGCGGTGCTATCAGCTACCGTGTCGGCGACATCTACGGCGAAGAAGTGAAAACCCTGATGCTGGAACTCACAATCCCGGCGATGAAAAACATCGGTGATGTGGAAATCGCCACGCTGCGCTTTGAATACGACGAACTACGCGACGGCGGCAGCGAGCGCCAATCTATGGAGATGCCGGTACACGTGAACGTCGCCCCGCCAGAGCTTGCCCCCGGCGAGGAAAACGCGGAGGTTAAACGCTCCGCCCTGCTGCTGAAGGCAGCAGACGCCCGCCGCAGGGCAATCAAGCTGGCAGATGAGGGCAAGTTCGGGGAAGCGGCGAAGATACTGCGTGATGCCGCCGAGGAGATCCGCCTATCGGGGCTGACCGACGCCGACCTGCAAGAGGAGCGCGGAGCGCTCATCACTCAGGCGGCAGACATGGACAAGGGCGCGTCTTTCTACCGCAGCTACAGCCGCAAGAGCATGTCCACGCAGGTGTATTTCACCGGGCGTGGCTCCCACGAAAACACGCAGGCACTGCGCCTGCGCGAGGAAGAGCGCAAGAACAACCCCCAAGAGATTACGGACGAAAACCCGAAAACCTACTACTTCGAGAATCCGCTTGCCAACCTGGACGTGGAGGTGCCGCTAAGCCCGGCGTCTAAGCTGCCCCCTACCCATATGCGCTGGAAAGACCAGGTTTTTCCGCTTGATACCGACCTGATTCGTGTGGGGCGGGCACTGCAAAACGAGATCGTCATCGATACGTCGGGCATTTCTCGCTTCCACTGCCAGATCAAACGCAGCGGAGAGCGCGTCTACATCGAAGACCTGGACAGCACCAACGGCACGCACATCGGCGGGCGGGCGATTACCCACCCGCACACCCTGCACGAGGGCGATGTGGTTTACCTGTGTGACCAGCGCATTACGTTCGAGCGGCAGTAGGCACACCACTAACCGCCCACGGGAAGTTGCTTGCATTCCGTGGGCAAATCTGCCAAGCTAGCGATCATAGCCCAACATAAACCCGCCCGTGCACACACGAGACACTACTTGGAGAAAACACCATGCCCCAACGTGAGACCTACACCGTGGAAGTCGCTGGCGTCACCCGACACCTGGAAAAGTTCGAGGTTGCGCCCGGCGTTACCATCGCCATCCTGAATATATTGGGAGATGTTCCGCTGGTGCAGGCTGCGAGCAAGGCACTGGCAGAGCACCTAGACGACTATTCGCCGGAAGTGCTCATCACGGCAGAAGCAAAAAGCATCCCGCTCATCTACCAGCTTGCGGTAGACCTGGACCTACCCTACGTCGTGCTGCGCAAGAACTATAAGTCCTACATGGGCGATACCATCGAGGCAGAAACGGTGAGCATCACCACGGGCAAGCCGCAAATGCTGTACATGGACGAGAAAGACCGCACGCTCGTCAAGGGCAAGCGCGTTGTGCTAGTCGATGATGTCATCTCTACGGGCAGCACGCTAGAGGGCATGAAGAAGATCGTAGAGAAGGCAGAAGCCGAGATCGTCGCGCAGGCGGCAATCTTCACTGAGGGGAACGACAACGACAAGTGGGAGCACATCGTCGCACTAGGCAACCTGCCCGTGTGGATCAAGGAGTGAGCGTCAAACGCTAACCCATTTGCAACCCACGTACCACTCGCCTCATTTAGCACAAATGATATAATCTTCAGTGTATTTCGCCGCCGCGCAGCACAGGGCACTCGCGGCGGCACTTGATTCTGCTCGGTGAATTGAGAGACAACCCATGACACAACCTACCCACCTGACCGCGCCCCAGGCGACGGTAACTGCGCCACGCCGGGACTACTTTGTTGCGGTTGCGGGCAACATCGGTGCAGGCAAAAGCTCGCTCACACGCCTGCTGGCAAAAGCGTTCGACTGGCAACCGTTTTACGAAGCGAATGCGGAAAACCCCTACCTCGCAGACTTCTACGAGGACATGACGCGCTGGAGCTTCCACTCGCAGGTGTTCTTTTTAGGCAAACGGCTAGAGCATCACCGCCAACTACTCGACCATGCAGGCAGTGCCGTGCAAGATCGCACCGTCTACGAGGACGCGGAGATATTCGCGTGTAACCTGTATAAGCAGGGCAACATGTCCCAGCGGGACTACGATAGCTACCGGGGGCTATACAAAGCGGTGGCAGCATTCCTGCCGCCACCGGACTTGATTGTGTACCTGAAGGCGAGCACGCCCACGCTGCTCAACCACATCCGCAAGCGCGGGCGAGACTACGAACAGAATATCGACCCGGCGTACATTGAGCAGCTAAACCAGCTCTACAGCACCTGGATCGAGGATTGGACGGCGTGCCCGGTGCTCACTATCGACCTGGACACGCACGACTTTATTGCCCGCCCCGCAGACCTGCAAGACATCTACGCGCAGGTACGGGCACTGCTGCACTAGCCCACGCGCTTGAGCTTACCCGTGCGCTTGGCGTATGCCTCCGCCAGCATAAACATCCA
>CAYVGI010000074.1:0-22013 GCA_964451095.1 uncultured Anaerolineaceae bacterium
TTTGTGCAATCCTATGCCGTGTGATACGCGCAACGTCCCGACGAGTGCCCCGACCCGCCTACGTAGTGCAGAGGAGCTATTTTTGAACCCGCAACCCCATTTGTTTCGCAGTTACTACCTGCCGATTGTGTTTGTGCTGTTCATTGCGGCGGCGTTACGGTTTAGCGGTGTGGCAAGCACCCCCGTGTGGACGGACGAGGGCTGGAGCACCTGGGCAATGAGCGAGCCGACCGTGGGCGCTATTGTGGACAAGCTGGTGCAAGACCGTCACCCACCGCTGTACTTCCTGGCGGTGGGGCTTTGGAGCAACATCGCGGGCGAGAGCCGCATCGCGCTGCGGCTGCCATCTGTGCTGGTGGGCGTGCTGACGGTCGCGTTGGTGTTTCGCATCGGGGAGGACACATTTGGGCGCACCGCCCGCCCTGGGCGCGAGGATGTTGCGTGGTACGGAATGCTGGTGTTCGCGCTGCTGCCCGTCGCCGTTTACTACTCGCAGGAGATTCGTCACTTCGGCTGGTTTGTGTGTGCCGCGTGTGTATCGTCACTGGTATTTGTGCGCCTGCTGCGCGACCCAACGCCCCGGCGCTTGGTGCTGTATGCGCTTTCCGTCGCGCTGATGATGTACCTGCTGTACTTCGGGGTGTGGGTGGTGCTGGTGCAGGTGTTTGTGGGGCTTGTGCTGTGGCGCGGGGACGCCCGCCGCAACTGGCGCACCTCCCCACGGGACAAGGGCAAGCTGGTGCTGGCGTGGGTTGGCGCGTTTGTGCTGTACCTGCCATGGTTCTACGTGGTGATGACACGCCAACTGCCCATCCTGACGGCGGGTATCACTGCCGCGCCCGGCACATTTGACAGTAACTTACCCGGCATCCACCAGTTGCTCGCGCTGTTGATGGGCGGTGGCTTCGCGCTCACGGGTGGGCTGTACATCGTTGGGCTGTGGGGCACGCTCGTCAGTGACCGCACCGACGTGACACTGGGGCTGCGCTTTAGCAACCCTGCCTGGCTGGGCACGCTCTACGTTGTGCTGTGGGGGCTGGGGCTTTTTGTGCTGCTGGCACTGGTGAACCTGCGCACGGGGGTGCTTTCCACGCGCACGACGGTGTTTCTGTCCCCGGCGCTGATGCTGGTGGTGGGTGCGGGTATTGTGCGGCTGCGCACGGGCGTGCGCTGGAGCCTGCTGGCGGGGTATATTGCCACGTCGCTGTTTTTGGTGCCGCTCATCCAGCCGCGCCTTGCCTATGACGCGACTGCTGCACGGGTGGCGACAGGGTACAGCCCCGGCGATCTGATCGTGCTGGAAACGGTGTGGGACGACAACGCCTTCCGCTACGAGCTGCGCCGCGCCGTCGGCGAAGACGCGCAGATTATCCGCACGCTGCCGTGGGTGAACAACCGCGACCCGTACCAACCCGTGGTGCCGCAAATCCGCGACGAGATCGACGACACCCGGCGCATCTGGGTGGTGCAGTGGAACTCTGCACCGGAGGTGCTGCCCTACCTGGACAGCGCGGAGAGCGGCTTTGAGCGGATGCTGGAACTGACCGCCCCTGTGGGTGAGCAGTACGAGGGGCGCTTTGCAGACGTTGGCGCAGCGGACAACGTGCAAATTGTGTTGTTCGGGGAGGTTGATTTGGCAGCAAATGCGATCACTGCCCGGTATGGGGATACACTCGCCGTGGTAGACATCATCACCACACTGGAAGTGACCGCCGGGGCACCCCTGCACATTGACCTGTTTTGGCAGGCGCTGCAACCACTGGAACTAGACTACTCCGTGGGGGTGTACCTGATAGACGCGGACGGCACCATCGTCGCCCAGCAAGACGGTCCGCCGAGTGGCGTGCCGCCCACCTCGGCATGGGAGGTGGGCACGGTTTACCCCGCCCGCCAGACGGTTAACGTTCCGCCAGACCTGCCCCCCGGCGACTACGCGCTTGAGGTCGCGGTGTACTTCTTCCAGACGCCGGACGAACCGCTGCTCAGTGGGGGTCGCCCCAGCTTGTCGCTGGGCAGCGTGCAGGTTAACGCCCGTTGACGATTTTCCCGCTGCGTAATGCGCCCTACAGTCAGCGGGGGCGTCCGCGCCTAGACTGATGCCGGATGTTAACCAAACAAAAGGTGAGAGTCACCCCCTATGAGCAAATTCCTTCTAATCCCGGTGATGGTGCTGGTACTCGTTGCATGTGCACCCGCTGCCCAGCCCGAGCCGACAACAGCGCCGCCAACCGATGTGCCCGCAACCGATGTCCCGCCGACGGATGTTCCGGCAGCGGCAACCACGCCGGAAGCAGCCGCCGAGGTGGACACCGAACAAGAAACAGTTGCCGAGGCAGAGGCACCCGCCGAGGCAGAAGCGGTCGCTGACGCACCGGGCGCATCTCTGCCCGCGTGGGCGTCAATTGAACTGACAGATGCCAACACGGGCGCAACCTTCACGCTGGCGGAATTCGCCGGGCAACCGGTTTACGTGCATATGATGGCGACGTGGTGCAGCAACTGCCGTGCCAGCCAAACCCGCCTGAGCAACGACGTGCTGCCAGTGGTGGGCGACGACGCGGTGTTCGTCTCCATTGATGTACAGTCCCAACTCGAAGCGTCCCGGCTGGCAGCATACACCCAGGAGAACAGCTTTGGCTGGACGTTCGCCGTTGCTAACAACGACCTGCTGAACGCGCTTGCTGAGGACTTCGGGCGCACGGTGGCAAACCCGCCCAGCACACCCCACTTTGTGATCTACCCAGATGGCAGCGTGAGCGACCTACAAACGGGCAGCAACTCGCCAGATGAGGTGATCGCGCTTATCAACGGAGCGTAGCCCATGGTCGGACTCATTGCAGAAGGGTTCCTGTTGGGCAATGCGTCTATCCTGACGAATGTGTGCCTGCTGCCGCTGTATCCGGGCATGGTCGCGTTCCTCACCGGCAAGATGGATCAGGAAACGCGCTGGTGGAACGCGCTGCTCATTGGGCTGTTGGTGCTGTTCGGCATCCTCACCATGATGCTGCTCATCGCGCTGGTGTTTAGTGCCATTAGCGGCATCTATGGCAACGCCTTGCCGTACCTTGTGCTGATTTCCTACACGCTGGTGGTGGTGCTGGGTGTGATGATGCTGTTGGGCTACAACCCGTTCAACCGCCTGACGAGCGTGCAGGCACCGCTGCTGGGCAACCCCTACGCGACCGCGTATGTGTACGGGCTGCTGCTGGCACCCATGACGCTGCCCTGCACCGGACCTGTGCTGCTGGCAGCACTCAGCAGGGGGGCGGCGAGCACCGGGGCGGCGTTCAGTGAGTTGATCTACTTCACTGCGTTTGGCTTCGGGTTCGGTTGGCCCCTGCTGCTGTTGCCGCTGCTGGCGGTGGGTGCCCAGCGCCAGTTCGTCGGCTGGATGACGAACAACTACTCGCTCCTTACCCGTGTGGCGGGGGTGCTGCTGGTGTGCGTGGGGCTTTTTGGCTTCTGGGCAGACCGCGCCCTGTTCAGTGAGATCTTCGTTTAGCATGTGTGATGCTCTCTCCTACACAATCGGGGAGAGCATCAACGCTGATTGCGAGCTGTCAAAAACTACACACGACTGAAGCGTTTTCCTAACTTACCCCACCCCTGAATCTCCTCATCCGTTTAACGGAGAGGGTGACGTGAGACAGAAACGCAAGGCTGGCAATACTACGTCCCAGACACAGCATCAGGTCGAATTCTGCCGCCTGCTGTTACAACACAGGCACCCCACGCCGTTGCGCAGATTATGGCGTAATGCTGACGGTGTGCGAAACAACCCACCAGCCCCACCACACCTCTTGCTCCCACACCGGGTAACGCGCCTCAGTCACCGGGTCATACACCGTCAGGTAAAGGTGCGTTTCGTGCGGGTCGGAACTTACGGGCACGTCCAGGCAAGCCTCATCGTCAGCGAGGGTACCGTTCCACTGTGCCAGCACCGTGTTGTACCCCTGCACCATCGTCACGCTGATGCCAACGCCTGCATCTGCTGCCAGTGCCAGCGGCACACACACCTGCTCACCTGCCTGTGCCGCTAACGGCGTGGCAATACTCCCGTTGAACGTCGCCATGGTCGTGTCGGCGTCCGTGCCGAATGTAAACGTGAGCGGTTGCGCAGCGGGCGTGCGGTCAAAGCGGTAAATCACCATGTTTTGCACGGCGTCGCGGTAGCCCGGTGCCCGCCCCTGCGCCCCGAGTGCAGCGGCGGTGTGCCACGTCTTCGCCACATTAACGGGCATAACCATCCACACGGCAGGGGCGTTATCCATGCCGACGGTAAGCGACTGTATCTCCTTGGCGGTGTGGTCACGCCACGCGAGATCTAGCGCAATGCCGCGTGTGAGCATGTGCTGCCGACTGTAGTAGTGCACCGGGTCGCGGGCGGCGATGTCCGTAATGATTGGCTCCAGCGGGTGGCGGGTGGTGGCGGCAGCAGCAACCGCACCGTCGTAATCGGGCTTGGGCGGCAGCAGACCGTCCGCGCTTGTAACCTGTGCGGCGACGATCAACGCGGCGAGCACGGGGGCGATCCACTGTCCCCAGCGCTGATTCGCCAGCGCCCCCAGCCCAAACCCGACCAGCAGCGCAAACGCGGGCAGCGCCCCTAGCACATACCGCACCTGATACAGCGGCAACCAGACTGCGTTCACGACGAGCAATACCCCAGGCGTGACCAGCAGCCACAGCACCCCCAGCAGCACGCCGCGCCACCGCGCCCGATGGGTGACAGCCGCGTAGATTACCACTGCGAGCACCAGCGCATACAAGAACCACCATCCGCCCGTCAGCAGCAGCAACAACGCCTGTACCGTCGCTGCATCCGTGGGCAGGGACACCGCCAGTGCGCCACCAGGATTTGCCCGCAGTTGCGCCAGCACCACCGGAACATACGGCGCAAACAGCACCGCTGCCGCGCCCATCGCACCGAACCAGAACCGCCACACCCGCCGTGCCCCGCTCAGCGGCAGGTGCAGCGCGTGTGCCAGCAAAACCAACGCCATCGCATAATGGGTGTATAGCCCTAGCGCGGCGAGCAGCGCATACCCCCCCGCCCGCCGCCAGTTCGGGCGGTGCAGCAAGCGCACATACGCGAACGTGCCTGCTGCCGCCAGCGTCATCAGCAGGGTGTACATGCGTGCCTCGGCGCTGTAGTACGTGAACAGGCTCGCCGTGCCGTAGACTGCCAGCGCGTACAGACCCGCCGTGGCACCGAACAAGCGCCGCCCTAACGGGTACATCAACGCGGTGCCCAACAAACCCACCAGCAGCGACAGATACCGCAGCGCAAACACGCTTTCACCCGCTGCGAACGTCCACGCATCCAGCGCCATAAAGTACAGCGGCGGGTGCACATCATCCCGCACACGCGCTAGTGTCGTCGTGAAGTCGGTGTAGGCAGCACGCAGCGGCACGGTCACATTAGCGCGGATGCCGCGCGGTGGCTCGAACGTCTGTGGGGCGGGTGCATTAACGGCATATACTGACCATGCCTCGTCGAACCACAAACTTTCATCATTTGTTATCCCAAGCGGTGTAACAAATGTGATATAAAGCAATAGAACAGCGAGGTATCGGTGAGCAACTGCGGCTGTTGTGAAAAATGCCCTTTTATTTTGTATTTTATTCACCATAACATCACAAAATAATTTGAAGTATTCTCGACATGCGGATTGACCCCCAGGTCACTCCCTATCAGCAAGATGGAGCATTTAGAGCAATGTCCAAAACGGTTGTGTCCCATAGTTGGCTGGATAAACGGCAGTCCGTGCTGCTCATCACCGTGCAAGATCAGCTTTCCTGGCAAGACTACCGCCAGGAGGTGCAGCGGGCAAGGCGCATCATTGCCCAGCAGCAGCACCGCGTAGACACGATTGTGCTCATCGACACGCATAAGAATGTGCTGCCACAGGGTGAGGCGAACCGCCACTTTGGGGAGACGTTCAACAACCGCCCGCAAAATGCAGGCGTCGTGGTCATCGTCAATGCGCCGATGCTGCTCAAAGCAACCGTGCAGCTATTCCTGATGGCGGGCAAGCACTATGCCAACCAGCCTGTGCACTTCGCCGATACGGTCGAGGAAGCACAGCGCACCATCCTCTACCTGCGCAAATCCGCGCTGCGGCAGGCAGCACCACAGGTAGCTAAGAGCGCCGCGCCCAGGGTTTAGCGGGTTCGTATTGTGATGTGGGACGAGAGTGGGGAAAGCGGGCGCAGGTGCGCCCGCCACGCGGCGCTCGCTACGCCTTAAGCTGCTCCATAAACTTCTTGCGGAACTTCGCCACCTTCGGTGCCACCACGAACATGCAGTAGCCCGTACGCGGGTTGTTCACGTAATACTCCTGGTGATAGTCCTCTGCCATGTAGAACGTATCTAGCGGTGCGACCTCGGTCACGATGGGGTCTTTGTACCAGCCGTCGGCGCTAATCTGCTGGATTTTCTGCTCTGCGATCTGCTTTTGCGCGTCGCTGGTGGTGTAGATGGCGCTGCGGTACTGTGTGCCTACGTCGGCACCCTGGCGGTTAAGCGTTGTCGGGTCGTGGATGGTGAAGAACACATTCAGCACATCGTCAAAGCTGACGACCTCGTTGTCGAACGTTACGCGCACCACTTCTGCGTGCCCGGTGGTGCCATTGCACACTGCATGGTACGTCGGGTTGGGCACGTTGCCGCCCGCATAACCGGACTCTACCGAGACAACGCCCTTCATCTCGTCGTAAACTGCTTCCAGGCACCAGAAACAACCGCCGCCTAAAATCGCAACTTCGTTTGCCATGGGTATACATTCCTTTATGTATGGTTACTTGTGGGGATACTGAATAGACGATTGTCCAGGGGTCAATCTTACATGGTATGAATGCCCAGCGCCCGTGTACAACATACGGCGATATAACGCGGGCACTGCGCTAAACACCCCACCTTGCGCGGGCATCTGCCAGCGAGAGCGCGACAATATTGAGCGGCACAGTTTCCAGGTCATCCCCCGCCGCATGATGTGCCCGCACCGCAAGCAACAGCGACAGAATACGTGCCCGGTCTGCTTGGCTGTAGCGCTCAAAGTGGCGCGGCAGTTGGGCATAATCAACAAGTTCCCAACCATACAGCATATCCGAGAACGTGTTTTGGTAGGGCGCGTTGAAGTCAAACGCCAGCACATCCCCTGCACCAAGCGGAATGTTGACGGTGGGAATAGCGCTGTTCACGTCAAATTCGGTCACGCGCCCCTGTGCTTGCCACAGGTCGGGGCGCGGATCAATCACGACAATGCGAAAGGCATGGGTTTCTTCGTGTGTGTCAGTGCCGACCAACGCGCTGTAGTGCGGCGTCCCGGCAATCGTCGGCGCAGACTCGTGCAGGTAGTCCAGTTCAACAAACACAATACCCGCGTCCAGTAGTTGCAAGCGTTTTTCACGGAAGCGTTCGGCATCTTGCCCACCGGGTTTGTTCGACGGGGACAGCAGTTCGATCCACACGACAGGTTCGCTTTGGCCGTGCCCGCGCACAGCAACTGCCTGATGCGTCTTCTCAAAGCGCCGGATTTGCAGCGACGCTTCGATTTCCGCTGTATAGCCCAGAGGCAGCAACGCGACTTTAAGCGCAGTGGTCAGGTAGACGATATGACTGGTATGGAAGCCATTCCACCCGCCCGCTGCTTGCCAGTGGCTGTGCAGGTGCGCGTTGATGCCCTGGTATAGGTTGCGTCGTGTGCGGATGGGCGGCATGGTGCGTGTGATAGCTCCCTAGAACGGACCGAACAGCCAGTTGCCCACATCGTCCGGGTTGTTGCTGTGCGCAAACTGATGGTACAGCCGGGATATCTCGTTGCGGGTGAGGATGCCATCGCCGTTTTCATCAATCTTCTGGAAGATGTCGCCGGCGAGCTTGGCGTCTAGCCCATAGATGCCGTAGAAGACCTTGAACTCGTTTTCGGTCACGTGCCCATCACCGTTGATGTCCAGCGTGTTAAAAATCGTGTTGACGATGTTGTTGCTGCCCGCCCGGTACTTCACGTCAATCATGCAGATGTGGTCGTGGTAGGCAAACCACTCCTCTAAGGTGACGCTACAGTCCCCGTCCATGTCGCTGAAGCTGGCAAGCACCTGCCAATCTGCCAGGAAGCGCCCCACGATGATCTCGTAGCCAGTGGTGCCCTCCGCCCAGCCACGGGCGCGTGCCAGCCGCTCTGCGAACAGCAGGTAGTCCTCTTTTTCGATGTAGCCGTTGTCGTCCGCGTCGTAAAAGCTAAAGTAGCGGGTCAGTTTGCGCTTTTGGAAGTCGGTAAGCATGTGGTTTCCCCCAGCGTAGTCATTATGCTGTTCGACTATTGTACCGTGTAGCGGGCAGGGCACAACCGTACGCTGGTGTGATGTATAATACCGGGACTTGACGACACCCAAACCACCGGACGGATATGACCGACAACAGCAGCTTGCGTAAGCGACCAACCACCGCCCGTGGGCAGCGCCGCGTCACAAAAATCCTGGACGCCGCCGCCGAACTCATCGTGGAGATGGGCTACGCGGACATTACCACCAACCACATTGCAAACCGTGCGGAAACGTCCGTGGGCAGCCTGTACCAGTATTTTGGCAACAAGGACGTGGTATTGGAGGCACTTGCCGACCGCTATCACGCGCAGTTGCAAGCGCAGCTTGACGTGTACTTTGACCACAACGCCGACCTGCCCCTGCCAGACCTCATCGCCAGCTTTATCGACGGCACGCTCAAGTTCTACACACACAACCCCGGCTTTGAGCCGCTGTTCTTCGGCGCGGTAAAGAGCGAGTCGCTCGAGGCAATCGGGCAGCGCGTCTATATGGATATGGTCGGGATGATCCAGCGCGTGCTGGCACGGCACCTGCCCGACCACCCATCGGGTGCGCTGCACATCGGTGCCCACCTGGTGATTACGCTGTGTAAGCTGCAACTCCCTCATCGCCACAACCTGCCCACAGATGCCCGCAGCGCCTACGTTGCACAGGTGAAATTCATGGCGCGGGCGTACATCGCCGCGCTGCAAACAGGCACAAACACCTGATTGTTTTGCTTCCTCGCACGTTTGCGTTAAAACTAGCGGCAACCCGCACACAGCCCTCAGGTAACCGCGATGTTACAATTTATCCTGCGACCGCTGCTTTTCACCGTAATCGTGCTCACCGTGGCGATTGCCGCCATCCGCATCAACTACCAAATTAACGAACCGTTTGAGCCAACCGAGGTCTTTCGGGCATCTGCGTGTGCACTGCCCTGCTGGATGGAACTCGAAGTTGGTGTTTCCGAGCTAGACGACGTGGAAGACTTCCTCAAAACGCAGCGGCACGAGCGCTACAATTACCCCAACACAGGCACACGTTTCAACGTCCTGCGGCAAGATAGGCGGGTGCTTGCCTCACTGGACGTGGATGACAATGCACAACTCATTGGGCTGATATTGCGCTCCGATGTGTGCCCGGTGCGGCTGCTGTATGACCTGGGTGTGCCGGATTCAATCGTGAAAGACCACCGCGGACCGCTGCTGCTGCACTACGCGGAGGGTTACAGGCTGTGGTTCTTCCCGTGGAGCGGCGCGAGCACGCTCGATATCTACGCAGATCGAGACGGAATCGTGCTGGACAACCTCACCCAACGCCCCCGTTATGACTACACCTGGGCACAAACCCTTAACCGACTGAAGCGCAGTTGCTCCGCCCGGACGTGAACAGACCGGGGCGAGATGCTTGTCGCCCCCACTTTGCGCCCTTGCGCCTTTGCGTTGAAAAAAATTAACTGAGGGGCATGTCAATATTATGCTCTGATTGATAGTTGCCAAAAACGATACACGACCCAAGCGGTTTCGCAACGTACCCCACCGCTAAATCCCCTCCCTCCTGTGTGCGAGGAGGAGACTTTCTTGCAATCCTCCCCCTCGTCCGTTTACGCAGAGGCGGACTGGGGGGTGAGGTCTGACAGACTGGCAGGACTAGCAATCAGGGTATAATGTTTGTACCAAGCAAACGGTGTCTCCCCTCAAATCATCGCAACCAACCTAATACACGCAGCCCCACCACTCAACAGCTACTCATCCCGCGTTTAGCACCCATATGCCACGCATCGTTTACAGTACGGACGACTGTTTACTGTGGAGCCATACTGTAATGCGAACCCGTTTACTGCTGCTGTTCTCCCCCGCAGTGATTGCCCTGGGTGTGATTTTTGTGCCCGCTGCGCTGAATGCCAACGACGACGCGCTCGTCAGCGAGATTACCGAAACGCTAGACGTCCCCTGGCTGGAACTGGACACCGTCGAAATCATGGAAGTTGAGGGCGACCCCGTCGTGACGATTGCCTACATGACCCGTGAGTTCGACCAGACTGCCTACCGCGCAGAGATGATTGAAATCTTCCGGCTTGTGGGCGGCATTGAAGAGCGCACCGCCGCCGATATTGCGCTCATCCCGCAGATTGAAATGGGCGAGACTGCCAACGGCGAACCGCTCATTGAGGGACTGGAGATGGCAACCGCTGCCATGCGGGATGTGCAGCGCCTGACGACCGGGGACATGACCCGAACCGTGTTCCTGGATGCGGTGGACTTCTCGCCGCTAGAGCACTTCGGCAGGCAGGCGCAAAACCCGGCATAAATGCGCTACAATCAGGCACGCGCCCGGGCGGGGTCCTCTCTTAGCCCGGCGCACGTTTGCCTGTAAGCACGAACTGGAACCACCCAAATGTTGAATACAACTGAATCCCTGCAAGACCTGGTCAAGTCCCTGGCAGAAGCATGGGGGCCGTCTGGCTATGAGCATCACGTCCGCCAAATCATCCGTGAGGCAGTGCAGAATGTTGCCGACGAGATCACCGTAGACCCACTGGGCAACCTCATCTGTCGGCTGGGCAGCGGCGGCAAGCGCGTGATGGTTGCCGCACACATGGACGAGATCGGCGTGATGGCGACCTACCAGGAACCTACCAGCGGCTACCTGCGCTTCGACAACATCGGCGGGCTGCTGCACACCACGCTGGCGGGCAGCCGCGTGCAGTTCGAGGACGGCACGATTGGCGTCATTGGCGTGCACGACCAGTGGGGCGACGCCCGTACCAAGGTGCCCGCGCTTGACCAGTTCTTCATTGATGTGAGCGACGGCGAGGACACCACGTTTCGCATCGGGCAGCCCGCCCGCTTTTACGGCCCGGTGGTGCAGCGCGGCACCCGCGTGATCGGGCGGGCAATGGACGACCGCATCGGCTGTGCGGTGGCAGTAGCGGCGATGCACAAGCTGAAGGAAAGCGCAGTGCCCCTGCCCAACGAGGCGGTGTTTGTGTTCACCGTGCAGGAGGAGCTAGGCATACGCGGTGCGCGGGCAGCAGCACATAGCGTGAACCCGGATGTGGGCATCGCGCTGGACGTAACCGGCACCGGCGACCAGCCGCACGGCTTCAAGATGGCGGTGAAGCTGGGGGCAGGTGCTGCCATCAAGGTGAAGGACAACGGGCTGGTCGTCCCGCCGCAGGTGCGTGACTGGATGGTGAACACGGCGGAAGCACAGGGCATCCCCTACCAACTGGAACTGCTGCCAATGGGCGCAACAGACGCCGCCGCGATACAAACCGCGTTGTCTGGCGTGCCCAGCGGTGTCATCTCCATCCCCTGCCGTTATGTGCACACCGTCAGCGAAACCGTGGACATGACTGACGTCAATGCCAGCGTTGATCTGTTGGTTGCCTTACTCTCGCAGGAGATTCACATTTAGGCGGAACGGAAAGCTAACGGAAACACAACACTAACCTGCCTACATTCGTAAAAAAGAAATTGAGAAACATGAGTTGATGTAGCATAATCGCTAGTCTGCGTTGTATAATGTTACAAAATCGAAGCGAGATTTAACGTTAGCGTAAGCGCAGGTGAATATATGACGGAGTCCTTGATGATCGCAGAGCCACAGCAGCCCACATTTGAAGACCTAGAACTGCTTGTAGAAGTCTCCAAACTGCTGACCCTGCACGACCTGGGTGAGGTTATGGAGGAAGTAATGCGTCTGACTGCCTCCGCAGTGGGCGCGACCAAAGCGAGCCTATTCCTGCTAGATGGCGTGCACGTGAACTGGGAATACGTGTTCACCGCCCGCAACCTGGACGCGGCAGACTCTGTGCGGGTGGTTTCTAAGGTGTTGAACGAGGGGCTTGCTGGCTGGACGGTCAAACATCGCCAACCCTCTATCGCGGCAGATACCCACCACGACCCGCGCTGGCACGTCTTCCCAGAAGACACTGACACCGCCCGCAGCGCGATGTGTGTGCCGCTGATAACCGACAACGAGATCATTGCTGTGCTCACGCTGGTGCACCCGCAGCCAAACCGCTTCAATGACTATCACCTGCGGCTGATGACCATCATTGCGAACCAGGCAACAATCGCGGTGCGTAACTCGCAGTTGTTCAAGAACCTGGTGGAAAAGCAGCGCCAATTGGAAGTGGTGCTGCGTGCCGTGCCAGATGTGCTGCTGGTGCTGGACGCGAGCGCCAATCTGGTCATGCTCAACGACGGGGCAGAAGACCTACTCGGTGACTCTGCTGACCGCGCCGTTGGCACCGCCGTTGAACGCTACGCAGACCAAGCAGAGGCGCTGCAAGAGGTCATGTATCGGCTAGCGAACAGCGACATTGCCATAGGCGAGCAGATCAGCTTTGAAACGCGAGACACCCAGAAAGAGCGTGACTTCCTCGTTACGATCTCCGCCTGGGAGGACACCGCCAAGCAGCGGCGCGGCTACGTGGTCATCATGCACGATGTAACCACCCTGCGCGACTTGTTCCGCTTTAAGGACGAGATGCTGCGCATCGTCTCGCACGACCTGCGCAGCCCACTCAGCATTATCTCCGGCTATACAGATATGATCGAGTACGACCTGGCAGGCAATGAAGGCATCATGGAGTTTACAGGGGCAATCAAGCGCTCCATCACCCGCATGAGCGACCTGCTGGAAAACCTGCTGCAAGTGCGCAAGATCGACGAAACGGGGCTAGACCCAGAGCCAAACGTGGTGATGCTGGACATCGTGCGCCCGGTAATGCAGGGCGCGGCAATGCTCACCTACCAGAAGAAACAGACCTTGCACGACGAAATAAGCTTCGACGAGAGCGTGCTCGGCACCGTTGACCAAGTGCTGCTGCGGCAGGCAATGGACAACCTCGTCGGCAATGCAGTCAAATACACCGATGAGGGCGGCAAGATCATCGTCCGTGCCTACGAGCACAACGGTAACTTCTGCTTTGAGGTGGAAGACAACGGCATCGGCATCCCGGAGGCGAGCATTCCGCACCTGTTCGAGTCGTTCTACCGGGTGAACCCCAAGGCGAACACCAGCATAGACGGCGGGGTGGGGCTTGGGCTTAGCCTTGTGAAGTCCATCGTAGACCGCCACCGGGGCGAACTGTGGGTCAAGAGTGAAGAAGGAGTCGGCAGCACATTCGGCATGTGCATTCCGCTGGAACGATGACAGAAAACACGCCTATGGGGGGCGAAGAGGAGGAGAAAATCCTCCGGGCGATAAACGAGGTTAACGACAAGAAGGGCATTTTTAGCCCAGGCACCTACGATGAGGTCATCACCGCATTGTACGCCCGGCTCAATGCCCTCCAGGTGCGCCGCACCACCAGCCCCCCCACCGAAACCACCCCCAAAGAGGAAATCCGCCAGGTCACGGTTATGTTCATGGACGTGGTGGGTGCCACGCGCATGGAGCAAATTTTGGGCAGCGAGCGCTGGCACCGCCTCATCCAGGACGCACACCGCCGCTTTGCCGCCACCGTCAAGCAGTGGGACGGTGAGATTGGGCAGTACCTGGGCGACGGGCTGCTGTGTTACTTCGGGGCGCAGCGCAGCCTGGGCAACGACGCCGCCCGCGCCGCCGCGTGTGCGCTGGCGCTGCAAGGGCAAGTCGCGGAGTACAACTTCCATGTGCAGGAGACCTACCGCGAGATCCGGGAGTTTGCCATTCGGGTGGGGATTGCCACCGGGCAGGTGGTGGTCGGTCCGGTCGGCTCTGCCGATCGCATCACGATGCTGGCGATGGGCAACGCCACCAACCGCGCCGCCCGGCTGCAAGCGCTCGTCCAGGGGGGCAGCATTGCCATAGACCACGAAACCTACCTGCGCGTGCGCAACGACTTCATCACGCTGGAACAGGGCGAGGCGCTCATCAAAGGTTACACACAGCCCATCAACTACTACCTGCTGACGGAACCCCGTGCCAGCACCCAGCTTCTTGGCGACCAGATCGCCGGGGTGACGGTGCCGTTTGTGGGGCGGGCGGGCATCCAGGCGCAACTGCGTGCCAAGCTAAACGAAGCCGCAACGGGGGCGTGCCGTTTTGTGACCGTGCTTGGGGACATCGGCATGGGCAAAAGCCGCCTGCTAGAGGAAATTGCCCAGAGCAGCGCCGCCAAACCCTTCCACATTGTGCGGATGGCAGGGCACTACGAGCGCAGCGGCAGCGCGTTCAGCCTGGTGCGAGACATGTTGTACACCGCGTGCGACCTCGCCTATGTGCTCACCTCACAGGCGGCAGAAGACCGCATTGCCCGCTACACCCGCGAGCACTGGCAGTCCGAGAGTAACGCGGCGGTAGCGGCGGCGGTGGTTGGCTTTTTGGGCGGCTACGGCTTTGCAGAAAGCCCCTACATTCGCTCTATGCACCACAGCACACGCGGTCAGGATGATACCCTGCTCTACCGCTGGGTGATGACGTGGCTGCGCGGCGTTGCTGGTGGGCGTCCGCTGCTGCTGCTGGTAGATGACCTGCACTGGGCGGATACTCAATCACTCTCGCTGCTGGAATCGTTTACGTGCGACACGGGCGGGCTGCTGCTGCTGGCGAGCGCACGCCCCTCCCTCAAGACCAACAGCCCGCAGTTCATGCGTGGGCAGCACAGCTACACCACCTACGACCTGGAACCGCTCTCGCCGGACGGCACCCGCGAGATCATCGGCGCGGTTGCCCAGCGCGTAGACAACATGCCAGACGACCTGGAAACCGTCATCGTAGACCAGGCAGAGGGCAACCCGCTTTTCATCGAGGAGTTCCTGCGCCGCCTGTTCGACAGCGGCGCGTTCCAGTGGGATGAGGAAACCGGGCGCTGGCAGGTGAACACCTACGCCTACCGCACCCTGGCAGACCAGCTCCCCGGCGGGCTGGTGGGCGTGTTCCAGGCACGCCTGGACGACCTGAAACCGACCGTGCGGCGGGTGGTGCAGCTTGCCGCCATCGTCGGGCGAACCTTCTGGGAGGGGTCGGTGCGGGCGCTTGCCGGGCACGATGTCGCGGCAGACTTTGCCGAGTTGATTACCCGCAAGATCATTGTGCAGCGGCAGATGAGCCGCGTCGCGGATGACATTGAATACACCTTCCGCAATGTGCTGTACTACGAAGTTGCCTACGCCATGCTGCCGCGCAGCTACCGCACCCTATACCACGAGCAGGCGGCGGCGTGGCTTGCCCAGCGCTCGACCGAACAGCCAGAAATGCTGGGGCTGCTGGCAGGGCAGTACACCCGCGCCGAAAAACACCTGGACGCGCTGCGCACCTACGCGGAGGCAGCAGCACATCAGCTTGAGCGCGGGCAGTACACCGAAGCACTGCCCCTGGTAGAAACCGGGCTTTCCAGTGCGCGGGAAGTCCCGCGAGAGGACGCGCTGCCGTTTGTGAGCCGCCTGTGGCTGGTGCAAGCGCAAATCGCCCATGCCCGGCGGCGCTATGCCGAGGCAACCGCCGACAGCCAAACCGCGCTGCGCCTGATAGGGGAAATCGCTGGGGAAACCATGCTGGACGAGCGGGTGCGTGCCAGCGTCACGCTGGGCAATGCGTTCACGGCGATGGGCAGCTACGACGAGGCGTTGGACGTGCTCACCAGCGCCTACAACGACACCGCCCGCACGGATTCGCCGCTGTTGAAGTCGCAGGTGCTGCGGGCGTTTGGGGTGCTGCGCTGGTCTCGTGGGGAGCTAAACGAGGCAGAACGCTACCAGCAGCAGGCGTACATCACAGCGAAGGAGAGCAGCAGCGACCGTGAAATCGCTGCGTCCCTGGCGATGATGGGGCGGGTGGCGCTAGACAAGGGCGCGTTTGCAACCGCGCTGGACTGCTTCGAGCGCGTGTTGGCGACCAACCGCGAAACGGGCGACCTGCTGTACCAGATTAGCGACCTGCAACTGATGGCGCTGGCGCACCGGCTGCTGTTCGATGTAGACACCGCACTGGAAATGCTAGACGAGGCGGAGGCGCTCGCCAAACGGCTCAATTACCCGTCACCGCTGCTGCAAGCAGACCGCGCCCTGTGTTACATCGCGCAAAAACGCCCGGAAGAAGGGCTGGTGCTGCTGCGGCAGGCAAGTGCGGAGCGCTACCTGAACACCCACGAGCACTATGCCATGCAGGTGGCACACATGCGCGCGTTGGCACTCACCGGGCAGTACGAGCGCTGCATTGAGCTCGCGACCCCGTTCCTGAAGGCAGTGCAGTCGCATAACCGGGTGCTGTATGGGCGCGGGCTGTTGTGGTATGGGCTGGCGCAAAAGCAAATCGGCGAAACGCTCTCGCTGAACACACTCACCTGGGCGCTAGACAACGAACTGACCTACGGCGGGCGTGACCTGTGGCTGTGTTACTACGCGCTCAGCCTCACCCACCCAGACCGCGCCGATACGGTTGTGTATCGCCTGAAGGCGGAAAACACCCTCAAGACCATTGCCGCTAGCCTCGTCCGTCGCCCGCGCCTTGCCGCCATTGCGGGCAACCTGGGTCACATCCGCGATATGTTCAGCATGTGGACGAAATCAAAACCCACGGGCGACGCAGGCACCTAGGCTACTGCCGTAACTGGTCGAACGTTTGGCGCAAGCTCTCCACAAAGCGCCGATTGTTGCCGCCGTCGCTGTAACCAAGCCGTGCCGCCACTCGCACCTCAACTTCCTTAGCCTCGTCATCGAACTTCAGTTCAATGTCATCCACAAAGCGCATCACACGGGTACGCCGCTCCGCATGGATGTAGTCGTCCTGGGCAACCAGGATTTGTGTGCCGGGCTGTGCTTCCAGTGCTTCGACCAGGAATGCTCGTGCGATGAACTGCTCGCCCGTGTAGGACAGGCGCGGCACCTGGGCTGCCTCACGCTCACCCGCCAGGCTGCTCACGCAGTTGGGGGTTTCCGGGCACAGTGTAAGCTGCTCTATACCAACGGTGGGCGGGGGCGGGCTGTTAAACGCAATGAGTGCCAACATCAGCGGGTACAGCAGTGCCAGCACCACAACAGCGATGATAATTCCGATAACCATACGACGCATATCACCTAACCTATTCATTGAACGAAGCCGATGCCATTTAAACACAGACTGTCATAGATCGGGCATATACTCAGCAGAGTGTTAGATTAAGGTTGGCTGGTTAGTTGGCGTCCGGCGCGTCAGCATCAGGGATGATGTCAACCGTCAGGCGCTCGCGCTGCACCACCAGGTCGTAGCGCATCACGATTTCCCCGGTGTCGATGTTGCGTGCCTCCAGCACATCCCGCCCGAACAGCAGGTTATACACATTGGGGTCGTAGTCGGGTTCGGGTCCGGTGCTCTGGCTCATATCAAACCGGGCAGAAACCACCCCCGGCACGCGCACGGTCGTGGTGCCGGTGCCCACACGCCACGCGCCCAGCGTTTCCTCCGGTTCGCTGTATTGCGGTTCATAGGCAGGCAGCGTAACCAGTGTGTCGCCCTCGGTGATGTTGAGGTTCAGCCGTTCCAGTTGCAGTTCGCTCAGGTTCAGCACCACATCGCCGTCGAGCGCGTCTAGCTGCAAGTCTACAGGCACGTCGGGGGGGAGTTCCAGCAGCAGGCTGCCGCGCCCCACTGCTTCCAGCATGGGCACCGGGTTCTGGCGCAGTTCATTGAGCGTGAACGTAGCGGCGTTGTCCGTCCCGGCGATGTACGTCTCGCTGAGGCTGCTCTCCGTGCTGCCCGTGAACACCGCCCGCAGCGTGTCGTCCTCGGTTTGCGGTGCCCGCACGATCTCGACATCGGTTGTCAGTGTTTGCACGCGCACGCGCAGCAGCACAATCTCGTCGCGCACCTCCTCGGTGATCTCGATGCGGTTGTCGTCGCGAGTTTGCCCGCGCCGCACAGAAAATGCCGTGGTGCTAATGACGGTCACCAGCGCAAAGCCCATCACCACGGCGATGAAGCCGCTGTAGGGTACACGGTTGCGCAGCAAGACGGACAGCCCGACGATGACCAGCACCACCGGGAACGCCCGCCCCAGGATGTCGTCAATGTACGGGGGCAGTACGTTTAGTGCCCGCACGATGACCACCGCCGCTACCAGCACCGCCAATGCGCCATAGAGCAGGTTCTTGCGTGTGCGTGTCGTCATGCGCTGCGCCCCAGTTGCCTACCGAAAAACACCAGGCTCAGCAGCAGCCCCAGCAGCGGATAGTACAGGTCGGTGCCGTCTGCCGTGCGCGTTAACCCGTTAAGCTGCGCTACCCAGCCGCCCGTCACCGCTGCCATCAGCGCCAACGTTAGCAAAAGACCGACTGTGCCACCTGCTGTGCGCCCGGCGAGCGTTTCCTGTGGCAGCGCTGTCCACAGCATCAGGTACAGCACGGCAAACGCGCCCAACGTCACAACGGTGAGCACGACAAACACCGCACGAATCACCCATGCGTTTAGCGGCAACCGTGCCGCGATGCCGCCGCACACCCCGCCCAAAACCCTATCTGTAAAGCTGCGTACCATAGATCGTGGCACTCCGTTGGTTGCAATGCTGGTTCGCCGTGATGACTGGAATGTTGCCTGTGTGGAGGAGATGCTTATTGGATAAAGCGAATAATCGTGCGCAGTTGCCCGAACTCAATCTCGTCCCCGTTGCGCAGGCGGTAGGGGCGGGCGGGCGGCAACTGGAAGCCGTTGATGCGGGTGCCATTGGTGCTGCTCTTGTCCTCTACGAACACACCGCGTTCCGTCAGGCTGAGCGCGGCGTGCTGCCGAGACACCCCTAGCTCCAGCGCATCATAGCCGGAAACATCCACATCTACGGGCACAGTTTCGTCCCCGCGCCCCACTACCAGCGGCACCCCCCAGAAGGCGAGCGCGTGGCGATTTTTGCGCTTGCCGTGCAGCACCTCCAGCACCACTTGGCGTGGCGGCGGTTCCGCTGGGTCTGGCTGGTGAGGCGGCGTGCCTCCCAGCTCCGGCGGCATCTCGACTTCATCGGTTTCAGTTTCGCGGTTTCCGCGCTCATCGCTCCGCGCCATGCGTGTGCCCCACTGCTACACAACGCCCAAAGTTTGCCAGACGAACACACAATTGGCAACGACAGAAACGCCCTCTACAATGCGAGACAACCACTCGTTCACGGGGAAGCACACACCCATGACCACACGCCACATCCGCACCTGGCTCACGCTGCTTGTGTTGTTGGTCACTGCTGGGACTGCATCTGCCAGGCAGTACTTGCAGGCAGACCTGTGCCTGATCGAGGCGGGGCAGCGCGTGGAGGGCGTGGTGTTTGTCCTATGCCAGGATCTGGTCATTAACGGCGTGGTAGACGGCAACCTCATCGGCGCGGCGACAACCACAACCATTAACGGTGATGTGCGCGACAGTGTGTACCTCATCGGCGGGCAGCTAGATGTGTTCGGTACCATCGGCGACGACCTGCACTACCTGGGCGCGGTGCTCAACATTCACAGCAGCGCACAGTTCCGCAGCAGCGCGGCGGATGTCATTTGCCTGACGATGAGCACGACCATCGAACCAGAAACCGACCTCTCCGGCACGGTGCTGGCGTCTGGCTATCAAATGCTGCTGGACGGGCAGGTGGCAGGCGAGGTGAACTTTTGGGGGTCTGCATTGGAGTTGAGCGGTCAGTTGGCAGGCGACCTGAACGCGGTGGTGGGTGACGCCGAGGACACCGAGGGCACTGCCCAACTGGAAACGCTGTTCTTGCCGCTGCCGGTAGAACTGGAACTGGTTGACCCCGGTTTGCGGGTGAGCGACACCACCACCATTGCGGGCGACCTCAACTACAGTGCGCCGACCCGCATCACAACCGATAGCACCCTACAAGCGATTACGGCGGGTGATGTGAACTTCACACTCATCTCCAACCAGTTCGAGCCACCCACCGACGAGGAAAGCTGGCGGCAGAGCATCCAGCAGTACCTGGCAACCAGCGTGCGAGAGTTCGCCACGCTGGTTGTGGTGGGGGCGCTGGGGCTTTTGTTCGCGCCCCGGCTCACCCTGGCACCCATCCGTAACCTGCGCCGTCGCCCGCTCACCAGCCTGGGCGTGGGCACACTCACGTTTATCTTGTCGTTCCCGGTGTTTTTCTTTGCGCTCATCGTCAGCGCACTGATCGTGTTTTCGCTCTCTCTGCTGCAAGTGGGCAACCTGGTGCTGGCAGGGCTGGTGGTGCTGCTCATCCTGGATGTGGGCGGGGCGGGATTGTTCTACTTTGTGGCGATCTTTGTGGCGCGGTCGGTGTTTTGCATTGCCATTGGGCGGCGGCTGCTGCGCTTCGTGTTCGAGGACGACGGCTCCACGCGCTACCTGTATGTATCGCTGATTGCTGGCTCTGTGCTGATTGCGTTTTTGGTGTCGCTGCCGGTCATCGGCTGGATTGCCAACGCGCTCACGCTGTTTTTGGGGTTGGGCGCGATTGTGAACCTGCTGCAGGCGTACCTGCGCAACCTGCGGGAAGGCACCGCTAGCTATGTACCCGGTGCCGTCCGCACTAACGGCGGACCGCGTGGGCGTGCCATCCATGTAGAAACGGAAACCCCCGCCCTGCCCGACGCCACCGCCGCACCGCATAATGATGAGCGCCCGCGTCAACCGCGCCCACGCCACACCGTCGGCACAGATAACCTGCCGCCCGGTTTTGTGTGGTGGGATGAGCTTTAGCAGGGCGGTCTTGTCAAATACCAAGTGGACGGTGCGGTGTTAAGTTGAGCATCCATCGCATCGGGTTCAAAACCCGATGCTACCCATTGCGGCAGGAAACAGATAAATCAGTTTGCACCTGCCGCTTAGTTGACCGCCTTGTATGATGCTAATCAGTGAGATCGGTGGGGGTCGAGCACCTTAAACCGAAATGGCTAGCTGTGTGGTTTTTAACCCACAGCGGTTTGCTCTGTGCGCGGTTCATTGCTAGGATGTTAAACGTAACCGCACGTCAAGGTGATAGCCTCATGGACTCATTGCCAGAAAAAACAATTGCTGATGTTGTCACGGACTTTTTAAGTGGTGCCCCCACACTTGAGCAGATCGCGGCGTATCGGTTGCCAGATGAATTGCAACAGCGTGCCCATACCCTGCTGGAGAAGAACCGCGAAGGTACCCTCTCGCCAGGCGAACAGCGCGAAATGGCAGAATTCCGGCAAATCGACCACTTGCTGACGTTGGTGAAAGCGAAGGCACGGCTCAAACTAAAAGCAAAATCATGAGCGCGACATACATCAGCGCATCGCTACGACGGGAAGTGATAGAACGAGCACGTAGCTGTTGTGGGTATTGCCTTGCTAACACAGAAGACAAGGCTGTGGATTTCGCAATCGACCACGTGATTGCCATTAAGCACGGCGGGCTTACTCACTCGGACAATCTGTTTTGTCGTGCTATTGGTGTAATAGCTTTAAAGGAAGCGACATTAGTTCCGTGGATTGGGACGCAGACGCAACCATCGTACCGCTGTTTAACCCTCGTATGATGATATGGGATGAACACTTCGAGCTAGTGCGGCTGCGGATTGTTCCACTTACAGCAACGGGACGTGTTACGAACCTTCGCCTGTTTTATTGATATTAAATAACTCCTGTGTACAATAGTGTGCATGAGGCTCAAAGACTACGCAATTCAAAAAGGCGTCCACTATCGCACTGCGTACCGCTGGTTTAAGGCGGGCAAGATACGCGGCTACCAGATGGATACCGGGACAATCATCATCACCGAAGATGAAACGCATCGCCCGATGAAGGTGGCGGTTTATGCTC
>CAYVGI010000074.1:22113-23440 GCA_964451095.1 uncultured Anaerolineaceae bacterium
GCTTTTGCGCCCGAATGTATGGGCAGCGCAGAGCCAAACACAAAACTGAGCAAGTGACGGAGGCGCTCAAGCATGACGACGCTCGTTGAACGGCACGTTATTCGCAAAAGTGATCCGCGCTGGGCGGAAATCGACCATGCTGCGTGGCTGGCGAAGAACCTGTGGAATGCGGCGAACTACACATTGCGGCAACCGTTTATCCACCACGGCACGTTCCTGGGCTTTAAGCAACTGTATCGTCAGGTACGCGACACCTACCCGCAGGACTACGAGGCATTGCCACGCAAGGTGTCCAATCAGGTACTTAAGCAGCTTTACGGGGCATGGCAGCACTGGTTTAAGGCGCTGAAAGCCTACGCGCAAGCGCCTGATAAGTTTACAGCTAAGCCCAAAATGCCGAAGTATCGCCACAAAGCAAACGGGCGCAATCGACTGGCATACGACATTCAGGCGTTCTCGAAGCGTCAGTTGCGACGCGGCATCATTGCCCCGTCGGGATTGAGCGTCAAGGTGCAAACACAGGTCGAGCCTCAGCGCGTAAAAGAGGTTCACATCACGCCGCAAACAGGCTGCTACGTGGTACAGGTCATCTACGCGGTTGAGCCAGCGGTGCAAATCGGCGGGCAGTACGCGGCGGGCATCGATATCGGACTCGATAATCTGGCGGCTATAGCGACAAACAAGCCCGGCACTGCGCCGATTCTTGTTAACGGTAGACCGCTCAAGAGCATCAACCAGTTCTACAACAAGCGCAAAGCCGCTTTGCAAAGTCAACTTGAAGGCGAGAGCAGATCCAGCCATCAGATACGCAGCCTGACGTTCAAGCGCAACATGCGCGTGGACACCTATCTGCACAAGGCGTCGCGCTGGATTGTCGACTGGCTCATCGAACAACAGATTGGCACGCTGGTGATTGGCAAGAACGATGGCTGGAAACAGCGCATCAACATCGGCAAGCGCAACAACCAGCACTTCGTCGGCATTCCGCACGCTCGTTTTATCCACATGCTCACCTACAAAGCTGAGCTTGCGGGGATAGAAGTCGTTCTCACCGAAGAAAGCTACACATCCAGGTGCAGCCTGCTCGACGACGAGCCCATCCGCAAGCACGAGAAGTACGCCGGAAGGCGTGTCAAGCGCGGCCTGTTCCGTGCAAGTGATGGCACGCTCATCAACGCCGACATCAACGGCGCTGGCAACATCATCAGAAAAGTATTCCCGAATGCTTTTGTGGACGGGATAGAGGCGGTTGCAGTTATGCCTTTGCGGGTTTCGCCCGTATAAAGTGGATTGAATGTTCATTGTTGTCTGTTCAATTCGCAACTGT
>CAYVGI010000075.1:0-23340 GCA_964451095.1 uncultured Anaerolineaceae bacterium
ATCGACAAAGCCGAAGTCCACCATCTCACGGAAGCCCTTGCCCACACCAATCGGACCCAGCCCCCCGCTCACGCCCTGCAAAAACCAATCTGGGGAGCGCCAGCGCTTACCGCCCTCAAGTTCATCGCCAAGCTGCTCCGCGATCTCATATGCCATCGTCTTCATGCCTTCCATCGCAGCGACGCTCTTCACGCCCTTGTCCAGGAAGATACCCTTTGCTGCCGCGAAGCTCGCCGCCAGCGCCTTGGTCTGGTCGTAGTTGCCTGTCGTCTTAATCACCTGAGCGCCGTAGACCGCCGCCTCGCGCATCTTTTCGTTGGGGGTGAGGCTGGGGAAAAATGCCCACAGCTTGATGCCCGCCCGTGCACAGTAGGCAGCGTAGGCAATTGCGACGTTGCCCGTGCTGGCGACAACCACTTCCGTCACGCCAAGTTCCTTCATGGCGGAGACGGCAACGGTTGCCTGCCGATCTTTGAAGCTGCGTGTAGGACCCTGACGTTCGTCTTTGACGTAGAGGTGCTTAAGCCCCAGCATGTTCGCCAAGTTCTCCGACTTGACGAGGGGCGTACCGCCCTCTTGTAGGGTAACGATGTTGTTCGCGTCGTAGATGGGCAGCATTTCGCGGTAGCGCCACAGCCCCGACGGGCGCTGTGCGAACTCCCGCCGCCATTCATCCGGGTGGATGTGCCCCACATCGTAACGCGCCTCGATGATGTTCTCCCCGCAAACGGGGCATCCCTTCATGTTGGTTGGGATGTTTTGCAGCGTTGTATTCCAGCCGCAGTTGGTACACTGGAGCACGACATGTTTTGCCTTGCGTGCCCCCAGCGCTGCTTCGCTCATAGTTGCTTACTCCCCATGGTACCGGGCAATTTGCCGTCGAATTTCGCTGATGAAGCCCTGGTAGTTGTCCTGGTTCAGGTCGGTTTTAAAGATGATTTCCAGGTCGATGAGCTTTTCCCGCTCGTCGTCGCTAAGCACGCTCTCCCCTGTCACCACCACTACCGGGATGCTTGCTGTTTCCGGGTGGGAGCGCAGGTCGTCTAGCACGTCAAAGCCGTCCATTTCCGGCATTCGCAAGTCCAGCACGATTAGATCCGGGCGGCGGCGGGCAACAAGTGCGATGCCTTCCCGCCCGGTGTGTGCGGAGAACACCCGGTACCTGCCGTTCTCCTGCAAAATCTGCTCGATGAGGCGTGTGCTTTCCGGCTGGTCGTCGATAACAAGGATGCGGTCAACGTTGCTTTCCTGCTCTGCCTCTATCACTGCTTTAATAAAGTCGTCTGGCGTGTAGGGGCGCTGGATAAAGTTGTACGCGCCCAGGCGATATGCCCGCTCCGATTCGTCGCTCAGGGTGACGACAATCACGGGTATGTCGAATGTGTCGTCTCGGTCTTTCACCTTAGCAAGAATATCCCATCCCTTGCCGTCGGCAAAATTCACGTCCATCACAATGAGCGTGGGGCGCATGGCGCTTGCCATGGGTTCTGCTTCCAGCGGGATGGACGCGACCAGCACCTCAAAGCCCTCTCTTTGCAAAAGCCGCCGATACTGATCGACCATTGTCGGCGCATCCTCAATGAGCAGGATTTGGCGCTTTTGCTCGAAGACGCCCGGCGGCGGACCGATCATTGCCGCTTGCTTGCCATTCTCCTGCCCGGCAACGCCGCCGGGTACGTTCTCCCCGGTGAGTTCTGGCTTTTGCGTGGGAGTTGCATCCGCGTCGAAGAAGCGCTCGTCGTCGGTGTCGTCCACGTAAACGGGCTGCGTGGGCACGGTGATGCTGAATGTGGAGCCATGCCCCAGCCTGGAGTCTACGTACATGTCGCCGCCCTGGAGTTCGACCAGGGACTTGGCAATCGGCAAGCCCAACCCCGTTCCCTCAGACAGGCGCGTGAGCGATGAGTCCACCTGGCGGAACGCCTCGAACAGCCCTGGAATGTCCTGCTCGTCAATGCCGATGCCCGAGTCGGTCACGTCGATGCGCAGCATGGCACCGCGCTCGTCGTGCTCCACCGTGTACACACTAATGACGATGCTGCCCTCGCTGGTGAACTTCGCAGCGTTAGAAACCAGGTTGAGCAAAACCTGCCGCGTACGGAACTCGTCGCCAAATGCCTGGGGCAGGTTGTTCGCTGCCTTCAGGTAGATTTCCACAGGCTTTTCTTTCACCAAGCCGATGCCAATCGAGCGCACGCCCTCGACAACGCCGCGAACGTCGAAGTAGTCGCGCTGTAAGTCCATTTTGTCTGCGGCGATCTTCGCCTGGTCTAGCACGTCGTTGATGAGACCTAACAGGTGCTGCCCACTGTTGTAGATGGTGGTCAGGTCTTGTTCCTGCATCTCGCTTAGCGGTCCGTCAATGCCCTTGAGCATCACGCGGCTAAACCCGATGATGGAGTTAAGCGGGGTGCGCAGCTCGTGGCTCATGTTGGCAAGGAAGTCGCTCTTGAGCTTGTCCAGCGTCTCCAGTTCCGCCTTCTGGCGGGAGATGTCGTCCAGCAGGCGGGCGTTTTGCACAATCGCCGCCAGCGTACCGCCCAGCGCCAACAGCAGCGTGAGCGTGTCCTGGTCGTATGCCCCTATCCGTTCGGACTCCATCGTAATGAGACCGGTTACCTCACCGCCAGTGCTTAGCGGGGCGATAACCGCCGCCCGCGATGTTGGCATCAGGGGGCGATAGCGCGGCTCTTCCCGGATGTCCCGGATAATGACCGGAATGAGATCTTGTGCGACGACGCCGATGAGGTTTTCCGCGTCGCCAATCTCTACCGCGTGCATCGCAGACTCGTCCCCGCCAGCGCGGGCGACCATTTGCAGCGTGGTTTGCGGGGCGCTCTCATCCTCTTCGTCGTCCATCAGCAGGTAAATGCCCACAGACTGCGCCCCCAGCGAGCCGCGCAACAGTTCCACCACGTTTTGCAGCGCTTCGTCCAGCCCATCGGCAGACGCTGCCGCCGTGGTGATGGTGAACAGGAAGCTCATCTCGTCGGCGCGGCTTTCCGCCTGGCGGAACAGACGAGCGTTGTCCAGCGCTACCGAAATCTGCGCTGCTAGCGTCGTGAGCACCGCAATGTCGTCCTCCCCGAAGGCGTTCGGCTCGTTGGATTGCACGTCTAGCGCACCGATCACCTCGCCCAGCACAAAGATGGGCAGCGCCATCTCCGAGCGGGTGAGCGGCAGGTAGGGGTTCGGGCGGTGGATAACACGAGCGTCGGATGTATCTAGCGCGATGATGGGGCGAGACTGCTGCGTGACCTGCCCGATCACACTCTGCGAGCCTTTGGCAAGCTTGTGCTTAATCGCCAACAACTGTCGCCCGGCATCACCCGTGCTGGCGACAAGCTGCGCGTACTCGCGGTTGTCGTCCATCAGGAACACCTGCACATGATCGTAGCCGAACTGTGCTTGAATGAGGTCTACCACTTTTGGTAGCAGTTCTTCGATATCCAGGATGGAGCTAACGATCTGCGATACTTCTGTGGAGGTGGCAAGCTGACGGGCACGGCGTTCGGTTTGCTCCAGCAGGAACGATGCTTCCAGCGAGAGAGACGCTTGCTCTGCAAATGCCTGGAACACGCGCTGTTCCCGCTCTGAGTGCACGTGCAGGTCGCTAGAGCTAATCCAAATGGCACCGATGTTGCGGGCGGGGCACGCAGCGGAATGATTGCCAACGAGCGGGTGTCCATGCTTTCGATGCCCAATCGTTCCATTTCATCGAGACGGGTTTCTGTTTGCACATCATCAATCGTCATCACGCTTTGCGTCGCCAGGATGCGCCACGCCGGGAACTGCTCTTGCGACAGCGAGATATCTTCCAGGTCTACCCCGCCGCTGCTTTGCCAGTTGGAGACGACATCAACGGTTGCGCCGGGGGTATCCCACGCGCTGTTGTTCAGCAGGGCGATGAACACCTGTGTGATGTGCACGCCAATGAGCTTTTCTACCACCACGTCGAGCACTTCTTGCGGGGTGGTGGTGTCTGCCAGGGAGCGGCTTGCTTGGTAGAGCGTGCTGGTTTCTTCCAGCGCGTTCTGGATTTGATCCAGCAGGATAATGTTGTCTACCACAACGGAGGCGCTGTCTGCAATTGCGTTTAAGTAGCGCGACTCGCCCTCGGTGAACTTGTGCGGTTTGTGATACGCCAGGAACAAGCGACCGTCTGGCATTCCCTTCACGCGCAGGCTCACGGACGCAAACGCCCGGATGCCGTCGTGTGCGGCGAGCGCTTGCTGGAACGTTGTGGGGTTTTCCAGTGCTAGCACATCGTCAATGAAGATGCTCTCATCGCGGAACAGCCCGTACTTCATCAGCATTTCGCGGAAGTTGATGCCGGTGCCCGTGCTGCCCAGGTTAAACATCTCTTCGAGGTTATCTGGCGAGGATGGGTCTGTCATCAGGTAGGCGGCGTACACATCCGGCGACAGCGCCTCTACCGAAACGCGCACCACCCGCGACAGTTCGTTCAGGTCGCGTGCGCGGCTGATGGTGGTGGTTGCGCTGAACAGCGACGATGTTTCTCGTAGGGCGTTTTGCGTGCTTTGGAACAGGTAGCGGTTGTCAATCGCTACGGCGGCGTTGTCGCCCAGTGTGCTGAGGAAGCGCTCGTCTTCCGGCGTGAACTCGTAGGGGAAGCTGTAGTTGACAACAATCCAACCGAGCGCGGTGTCGCGGTGGCTGGCACGCAGCGGCACACATGCGATTGCCTCTACGCCTTGTTCGTGTAGTAGGGTTCGGTCGTTTTCGGTCAGGCTGCCCTCTGCCTGCACGTTGTTCACCAACGTGATGCGGTCTGGGTTGAAGACGCTCTCGCTAAGCCCGTCAATGGTGAGCGTGCCACCCATGCTGCGGGCGACGTGCCTGCCCCCCACCTCCTCGTCGCGCAGCACGATGTGCGCGTTTTCTGGCTCGTTCATCACAAGCTGGAACAGCACCACCTCTAGCACTTCTTCCAACTCGTCCGCCTCGGAAAGCGAACGGGTTGCTTCGTAGAGCGAGATCGTCTCGCGCAGGTTGTCTTGCAGGGTGTTTTCCAGGCGGCGCAGGTTGCTGATGTCCTCAAACGCCGCCACGATGTTGATAATGTCGCCATCGCTGTTGCGGATAGGTGCCGCGTTGATGAGCAGGTCTGCCTGGTAGTCGCCGTCGGCAAATACGGATACATCGTCGCTGAACGACGACTCGCCGCTGCTGAGCGCTGCGTTGATGGGCAGTTCGTCCTCCGGGTAGTGCATGTTGGTGCCCGTGCGGTAGAGGTTGTATGCCCCGGCGGTAAACGGAACGCCATCGGCGACATCTTGCCCCAGGTAATCGCGCACCTGCCCGTTGTACTGCACAGGGGTGAGCGTTTTGGCGTCCAGCACCAGTACACCTGCCGGCAGCGTATCCAGGATTGAGCGCAGCGTCGTGCGTTCGCGCTCTGCTGCGCGGAACAGCCGCTGGTTTTCCATCGTCACGGCAATTTGTGCTGCCATGGTGTTGATGAGCAAGTCGTCGCGCTCGTTCAGGTCGGATGCTTCTGCGCTGCGCCCCACGATGAGACCGCCGATGGTTCGCCCGCCCGTCATGATGGGCGCGGCAATGTGCTTACCCAGGGTGGCGGCAAGCTCTGGCTGGGTAAGCAACACATCGTGATCTTCCGCATGGTTTGCCATCAGCGTGCGATTGAAGTGAATCGCATCTGAGATGGGGTGATGGGCAGTGCTCAGGTTCAGGATGTCTGACACGCTGCTGGGCACGCCTTCGGGCGCGTGCTCAACCAGTTTGGTGAGCGTGCCGTTGCTCTCGTCCAGCGCCATCAGCAGCCAGCGGTCGTAACCGGCGGTCTCTGCGACGCGGGCAAACAAGTTCTGGATGCCGCCCAGCACCTCGCCGCCAATCTGGTTGGCAAGCTGGGTTGCCTCTGCCAGCGCGAGTGCCTGGCGTGCCTCCTGCTGTGCCTGTTCGAACAGCAACTGGTTTTCCAGCGCAATAGCAACCTGGTCTGTGACGGCAGTGCAGAAGCGCAGGTATTGCTCCGTGAATATGTCGGTTTTGTCGCTCTCCACCACCACAACGCCAAGCCAGTCCATGCGTGCCTCCAGCGTGTTGAAGATCACACTGCGGGTGCGGTTTTCCGCCAGGTAGTTCGCAATGAGCGGGAACTGTTGCAGGTCGTCTGTGAGGTCTTGCACCTCGGTGGAGTGCCCGGTTAGCTCGCCCAATTTGCTAAACGGTATTTGGTTCGCATCAAAGCGGATCAGCGGGTGGTCTTCTGTTGCCGTGCTGTCGCTGGTTGCGGTGTAAACGCATTCCAGGAAGTTCGGGTTGAAGGATGGCTCCGGGCGTGCCAGGAAGAAGCTCACCCGGCAAATGTCGTTCATCGGCTGCATCAAATAGTTGGCAGTTGCCCGATAAATCGTCTCAATGTCTTGTGCGGCGGTGATAGCACGGTTGGCGTCGTACAGGCGGCGCGTTTCGTCCAGGGCGGCAGCAGTTTGCTCAAGCAGACGCCGATTTTCGATGACGGTACTCATTGACCCGGCAAGCGCCCGGTAAATCTCCTGATTTTCCTCGGAGAGCGCCTGCACGCTGGCACGGGTGACGAAGAACAACGCAATCGGCTGGCTGGCACTGAACAGCGGGAAAAACGTGCCGTGTTGGTCGCCATTGGAGCGCACCAGGGCGGCAAGCAGCGACAGGGTTTCGCTGCCCTGTTTGTCTACCACGACCACTTCGGGTTCACGCTGGCGCAGCGGGGAATGCTCCATAATACGCACGAAGTACACCTGGTTGGGGCTGGAGATGGATGTCCCCTGCGACTGCGCGACATGTCGCAGCGAAGTGGGCCAACCTGTGCTGTCCAGCGCCCCCTCGAACACTGCCAACCCAAAGTTCAGGTCAGGTCGGTCGGCGGTGTTCACCGTAGCACGCACCAGGTCCTCCAGGTTTTGTGCCTGGTTGATGATGCGGCTAGCACCGTATAGGCGCTCGTTCTGCGCGAGGGCGCGTTCCGTTTGCTTTAACAGTAAGCGGTTGTCGATGGCGACACCTGCCTGGTCGATCAGGTTGTTGTAGATGCGTCCGTCCCGGTCTGTAAAGGCACGGGGCTGGGGAAATTCGATAATGACCGAGCCACGCCAGATGCCGCGCACACTGAGCGGGATGAACACAACCGAGCGCCCGCCCTGGCGCCGGAACCACTCGCGCAGTGTTGCACCGAGTCGTGCGTCTTGCTCGGTGTCCTCTACCAGCGTGACCTGGGTTGCGTTCAGGTCTTCGAACAGGCGATAGCGACCCATGCGGAAGCGGGTGCCGACGAGGTTGGTGTCTCGCTGTAACACACCGTCATCTTCCCCCTTTGACCAGCTTGCTACGATCTGCATCCACTCCGGCAGGGTATCGACCAGATAATCGTCGAAGATGGCGATTTGACCGCTGGTTGCCTCTGGCATGGCGGAGAGGATAATCGCTTCGATCACATCTTCCATTTCCTCTGCCTCGTTCAGGAAGCGGCTCGTCTGGTACAGCGTGGAGGTCTCTTGGAGGTTGGTTTGCGTTTCCTGGAAGAGCCGTGCGTTTTCTACCGCCAGCGAGATACGCTCTGCCACGGACCGCAGGATGAAGGTGTCGTTTTCCGTAAACTCGGCATACTCCGGTGGCGAAGCGTGGATGGTGCCGATGACTTCCCCGCGTATGCGAATTGGCATGGCAATCATCTGCGATGTGGTCATGCTGGAGTGTGCTTCGCGTGCGGCGACGTCCACTTCCAGCAGGTTATAGCGGTAGCTGCTTTCCAGCCCCACTTCCTTCTCAAGTTCCTCCCACGCCATTTGCGTGAGCTGGCGGTTCAGCGTTTCGAGCTGTTGGGCACGCTGTTCAGACTCGCGCAGCAGGCGCGTTTTGTAGACGGCAATGGCAATTTGGTCTGCCAAAAGCTGGAATGTTTGCAGGTCATCGACATCAAAGGCGTTGGGTTTATCGCTCTGCAAGTCCAAAGCGCCGATCACATCGCCGCCGATGAGCAGCGGGATTGCCATCTCCGCACGGGTGTCCTTCAAGATAGGGTTGAACGCATGGGTGTTGAGTGCGGCTGCACTTTGTGTGTCGTTGACGATGACGGGTTCGCCCGTTGCCGTTACCCGCCCGATGACCGATTGCGAGCCAACCCGCAGCTTGTGCTCCTGTGCCAGCAAGCGCTGCCCTGCCTCGCCACGGCTGTAGAACAGCACGGCGTTGATCCCGGCGTCGTCTACCAAGAACACCTGCGCGTGGTACAGCCCGAAGGCGTTGCTGATGAGGTTGATGGAGCGGTTGAGCAGTTCGTTGATGTTTTCCGACATGGCAGTTTCACGACCGATGCGTGCCGCCACACTCAGGTTACGGTTGTAGCGTTCGGTTTGCTGCTCAATGCGCTGGTTGAGCGTTTGAAGCTGGTCAGCGATTTGTGTCGCCGCCCGGATCATATATGTGCTCTCGTCCGGGTCTTGCTCCAGGTCAACATCTGCTGGCATGGTGGCGTTTTGTGCGGGCGACATAGCGGTAGCGGCTTGCGCCGTGCCATTTTGCCCGGCAAGCCGCTGGATTTGGCTGTTGGCGACGGCGACACGGCGCAGCACCCGCGTCAGTTGATGGTCGGCGGTGTACCACAGTGCCAGCCCAGCAACAGCGCTCGCCACGAGGACAACAGCGCCCAACAACACCGTCGTCCCCAGCGCCTGGAACAAGCTATCCACGACGACGAGACGCCACGGCATGGTGGGTGCGTTCCCCAGGTTGATTTCGCGGCTGGCGATTAGGTCTGCGCGGGTCCAATGCACCCGCGTCTGAGAGAGGGTCGGGTGCGCGGCAAGGTAATTCAGCAGTCCCGCATCTGCCGATGGGTAGCTTGGCTCTGCTTGCGCCAGCGCGGGCAGGTAATCGTCAACGGGCAGGTTACTATCCGCCAGGATGCGCCCACTGCCGTCCAGCAGGACGTAGTGGCTGTTCCCCTGTAGCTCACCCCCTGCCTGCGGCGCAGTGCGTATGAGTTCCAGCAGCGGTTGTGCGTTTAGCTCTATCTCGATCACGCCCAGCACATTACCTATCTCCGTGGAGCGAGTAACAGGGCTAACGATACGCATCACCGGAACGGTCTCGCCGTCCGCCGTCGTTTCGACCTCCAACTCACCGATGGTGACACCGCCAAATGGCGTGTCTAGCCCGGCAGCGACGGCAGCGTCACCGGCTGGTGTGCTGTCCGGGTCGCGCTCACGGAAGGCAACGTCAGTGTTGACGACGGGCAAACCGCTGGTGCTGTCGCTGTGCGTCACCTCAATAAACACCGTGCCGCTGCGGTCAATGTAGCGGATGGCGCGGTAGTCGCGGGTGCTGGGTGCTTGCATCAGCCCGGCGATTTGTGTCACCAGCGCATCGCGTAAGCGCAGGGTGTCCTCGTTGGTGCTTTGGGGGTCTGTCATTGCTGCCAGCGCGTAGTCTTCTGCGGCGGGGGCGCTGGCAACCAGGCGCACATCGCTGAAGACGGAGGTTATCTCCTCGCTGAAGCGCTCGCTAACGTCGTCCAGGCTCAGTGCCTGGATGCGGGCAAAGTTGCGCCACGTATCCAGCAAGATTGCACCCGCGCCAACGAACCCGATAGCGAGAAATGTGATAACAATTGCCGGCGTAAACAGGCGCATGATGCGCCGCTTGGTTAAACGAGCTTGTTCCTGGTAAGTTGTCGCTTGTGTGGTCATAGCTACTCAGCGCGTTTTGTTGAATAGGTTGGATACATTAAACGGGTCACGTTATGGTATGTCTTCCGCTTCGGCATTGCCGTCACCATTGCCGTTGGTTGGCTGCGATAAGGTCGAACGGTTAAGGCGAATGCTGACCTGCGGCGCACGCAGTGCCTGCCCGACTTCTTGGACGGCGAGTTGCAAAATCTCATCCACGTTGGTTTGCACAGCAAGCTTAGCGGCAATGTCGTTGACGACGCGCTCACGCTCTGCTGCGTTCTGGCTTTGCTCGAACAGGCGGGTGTTGTCTAGCCCCAGCGCCAAGCGTTCAACAAGGTCTTTTGCGAGTTGCAGTTTGTTGTGGTCGTAGTCCTGCTGGGGTAGCTCCCACACCACCACACCGATGATCTCCTCGCGCAGGCGCAGCGGCACCGCAATCGGGATCGTATCGCGTGCTGTTACGCTGCCAACGGCAGGCTCTTGCGTTACGACTGCCTGTTGGCGCAGCGGCTCCAGGTCAATATCTGTGGGGTGCCCGGCGCGGCGCACAAGCTGGTGTGTGCGCTGGTCGAACATGTAGTCTTGCCATGCACGGACGGTTTGCACGCGGCTTTGCTCTTGCACGGCGCGAATGCGTCGTGTGGATTCCTGGTAAAGCCGGGCGTTTTCAATTGCGATTGCAACCTGGTCTGCCATGATTTGCAGCACCTGCACCTGCTCGTCCTCAAACGCGGCGTTCTGGCGGCTTTGTACGTCCAGTGCCCCGATGATGCGCTCACCAATGCGTAGCGGGATCGCCAGTTCGGCGCGGGTGTCGGGCAGGAACTCGTTGCGGCGGTGGACTTCGCTCACGGCGGTGTCCTTGGCGATAATCACCTCTCCCTGCACTGTCACCTGCCCAATGACGCTAATGCTGCCGACCGCCAGGCGGTGCCCGCGTGCCAGCAGCTTTTGCCCGGCGTCGCCTGTGCTGGAACGCAGCACAGCGTAGTGGTTGTCACTGTCTAGCAGGAAGATTTGCGCGTGATAGATGTTCGCAAACCGATCAACAATCAGGTTCACCACATCGTTCATGAGCTGTTGCAGGTCACGTTGAGACACAGCAACCCGGCTAATTTCCTGCGTGGTTTCCACATCGCGGGTGCGGCTGTCGATGCGAGTTTGCAGTTCCATAACGATCGACCGCATCTGCTCGCGCATGTCCACGAAGGTGCGGCTAAGTTCGCCCAGTTCATCGCTGCGGTTCACACTGGGGATTGGCTCGTCGTAGTTGCCCACGCTGACCGCCTGCATTGCCCGCCGCAGTTGGTCAATGGGGGCAGTCAGGTCGCGGTTGTACAGGAACACCGCACTAATCCCCACGAGTGCCAACAACCCCACCACCAGCACAAATCCCCATGCGCCGAAGTACTCAGCGGGCTGGCGCAGCACCGCGCTAACGGGCATTTCTGTCACCAGCACCAGCGGTGTGTCCTGGATAGTGGCATAGTAGCCGCCAAGCTCACCAGCGTCCTGCTGCACGCTGTAGAAGGCGAAGTCGCTTTCGCCGCGCTGGGCACGCTGCACCGCCATGTTATTCAGGGATGCTCTCGCCTGGGGGGTGTCCTCTGCGCGGCTGATGATAATGGCGTTGGTGCTTTGCAAGAAGCTGTACGCGGGCAGACTGCTATCGCCCTGGTTCAAAATGGGGTGGATGACGCCCTCGGTGTTGAGGGTGGCGACCAGGTAGCCGACCACGTTGTCGGTTTGGCGCAGCTTGACGATGGTCGCAATTTCGATGGTGGGTACGCCGCGCTGCGTCACAATAATGACTTGGTCTGCTGTGCCTGCTTGCTGTGCCCGCGTGATTTCCTCAAACGCGACCGACCGTGACGCAACGGATTGCGGCTCGAATATTGCGGTGCGGTCATCATCCCGTTGGCTGGCAGCGACCACAACCCCGGTGGGGTCTAGCAGGCGCACATCGGTAAAAACCGCGCTGCCCGCGTTCAGCAGGCGGTCGCTCATCACCCCAGAAACTTCCTGCGGGGTGCTTTGGGCAAACACTGGCGATGTGCGAATATCATCTAAAAGCAACCCCACCAGTATACCGTTGGTGTCTGGCGTTGCAGTGAACTCTTGGAGGGTGTTTTTGGCGCGGGCAATCTCGGTCGTCAGCATCTGGCGCTGGCGCTCGCCCACCTGCCGCACGTAAGACTCAATATTGCGGCGATCAATATCTTGCCGGGCGGTGAGAAAGATAGACGTTAGGAAGAGCGTTGGCAGCAGCGCAGCGGCAAAAATCCCCAATGCCAGCTTGAACGCAATGGGGAACGGTTTCGGCGTTCTGGTGGTTTGCCGGGGTGTCATGTGCTATCTCCGTTGTTTGCCGGGTTGTGAGACGGGGAAAGCTTAGGCTCTATGAAGATTTGGGTTTGGATAGCGCCGAGTGTTTCGTTGAAGCTGTCCGCTGCGAGTTCCAACAGAGAGTTTACATCAGTGGCAGTGATTAACAAATTTGCGATTTCGCTTGCTTTTCGTTCACGAATCGCTTGTGCCTGGGTCTGTTCGAGCAGGCGGGTGCTTTCCAGGGCGCTGCCCAGGCGCAGTGCCACCGTGCTTGCCAGTTCCCTTTGCCGCTCGGTAATCGGTTGGTCTGGCGGGAGGTCGAACGTCATGGCGCCCAGTACATCGTCGCGCAGCTTGATGGGCACGTAAATGGTTTGCCGATCTGCCTGTTCTACGGTGAACAAGTCGCCCTGTTGTAGTGCGTTTTGCATGTCTTGTGGCATATCTGTTGCCGGCGTGAGGGCACCGTTTGCCAGGTTAAACCCGACGCTGCTACCCTGCCCGATTTGCTGCACGAAGCTGCTCCATGCTGTGCGCAAGGAGCGCCGCTGCTGTGCCTGTAGCCCGGTGACCTGTGCCTGCAAGCGTTCTGTTACGCTGCGCTGCTCGTCCAGGTCGCGTTGCAGGGTTGCGATGTATCGCAGCACGCCCAGTACCGCGCTGAGTTCGGTCCCCAAAATCGTGACAATTTCCAAATCGTCGCTGGATGGTTCCGCGCCATCAATGCTCTGCACATCAATGACGCCGTAATGCGCCCCGTTGAACGCAAGCGGAACAACTAGCCCGTGCTGTGTGGATGGCAGCAGATGCCGGGTGCGGGTGGGGGCGTCTTGCGGGGTAACAACCAGGGTGTTGTTACTGCGGAGCGCGTTGGCGAACGCGGTGTTGTCTGCCAGGGTTGTACGATCGCTGCGCCGCAGCGTTTCCACACCACGCGCGCCCAGTTGCATTCGCTGGGAGAAGGTGTCGTCGGCGTCCAGCAGGTAAACGAGCACGCTATCGTAGTTGAATGCCTCTCGTAAAAAGCGTGTTGCCCGTTGCAGTACCACCACTTCGCTAATGCCCGGCTCCACATGGGTCACGCTGCTGACCATTTTCTTTAGCCGAGCGATGTCCTCCAGCGATGTTGCCGCAATTTCCTGCTGACGGTTGGCAAACAGAGACAGCACCGCCGTCACCACAACGACGATCAGCAGCAGTTGCGTGAGGTCTGCCAGGGGGTTGGTGCCCGTTGCAGCGCCCGCATTGATGTACAACAGCCCGGTGAGTAACATCAGCAGCGTGAGCACCCCGCCGGTTACGATAATGCCCGCTCTGTCGTAGAACACACTGGCAAGCGCCAACGGTACCAGCACCACCAGCACGAAGCGCCCGTCTGACTGTGGCAGGGCGACCAATACTGCCGCCGTCAGGAAAACGAGCAGGCTAATGAGCAAGTTCGCGGCGAACGGTACGCGCCCCGCCTTCACATTCAGGAAGATACCCGCCGTGACGCCCACAAAGGCGAGGCTTGCCGCGATGAGCACCAGTGCCATCGTGGTTGTGAGCTGCGGCACGATGGAGGCAACCCACACCAGCCAGCTTACGACCACCAGCCAGTTCAACGTCAGGATGGTGTGGGCACGCTGGCGTGCCAGCGGGTTTTGGAACGGGTGTGTGCTGAGGAACAGATAACGAAAGGATTCGCGGATCATGATTCTGTGGATACCTCACTCGCCGATGTGCCCGGTGGGTTGGCGGCGTCGCCAAATTGCGCGGTACTCAGGCGGATAGCGCCGCCAGTTGCGCCCAAAGACTCGCCAAGTTCCTCTAGCGTGACCTGGAGCAAACGCTCGACGGAGTTGACATTTTGGTAGCTGCTGACGATGCGGTTCACCTGCTGCTCGTACAGCGTGGTCTCGCGGGACTCCTCGAATAGGCGGGCGTTGTCCAGGGATACCGCCAACCGCTCGGACACAGCGCGTGCAATTTCGCGGGCGTCCGCCTCATTGATGTCGGGATCGGGTTCTAGCTCAATCGCGCCGATAACCTGGCTGCGTAGAATGATGGGCACCGCTACCGTGTGCCGCCCGTTCTGATTGTCGATGACGGGCTTACGGCTTTCCCGCGCGCGGTTTTGCAGTTCGCTCCACTCGCTGGTGCGCTGAGACTGGTTCCGCTGCATGACGATACCCGTGCCCGCACCCTGCTCCGCCGTGAAGCGCTGCCAGCTTTCCCGCGTGAGGCGGCGGTTCAGGCGGTTGATGTCTCTCAGGCGGGATTCTGCTTCGATGTACAGCCGTTGGTTCTCCTGAACGATGCGCCTCTGTTCTTCGAATAACGCCGCGTTGTGGATCGCCGTTGCCAGCAGGTTCGCTACGACCTGTAGCGCTTGGATGTCGCCCAGTGGCAAGCCACCGCGCTCCGCGCTGTGTACATCCAGCACACCCACCGTTCGCTCGCCATCCCGGATGGGCAGCACCAGTTGGGTGTTTGCCTCCGCGACCATGTCCGTGTTTGTGCCCGGCAGTGCGGAGCGAGTGACGGTGGCGATGTCGCCCGTTTGCGCTACCTGCCCGATTGCATTGTCCGACCCGACGGTGCGGTGGTGCTGCCGGGCGAGCAACTGCTGCCCTAGTTCGCCAGTGCTGGCACGCAGCCACGCAACATCGTCTTGCTCATCAACCAGGAACACCTGAACGTGCTCGTAGCCGAAGCGGTTTTGCAGGAAATGCACCACCCGCCCCAACAATTTGTCAATCTTGTCGTCACCTACGGTGATCTGCCCCACCTCGGCAGCGATGCGAAGCAGGCTCGCGTCACGCTCTGTCGTCAGTACGGTTTGCTGGATGGAGTTCACAAAATAGCGAATGGTGATGGCGGCAGTAGCCATCGCAACAACCAGCCCCATCTGCCGGAGCAATGGCTCGACCGCTGGCGTTCCTGTGCTGGGCACGCCGGTGACAATCTGCCATGTCGTCAGCCCGAAAATGAACACACTCAAGGCGGAGAAGGCACGCCAATCTCGCACGAGCGTCGACACGGCAACAATAGCGATATATGGTTGAAAGCGCTCGAGCGAATCTACCCCGAAGGCAAGCGCAATGAGGGTAAGCACCAGCCCGAATGCCGCCAGATCAACCCGATTTAGGGTAGCGAGCACAAACCATAACGTCATGAGCACGATGATAAGAAAGCTGCCCAGGTAGATGTTCGATGCAGGAATTTCGTAAACCAGCACACCGTAGGCAATGCCGGGGAAGAAAAAGCGCACCAGGGCAATGACAGACAGAATTTGCACCAAGCGCTTGCGGATGTGCGTTATCGTTACCTCATTGGGGGTTTGGGTAACTGGAACGGTGGATGGGTTCACGGGTGGGTGGCTCCCTGGTTAGCTTTACGACGCGGGTGAGTGAGGTGGGGAGGTATCCCCATTTTCTGTGGGAGTACCGAGTTGAATGGCGACCCGTTTGGCGTTGAGCACCTCTTGCAGGCTGTTCGCTGCCTCGGTGAGGGTTGCCTCCACGCTGTTCGCCAGTTGGATGCGCGTGCCGATCTCATTGACGAGCGCTTCTCGTTGGGCAATGCGCTGGCTGTTCTCGTACAGGCGGTAGTTTTCCGCAGCAACGCCCAGGCGCTCACTAATTTCGTTGAGCATGTCCAGTTCTTCGCCAGCAAGTTCGCCCTCAACCTCGAACTCCAGCGCACCGATGACCTCCCCGCGTACACGCAGCGGTACTGCCACCACCTGCACACCGTTTTGCACAGTGCGGGTAATTTCTTGCCGCTGGATCGCGCTTTGGATCGCGTCCGTGAGGTCTTGCGCGTCCTCGAGCGCACCGTTGGCAAAGTCCACGTCAAAGTTAACGCGGTGCCCCTGCCCAGTGATGTAGTCCGCCCAGATGTCCCCGGTTAGCTCACGGTTCAGGCGCTCAACCTCCTGCCGAGATGCCTCCATCCGTGCGACCAACTGGCGATTTTCGTCAAGCCGCTGCTGCGTTTGCTCTAGCAGGCGGGCGTTGTAGATTGTAATGGCGAGCGTGTCTGCAATGGATTGCAGTGTAGTCAGGTCGCTGTCGTCGATGACAGTGGTGACACGGCTTTGCAAGTCCAGCGCACCGATGTTGCGCCCGGCGATGCTCAACGGGACGGCAACTTCCAGGCGTGTGTCTGGCAGCAGGTCGTTGGGGCGGTGCACGGTGTCTTCTTTGCCCACAACGGCAGCGATGGTCTCCTGACGTTGTGTGACCTGCCCGATCACGCTCAAGCTGCCGACGGGCAGGCTGTGCTGGCGTGCCAGCAGCTTTGCCCCCACCTCACCTGTGCTGGCGACAAGCTGTGCGTTGCGCCCGCCGCCGTCGGTAAGGAAGATTTGCACATGATACATGTCTGGGAAGTCTCGCCGGATGTCTACCACGATTTTGTTGAGCACGCTGTCTAGCTCATTAACCTGGGAGAGGCTGCGCACGATGCGGGTGGTGAGGCGGGCAAGCTGCAACCGCCGCGAAGCTGCCTGTACTTCGTCTTCCTGCTGGTTGGCTTGCAGCATCCGTTGGTAAGCGTACAACCCACCCAGTGCAGCAACCGATGTGAACAGCAGCAGCACAAACGCAGATGCGGTGTTCGTCGGCAGGTTGTGGATGACCTCGTTGTTGTACGTGGCGATGAACGCCGTCACGATGACGACAAAATGCAGCGGGGTAAAAATCAGCAGTCCGCGCTCACCGTCTAGCAGCCCGGCGACAATGACCGCTACGATGAGCAAGTAGGCGTTTTGTGCGTGCAGGATGTTGCTTTGCACGGCGATGGACACGCCACCGATGTAGATCATCGCTGCCGGTAGCAAACGCACGTAGCGCAGGTTACCGCCCCGCACGGCAAAAAGCGTCACCAGCATGAGGGTGTAAAAGCTGACTATCGCCAGTGTAAACAACGGGAACGCTGCCGGGCGCAGCGCTCGGTACAGGTACGTGTGATATTCAAAGTTGAGCGGTGTACGGAACGGCACAAAGACTGCATACAGTGTGAACAACACCCCGATGCCCGCTGTCGTCAGGTACGTGATGTGAGCGCGTTTTCGCTCCTGTTGCCTGCTGTAGGCAGTCACATCGAATAGCTGGGTGTACAGGCGTTGGATCACGGTTTTGCTTACTCTCCGTTGTCATCCTCTGGTGGGCGCTGGGTGTTCAGGCGAATGCGCCCGCGCTTGGCGCCCAGTGCCCGCCCAACCTCATTTACCGTCAGGTCAACCATTTTGCTAAGGTCGTTCTGACGTTGGAGTTGCATAGCGATTTCGTTGACGAGCGTTTTGTTTTTGGCAACACGTTGACTTTGAGTATAGGTGCGTGCATTGTCAATTGCTACCGACATTTGGTTCACCATTTGTTGGAATAGCGCTATATCTGTGTCGGAGTAGGCGTTAACGAGGTGCGTGCCCACGCTCATCACCCCCAGGGCGTTGCCTCGGTTGGTGAGCGGTATCGCCAGTAGGGTTTTGCTGGACTGGGAATGGGGGTAGGTCAGTTCGGTGTTGGTGGTTTGGTCTGGAACGTACAGGTATTTGCCCGTCTGGAATACGTACTCTGTTGTGGTGCCAGGGGTATTGGCGATGTCGCCGAGGGTCAGCCCCACACGTTCGCCGTTCACGTCATTCCACCCGCCCACCAGGGTCAATGCGTCTTGCAGGTCATCGTACAGCGCGAGCGATGCGTGTGTGACCGACAGCAGCCGGGGCACACTGGCAAGTGCCGCGTCGATCATTTCTGTCAGGTTTAGCGTGGACTGTGCCATCTGGCTGAAGTCCGTAATGCGCTGCAACTGCTCCGCCCGCTGTTGTGCTTCCATCAGCAGGCGCAGGTTTTGCACGCCCACCGCCATCTGCGCAGCGATTGTCTTTGCAATCTGGATTTCCGTGGGGGTGAATGCGCGCGGTTCGTCGTACACATCCAGCCCAATGGAGCCGATAAGCTCGCCGTTTTGCCCCACCAACGGCACAATCATGATGCCGACCATGCCACTCGCCAGCAAATCGCGCTGCAAGTCGTTGCCCAGGGCATCCGTCTGCGAAATGTCCCTGACGATGATGACCTCGCGTAGGTCGAACTCCTCGTGGATCACCGGATTGTCTTTGGTGCTCACCACGTCACCGACCAGCCCGGTATCCGGGTACTCGCTAGCAACGACGCCGGTCAGCATGTCCTCGTTGAACAGCACAATGCCGCTGTGGTCTACCCCGATTGTCTGCACCAGGGCGCGGGCACCCGTTCGCAGCAGGTCACTTTCGGTCGCCATGGTGTTGATGCGTGCCGCAAACTCACTGATCGTTTGCAATACCCGCACCTGTGCGCTCAGTTCCGCTGCGGACTGCTGGCTTTGTTCCAATAGGTTTTGTTTTTCAATCGCAACACTCACCTGGTCGGCAATTGCCTCGTACAGGCGGCGGGTGCTTTCCACGAACGGTTTATTGTCGCTGTACAGCAGGAACACCAGCCCGCTAATCTTCCCGCCAGCACGGATCACCATCGTAGCGTAGCTCTGGAACATGTAGCGCTCCTGCAACATTCCCACAGGGTTGCCGGGCACGGGTGTGCCGCGTGGTGCGAAAACCACGTTGCTGGTGAGCTGGTTCAGGTAGCGTCGTACATCTGCCAGTTCGTCCTCGCGCACGGGGATGACCTCTTGCAGGGTTGTTCCTGCCTCGTCGGTGAGTTCGTAGGTCAGCATCAACGTGTCGATCCAGTCCGGCGGCGCGATTTTGTAATCAACGGCGACCATGACGATGATGTCTGCGTCAGTTGCCAATGTGGATTTGAGCACGCGCAGCACGTCGGGCACGGTTTGGGTGCCCAGCATGGCGCGGTTCGCCTCGTACAGCGTTTGGATCTCTTGCAGGCTTGCCTCTGTGCGTTGGAGCAGCTTGCGGTTTTCCAGCACGACACCAACCTGGTCTGCCACGCTGCGCAGCGCCCGCAGCCGATCTCGCGGCACGTAGTCACGCGCGGGCGTGGGGTTGGTTAGCATGATGAGACCCCCCAGCGCGTAGTTCGCAAACACAGGCAGCAGCACAAACGCGCCAATACCATCCTCAATCAGTTGGGCACGCTCTGCCCGGCTGAGGAACACATCTTCCTCCACATCTCGAACTTCCAGCGCTTCCAGCACGCTAAGCGTTTTGCTGGCAGGGTAGCGATCAATATCCACAACCAGGGACAAGCTGCGCTCCTCCCCATTGGCGATTTCCGCCACGACGCGAGCAGTGCCATCCAAATCTGTGGCGACCATGTGCGCGTCAGCAAACAGCGGTTCGTCACCGTTGGCAAAGTTCGTCACAGCACGCAAAATTTCGGTTAGCGCGTCTGCACGGAAGATGCGGCTGGATGTCTCGTACTGGTTTTGGATCAGGTCAAGCGCTTCTTTGGTCTGCTGGAAGAGGATTCGGTTTTCGATGACGGCGGCAAGCTGGTCGGCAAGGGCGCGTAGCCCGGCGTAGCGTGTGCCCGTGTCGCGCAGCGATTCCGCCCCGGCGAGCACCAACAGCCCGCGCAGGCTGCCGCCCATGTTCAGCCCAAACGATGTGATGACATCAACATCTTCCTGTTGTAGCTGCTCCACCAGTTGCTGTGCCAGCACCGGGCGGCGGGGGCGCTTGATGTTCCACAACAGCATCATGCTGCCCTCCAGGTACTCGTGCAGGAAGTACGTGACGCGAGCGTCGTCCAGGGCGCTGAACATGTCTTTGGTGCGCCCGTGGTTGGTGCCACGGCGGGAGAGAATCGCCTCGGTAATCAATTGGCTGGGCGTGCCCATCAGCGTGAACGGGCGGTTAAACAGCGCAATGGCAACCGCCTCAATGTCGCTGGGCAGGTCGTTGAGCACGGCGGCAGCCATTTCTGGGTAGGTTTCTGCCTCGGCGATTGCCTTGTTGGTCTTCACCAACTGCGACGCAAACTGCTGAGACTCCAGCGATTGTTGTAACATTCGCTTGCTGAGGATGGTGTTGCCTAGTTCGTTTGCCAGCGCCGTGTAGAGGTCAATCTCTTGCTCGGTGAAGGTGTGGCGCTCTGTGCTGTACAGTTCGATGGTGCCCACCACGCGCTCGTCGGACGTTAGCCCGAAGATGAGCGCCTGCCTTGCGTCAATCCCCGCAGTGAACTCGCGCATCCAGCCGGAGAGATAGCCCGCGTCCGTTTCTACGTTGTCGATGACGATGGGGGTGCCTTGTCGCAGGTATGTGATGTAGGAGAGTTCGGGTAGGCTGCTGATCGAATCGCCCTGTTCAATCCGTTGCACGCTGCTGCGCGTGGCATAGGCAGCAGAAAAACGCCGATTATCGGTCACGCCCTCTGTGCCTACCGCGTGAACCGACAGCGGTGTTTCAAATATTGTGAGGGAAACACCGCTAATGCTCTCACCCGTGGCATACATCGCGGCGGTGGCGATGTCATCGTAGGCACTGGCAGAGAGCAACATCTGCGAGGCATTAATCAATCTCATGGTCTGCGGCAGCAGGTCGCCCGCCGCCTCGGTAGCGGGTTGCTGCCGTCCCTCGGCAATTACAAGGGACTTGCCCACCTCATCACCGATGACCTCTAGCCATACGATCCAGTCTTCGTCAAGCTCATCCACGATGACCTCGAAGATGCCAACGATTTGCTCACCCCCGCGCAGGCAGTACACCCACTGGCGCTGTTCTGGCTGCCATATGCTTTCAACGGATTCCACTGCCCGCCCGAAGTTTGGCAGGTTGCCCAGTGCCCTGGCGTTCTTGGCGGGCAAGTCTGTCGCCAGCCGCACAATGGCAGTTTCCGCCTCCAGCGTGTAAAAGCGCACTGCGTGCACATCCGGGAGTTCGTCCACGACGAGTTCCAGGGTTTGCTTGAGTGCCTGCTTGCGCCGCACCGGGTCGTTGGCGTCTAGCCCTGCTGCAACATGACGAAGGGTAGTCCAATTGGGCGCAACAATCATACGAGCACACTCCCCTGTTTAATGTTTTGTGTTGATCTCAATTGTGGTTCGGGACTGCAACTTTGCCGATGACTCGGTTTGGGCAGTCTGCGGTTCCGTGGAGGGCGGTGCTGCAAGGCACCCACTGGCGTACAAGATGGGGATCTGCCGTTTGCTGATGTGCGGGTGCTGACTGCGGTGGGGTGGCTTAGTGCCACTCCCAAACTGCCTCACCCGCCAAAAGCCGCTGGATTTGACTTGGGAATCGGTCTGGGTCTAGTGGCTTGCCCATGAAGCCGTCGAACCCTGCCTTGCGAGCGCGGGTCATCTGGTCTTCGCTTGCCTCTGCTGTGACCGCGACCACGATTGTGTCCTTTAGCTTGGGGTGGCTGCGAACCTTCTGTAGTGCCTGGTAGCCATCCTCGTAGGGCAGCCGGATGTCCATTAAGATCAGATCAATGCGGGGCAGTGTCTCTGCAAATTGCACCACCTGCCAGCCAGAAGTCTTCCACTCGCAGCGCTGCACGCCCATGGAGGCGAGCATTCGAGCGATGAGCACAAAGTTGGGCACGTTGTCTTCCACCACCAGCACATGCGCCTCGTTTGGCTCTATGGGTCGGCGATCTGTCAGGTTGTTATCGGTCATTGTCTACGACCACTCCTCATGTAATCCAAAACCTGATTAGGAAACTTATCGACATCAATAGGCTTACCGATATACCCGTCCGCCCCGGCGTCCAGGCTCATTTGTTTGTCCCCTTCACGCACATTGGCAGTGAGGGCAACAACGGGCACATTGTCAAGCGCAGGCGTCTTGCGGATGCGCTGGGTCGCCTCTACGCCGTCCATGCCCGGCATACTCAAGTCCATCAAGATCAGGTCGGGTGGGTTTTCCTGTGCCATTGCTAGCCCATCGTAGGCGTTATCCGCCTCGTCCACATCAATGTCGTAAGCCATTAGCACGCGGCGCACAAGCATTCGATTGTCCGCGTTGTCCTCAGTGTATAGCACGCGAGGCATAGGCACAATACCCCTGGTTTCAAATTCTTTGCGAGACAGAAAAAGCAATATAGATTCTATTATGTTACAAATCGGGGTTTATTTCCAACGCTTGCTTAAGTTTTTATCGTCTGAGGTGTTTTTTTTACTTTTTTGTGATCTAAAGGGCTAATCATCTGCCACAGGCGTGACCGTAAGTGCTTCACCCAGGCGGTAGCCATCGCCAATCGGTTCGCCGTTGCGCGTTACACCGACGCGCTCGCCCGTGGTCAGGTCATACAAACCCACCACAATGCTGTAGTCCTCGCCGGGGGGGGTGTCGTAGTTAGTCAGTTGCAGCAGGCGTTCATCTACGATGTACTCGCCGGGTTCCCAAACCTGCGTCGTATAGTAGCGTCCGTTCTCCTGCGGTGCCACCGGACCGTCCCATGCCATTTGCAGGGTGTCGTCTGCGTCACGCAGGTGGATGTACGTCATGTAGTCGCCGTCGGCGGGTTCGATGACCTGCCAGAACAGCTTGACTGTGCGGCGCTGCCCCACCTGGAATGTGCTGCTGCTGATCTCGTGACCGAGCAGCCGCGCAAAGCCGCCGAACACGATATCGCTCTCGGTTGCTGCCAAAGGTTGTTTCGGTGTGAAGCGGGCGTCCAAGTTCAGTTCGTAGATCTCGTAGCGGAAGATGCCGTCGTCCCGCCACCATGCCCGCCGCAGAATGTCTTGCCTGCCCAGCGCGGAAAGGACTTGATTTTCTAGCGGGGGGACGCCCGCCCGCTCGTAGGCACCTGTGCCGTCCGGGTGGCTGTCAACGAAGTACGTCACGCCGTTTAGCTCATGGAGCTGGCTAGGCGGGTTGTGTATGCGCACATCCGCCAGCGGGAAGAAGAACGGCAGCCGCTGCACGCCCGGCGCTGATATAACGGGTGGCTCGCCTTGCTCACGCTCATACTGCTGGAAGCCGTCTACCATCCACATCAGCGCATCGTTGCCGGATGTGAGCTTTGCCACGTCTGTTGCGAGTTCGCTGCGCCACAGGTAGCCCCAGCCCAAAAACGCATCGTACAGTGGCGCGACCACCCCCGGAACTGCGACCAACAGCGCGACCCCGGCAACAATGCTCCGCAACGGTAAGCGTGCAGGCGGCAGGCAGTACGCCAGCATAACGGCAATCGGCAGCGCCATCAGCGGGACGATGGCAAACGCCAGCCGGTAGTGGTAGCTGTACAACCAGAAGAACACGATAAAGTACGGCACCGTGACCGTCAGCGCCCAACCGACCCTGCCCAAGAGTGCCTGGTTTGTGCCCTGTGCATGTTGTGCTGCGTAGCGCAGCAACCCCCACGCGACTAACCCACTGCCCAGCAGCAGCAGCACCCACTCGAAGGCACCCAGGCGTGGC
>CAYVGI010000076.1:0-23336 GCA_964451095.1 uncultured Anaerolineaceae bacterium
CTCAACCGTGGCACATTGACTGTCAATAACAGCACCTTTACACAGAATGTCGCTCTGGGTGGCGGTGGGGCTATCCTCAATGACAGTATCGCAACCGCAGCAATCAACAACAGCATCTTTGACGATAATGATAGCGGGTTCGGCGGGGCGATAGAAAACCTCGGTACTATCACGATAACGGGCAGCACATTTACCAATCACTCGGCCAGCAACGGCGGTGCACTGAACAACAGCGGCACCATGACGATTACAAACAGCAACTTCCCCGATAATTCCGGGGCAGATGGCGCTACGGTCTACAATACGGGCATGCTCACGATCACCGGTAGCACCTTTACCAACAACACAGTCAGCGTCGATGGCGGCGCGATTTTCAACACGGGTGCAGGTTCCCTCACGGTCACCAGCAGCACCTTTACCGGCAACCTGGCCAGCGGCGGGTTCGGCGGCGCGATTTACAGCGAAACTGGCACAGCAAATATCAACGGGGCCACATTCACCGGCAACCAGGCGTTCAGCGGCGGCGCTATCTCCAACGGTTTTGGCAACGCACTCACGATCCAGAACAGCACCTTCTCCGGGAACACCGCCAGCAATAATGGCGGCGCACTGGATAATTTCAACAGCACGCAGTTGACGGTTAGCAACAGTATATTTGCGGGTAACGACGGTTCACCCGGCGGGGGCGGCGCGTTTTCTGGAACGAACACCCCTGTCAACATCAGCAATTCAAAGTTCATCGGCAACACGGCCCCGGCAGGCGGTGGCAACATCACCGGCAGTATCAACAACAGTTGCTTTGTGGGCAACGGCATCGGCTTTAATGACGTGACCGGCAACAATATTGACCTGACGAATAACTGGTGGGGTGCCCCCGATGGCCCGGCACCATCGGGTGACGGTGACAGTGTGCTAGGTAACACATTAACTATGCCTACTTTGCCCAACCCCGGCGCGACAGGCTTCGACTGCCCGACGATACTTCCAGACTTGTACAGTGCAGATGCCACCATTGGTGCCACATTGAGCATACCTGCGGACGAAGGCGTGCTAGTTAACGATCTTGCTGTGCAGCCTAACTCAGTTGAGACGAGCGTGCAGCCAGAAGATGCGCCCAATTTTGGCAGCTTGGTGCTTAGCGCGAACGGTGCATTCGACTACACGTCAACCGATGATACCCAAACAATTGATGGCTTTCGCTACCGTGCGCGAGACTTAGAAGATGATACATTGATCGGTTTAGTATGTATTACGCGATCCAGTTTGCAAGTTCAGTCACCCCCACAGCAAACCACAACCGTCGGCAATCCAATCGTTATTTCGCCACCTGTACAGGTCGTGGATGGTAATGACCCTAACTCCACAAAAATTATTCGTGTTGATCTCTCGGTAAGCTTGGGCATACTCAACATCAATGTGCCGAATCAGGGAGCCTTTACCCTCTCGCCTGCTGACGAGTGCCGTAATCTTTTGGACGAACTGAGAACTGCCAGTCTCACCGATGTGCCCTCTGTGGTGCAGCACAACACACAGGATACCACCATGCTCATGAGCGGCAGGTCGCGCCCGCAATTTGTGCCATATCAGCAGGGTGCTAATGTTTCTGTGAGCGGCAACGGCACGGGCAGCCTGTCTATTGAAGGCAGCGTCGCCGATGTGAACGCGGTGCTCGTTAGCCTGACGTACACACCTGGTGCGCCCGGCGTGGATAACCTGGTCATCGTGGCAAACGATGGTGGTGGGGGCGTCGCTGTCGGGCAGACTGTGATTATCATCAACGGCGGCACCCAGAACGTGGGCGGTGGGGGCGGTAGCGGCGGCACGCCCAGCTTGACAGGCACGGGAGGTGGCACCAACGCCGCGCCCGGCGTCGCCCCTGTCATTCCCATTCCATTGGGTCCCCTCACCCTGTTCGAAATAAGCCAGCTGCCCAACACCGTTGTCCGCGGCGAGGCAACCACCGCCACTGTTGCCAACGGGGACGTATTCGTGCAGGTCATCGCCACCAACGGCACGCTCGTCGTCGGCACAGAGCAAATTGGCGACCCCTTCCTAACCGAGCAACCGATTTTCAACGGCGCGGAGGTGTTCGGGCTGACGTTCGGCGGGGTGCCCGTGCAGGGCTTTGATGGCAGTGTGAGCGTTTGCCTGCGCGGGTTTGGCACCTTCTACTACCGGGATGCGACCGCTATGCCCCGCACAACCGTGCAGTTGGTCACGTTCCGCGATGGTGACTTTACCTGCGCCACCATTCCCAACTCCGGCACGATTGTGTTGGTGTCTACCGGAGAAGCACCGCCAGAAGAACCCGCAGCGGCAAACACGGTCGCTACGGCACAGCGCCGCACACTGCCGGACGGCTGCATGGTCACGACGGACGCCATCATCAACCTGCGCGAGGGCCCTGGCACGACCAATGGCATTATTCGCCGCATCCCGTTCGACGTGACGTTAACCGCTTTCCAGCAGGAAGGAAACTGGTATTATGTAGACTACTGGGGCGTGCGTGGTTGGATGAGCGCAGACTTCGTGCGTCCGAACACAAGGTGTGGTTCGTAGTTTTGCAAAGCGGGGTGACATGACGCAAGACCTGTCTGGACAGACCATCGGCAATTACGAGATTCTGGAACAATATGGCAGGGGTGGCATGGGGGTGGTGTACCGTGCCCGCCAGGTGGGTTTGGAGCGCGAGGTCGCGTTCAAGATCATGAAGGTCGATCCAAACTCTGCGGATGACCTGGAAGAACGGTTCCGCCAGGAAGCGCGTACCGCTGCGATGCTGGAACACACCAACATTGTGCCCATTTACGATTACGGCACGCACAACGACCTGATTTACGTGACAATGCGCCTGTTGACGGGCGGCACACTGGATGAACGGCGGCAGCAGCTCAAAACAGGGCGTGTTACGCTCAGTGAAGCGGACACACTGCTGCGCCAACTGGCAAGTGCCCTGCAATATGCCCATGACCGAAATGTGCTGCATCGTGACATCAAGGGCAGCAATATTCTGTTCGACGAGCGCAAAACACCCTATCTTGTGGACTTCGGGCTGGCGAAAATCCTGGGAGAGGTGGGAAACATCACCACACCGGGCGATATGCTCGGCACGCCATCCCATATGGCACCAGAACAATGGCACGATGAGGAACTTAGCCCTGCCACTGACCAGTACGCGATTGCCGTCGTGATGTATGAGGTGCTCAGCGGCAAATTCCCCTTCAAGGCGGACACCCCCATGGGCTACGCGATGAAGCATGTGAACGACACCCCGCCCTCGCTGCACACTTTGGTTGACGGCATTCCAGAAGAACTGGCAAAAGTGGTTGAGAAGGGCATGGCGAAAAAGGCAGAAGACCGCCACCCAAGTGTGACGGCGTTTGCCAACGAGTTCTCACATGCCATCCCTGCCGGGAACGTACACACCAGCGGATTCTTCTCGTTGCAGGTGCCACACAAGAAACCCGGTCCTGCGAACCATCCTACACCCTCTGCTAGATCCGGCAACGGTGCGACAAACCCCGGCGAGATTAGCCGAGAAAACGACCCTACCATGACACCCGTCAGCGGCGGGGCTGGTGGGCGAACATCTAAGCCGCAGTATTCGCCCGTACCCGATGGACAGACACAGGCGCTGTCATCCACGGAGATTCGCCGCCGCACAGCAAAAATTGGCTGGTGGGTGGTTGCTGCCGCGCTACTGTTGGCAGGTGGATTTGTGTGGTTCATCGTCAGTGGTATCTCACGGGTGCCGGAAAACACGCTGCGTCCGCTGCAAGGCGATGTGCAAAGTCGGCTGCAACCGTCAGGTGATGCGGAGATCGTATTGGGGTTGGAGCAAGGGCAACTGTACGACATTAGCGGCATCAGCCCAGACGAGGCATGGTATCGAATTTCGCTGCCAGACGGTGGCGAAGCATGGGTTACATCGTCGGACACATACGTGAGCGCTCGTGTGGCGGAGGCGGGCATCCCTGTCATCGTGACGGACACACCCACGGCAACCCCCACGAACACACCCACCAATACGCCCACTCCCACACCAACGCCGCCGCCGACACACACACCATCACCCACCCCACTACCGACCAACACACCCACCCCGCTGCCGCCGACGGTCACACCGCTGCCCCAGCCAACTGACGTTGCCTACGCAGGGATCCCGGCGATCCCTCCACTCGTAGACCAATTTGCCACCCGTGCGAACTGGGTGACTTCGCTCGCTTTTAGCCCCGATGGTGATGCGATCTTGACGGGCAGCACCGACGGCACTTTACGTTTATGGTCACCAGACCCGGTCATTCTGCGGGGCGAGATGAACGGCGACGCAGATTCTGTGCTGGACGTGGCGTTTAACCCGAACGGCTTCACTGCGGCGGCAAGCTACCTGGACGGCAGCATTCAGGTATGGCTTTTGGGCAACAACACCCGCCTGAGTGAACTTGAAGGTCACAGCGGTGAAGTTTTCGCCATCGCCTACAGCGCCAATGGGGAGACGCTGGCATCTGGCGGTATGGATGGCACCGTCCGCTTGTGGGATCTTAACAACGCGGTCGCCGTCGCACAGTTCGAGGGGCACATCGGTGCTGTGCTTGATGTTGCCTACAGTCCAGACGGGACACTCGTTGCTTCTAGCGGCGTTGACGGTAAGGTTCGGCTTTGGGACGTGCAGACAGGTGATGTGACCGTGATCGAGGGGCATGACAGCGCGGTGTGGAGTGTCGCCTTCAGTCCAGATGGCGAAGCTTTGGCGACGGGCAGCGAAGACGGCACTGTAAAGCTTTGGACGGTGCAGGGCGTCGAACTGGAAACACTCTATGGGCACGAAGAACCTGTTTACACCGTTGCTTTCAGCGCAGATGGCGACCTGGTTGCCTCCGCTGGGGACGACCCGGTCATTCAGATATGGGACTTTTTAACGGGCACCCGCCTGACGGACATTTTGCGACCGGAAGACGCAATCTTCAGCGTGACATTTAGCCCGAACAACCAGGACATCGCGTTTGGCGGCAAAGAAGGCGCGTGGGGAATTGCGACCATTACCGATGGGACACGGAACAACACGGTGGACGACGAAACGGGCGAATAGGTGACGCACCTACGGCGGTAATCTCACCAAGATCGCCCGTGCACTCAGCATACGAACAACACTTATTGTTACTTGAGAAGATGACCATGCAAGATATTTATCACGATGACCTACGCGACTTCATCCGCAACGGCAGGCTAGACGCTTACGAGCTTACCGACGATGAACTTTCTCGTTTTTTAGAACTGTGGCGCTGGAGTGCTTACACACGTCGCAGCAGCCCCACCTCTGCCGATTATGACACGCACGACACCGTTAACCGCCTGGAAAAACACCTCTACCATACGTTTGGTGTGGAGGTGGAGTACAACACGCGGTTGCTGCTGCAACAAGAAATCGAAGCGATGATGCACTTGAATATTCTGCGGGAGATTCCGCGTGCAGTAACATACTTCCTGTGGCGCCCGCTGCAATTGGTAGACACCATGCGTAACATGCAGCGTGCCCGGCGGGTGAAGCCCATATTGGGCGAGCAGCAGCTTGAATGCCGTGGCTACCCGCGTGAGGTGCTGCACCGCGCCAAGCTGCCGCGCACAGACATACTCAAGCGGCGCTACTGGCGTCGGCTCAGCCAGGAATCGCCCGTGGAGCGCATTGAAAAGAATACGTGGTGGTAGCTGCCCACGCTATTTGATGTCCACCAATTCCACTTCGAACCGCAGTGTGGCAAAGCCTGGGATGCCGGCAGGGTGTCCCTTTTCGCCGTAGGCGAGGTCGTAGGGGATGTAGAACTTGTAAATGCTGCCGATGCTCATGAGCTGCAAACCTTCCGTCCATCCCTTGATGACGCCATTTAGCGGGAACTCAATGGTCTGCCCACGGTCGTAGGTGCTGTCAAACGTTTTGTTATTGATGAACGTACCGTGGTAGTTGACTTCTACCGTGTCTGCTGCTGTGGGTTTGCGTCCCTCAGTTGCCTTGATAACTTCATATTGCAAGCCGCTGTCGGTTACGGTTATTTTGGGGCGCTTGGCGTTTTCTGCCAGGTACGCTGCGCCTTCCGCCTTATGATCGACCATATGGGTTTGTGTCCTTCACTGGGTAAACGTGTGGGTAAGGGAATAAAAAACGGCGGGTTTGACCCCACCGTGCATGGTTACGCCTGTGCTGCTGCGTTTGAGTTGGCAAGGTGCTTCTTCATTGCACCGTCGATGATGTCGTCGAGTTTGCGGGCAGCAGCTTCAACAGAGGGGCTTATGCGCAGTTCTTGCAGCAGCTTGCGGCGGGCATCGTCCAGAATGCGCTTGTCTGTTTCGGTGAGTCCTGAGGTGTTTTCGCGCCATGTGAGGTCGCGCAGCACCTGGGCAATTTTGCTTGGGTTATTGCTGCGCAGCTTTGCCTGTAGTTTTGGCTGGCGACTGCGGTGCTGGTCAGAGAGTTCTTCCGGCGTCTTGTTGAATACGTCACGGATTACGCTGAAGTCGTCCATGGTCTCACGCACTTCTTCCGGATTGATCTCTTCCGGCTGCATCATGAGTGTGCCACGCCCGCCTGTCAGTTCCACGCAGATGTATGTACGCGTTTCTCCGTCTAGCGTGACGTCTTTTTTGCCGACGACCTTGCCTGCACCATAGCGCGAGTGGACGATTGTATCTCCGTTGTTAAACATATACTAAACATTGCCTCCATAGTTTGTTTTCGCAGCACCTTGGGTGATGCTGCTTCGAATACAGTGTGATTAAACCCTGATTATTAAAAGTATAGCACACCATTATTAAAACGCGATGAAGACCATGTAGCAACACATTACAGTATCGGTTGATTGACTGCAATGCAACACCAAGCCCGATTTAAAGCACAAAACAACGTGTGTTTGGGCGCAGGGTCTACAGTTCGCGCGTCATCTCGATGCGCTTGAACTCAATCACGTAACCCAGTGTGTGGAATGCTCGCCAGGAGGGGTGATCTGTGGGGATGTTTTCGACCTTGGTGTCCCGGTTTGGGAATAACTCGTGTGTGTAGTACAACAGCGCAAAAGAAATCTCGTTGTAGTGCTGCTGCCCCGCCCACAGCACGATATGCTGGAGTTGAAAACGCGGGGCATGGAAAACCGCCCAGCCTTCGCTGTCGCCCATCCGCACTTTGATGCCGTGCAGATCGCCCGCATTCAAGAGTGAAGCGGTTTCCTCTACCCAACTTGCACCAGGTTCACGGTTGTGCAGGCAGTGGATAATCTCGTCGTGGGTCAGTTCGCGCAGCTCGTGCACCAGGGGGTGCGTGCCTTCGACGTGGGGTTTGGGCGGGCGGCGCACGACGAGTAGCTCCCGCACAGGCGTGAAGCCGAACTTCACGAACATCTGGTAGGCAGGCTCGTTCCCGACGATAACCTCTAGCTGAACATGATCCGCCCCTGCTTTTCGGGCGTTATCTAGCAGGCAGTTCATCATGAACGTGCCGACACGACGCTCACGCTGATGTGGGGTCACACCTAGCCGGGTGATCCACGCCCGATTGCCCCGCAGCCCCAGCATAGCGATGCCAAGGGGCTTTCCGGTCTCGGTCGTCGCAACAATAGACCTATCAAGGTCAACGTCGTAGTGATCGACGTACTGTTTTGTGCGCTTACCGTTCATGGGCATTGGCACAATGTAATCAATACGTGTTTGGTTGTAGATTTCCGCTAAATCATCGTAGCTGTACCGACTAGCGGGAACCGCAATATTCTGTGGCGAGGACACAACTACCCTCCCGATGCGGAGGGCTTTTCCAGAAAGGATTCAAGCTGTTGGATGAAGCTGCGTGTGTCAATCGGCTTGGTAATCACGCCATCGCAACCATATGCCTTCGCCATCTCCTGTGCGGTTGCGGTTGGGTAGGCGGTGAAGGCGATAATCGGTGTATCTTTCACGTCGTCCTGTTGGCGCAGCATGGCAACCACGGTTTGCCCGTCAATATCGGGCAGCCCCAGGTCGATGAGAACCAGCGTGGGTTTGTGCTCCACAACCAGGTCGTAGCCGGTCTCTCCATCTTCTGCGCCGTATACCTCATATCCTGCACCCACCAGCAACTTCCTTGCAAGGCGCAGGCTATAGGGGTTGTCCTCCACAACGACAATTCGCTTGTCAATGGTTTCCATCGTTTTAATGCTCCCTAGTAATCCTCGCGTACAGTGTGGCGCTATTCCCCCACTGTGGCGACGAATTGACGGACGGTGTTCAGCAGTTCATTGCGCGTGATGGGCTTTGCCAGATAACCATCCATGCCACTGTCCAAAAAGCGCTCACGGTCGCCATGCATGGCATTGGCAGTGAGGGCGACAACGGGTATCCAGGATGTCTTCTCAGATTCGCGCAGCTTTCCGCAAACGTCCACACCGTCCATATCGGGCAGGTTGATGTCCAGCAAAATAAGGTTAGGCTGCTCATCTTCCGCAGTTTTTAACCCATCGGCACCGCTTGCCGCCTCGACCACTTCGTAACCGCCCATTTTCAGCATTTTGCGCACAAGGCGCATGTTATGGGGGTTGTCTTCGATATACAAAATCTTAGCCATAATGAGGCTTATCCTTGTTTAGTGACCCAGCAAGCTATCTAACTATATGTTAACTTACCCTCAATTATAGAGAGTAACTTACCCCGGTCAAGTGAGGCTTTTTGTAATATTGTTTCCAGATATTCGGGCATCCGCAGCATCTCTTGCGCGGTGACTTCTTTCGCTGTGAGTATGAAGACCGGAATATGATTCAATGTGCCGTCGCTTGCCATCTTCTCCGCAATTGTAAACCCATCAATATCGGGCAGGTTTAGCTCCGTGATGACAAGGTCTGGGCGGTGTTCGTGGATCGCTTTCAGTCCATCACGCCCGGTTGTTGCCTGCACCACGGCATAACGCCCGGTTGCTTCCAACACGCGCTGGATCACTTTCACAGCTTCCGTGTCGTGGTCGATCATGACAACGATTTGCATGGCGTCTTCCTGTGCAGACTTCCCGTTGCCGTTGCCCTTGTCAAACAGGCTGGTTGGGCGCTTGGGTCGCGTCCCGGTGACGGGTCTGTCGCCCAGCATCTCAACGATGTGATCTACCAGGTCGCGGCGGCTGAAGTCACCCTTCACCCAAATCGACTCGGATTGCTTAAGCAGTGTGCTGTCTTCAATTTCGCTGAGCGACTTCGCACTCACGACCACAACCGGGATGTGCCGCGTATCCGGGTTCTTTTTGAGGTTGGCGAGCAGTGCAAAACCGTCCATCTCCGGCATCATCAAGTCGCTGACGATGAGATCTGGCTTGCGGTCGCGTACCATATCGAGCGCCTCTGCACCGGTTTTTGCCTCCAACATGCGATATTGCTTGTAACGGCGCAGCAGCTTGCGCATCAGGCGGCGGTCGTTGTTGTTGTCGTCTACCACGAGGACGGTTGTAACCCGTTCATCCAGGTTTTCCAGGGCGGCGGCTAGCCCATTGCGGCGGATGCCCTGAATTTGGGTGGGTTCCTCGGTTTCCAGGTTCACGAAGTACTCGTTACCGAGGATGTGGCTTTCTGCCGGGAGGGTGTGCCCGGTTGCGTTGACGACGACGACTTCCCCCTGTGCGATTTTGCCGTCCTTAAGCAGTGTTTCTAGCCCGGCGAATGCGACCGCTGTTGCTGGCTCTACGGACATGCCTGCCCGCGCTGCGAGATGGCGCATCGCGTTAAAGGCGGTGCCGTCTTCAACGGCGACCATTGCGCCGCCCATACTGCTTACCGCCTCGTGCAGTTGCACGTAGCTGAAACCGGGCGCACCTGTCGCCAACACGGTAATCAGCGTTTTTGGCACAACCGGTTCCGCTGTGGGAAGGTTCGCGTTGTGTGCTTGTACCATCGGTGCGCAGCCTGCCGCCTGTATGATACCGAGTTTGGGCAGCTTGTCTATGATGCCCATGTGATACAGCTCGTTGAAGCCCTTCCACACGCCTAACGGACCGATGCCACCGCTCACTGCCTGGATGTACCAGTCTGGGCAGTGCCACTTGCCGTTACCATCCAGGTACAAACCCAGTTGTTCTGCAAGCTCAAAGGCGATGGTTTTCATGCTTTCTTTGCCCGGAACCGACTTTGCACCCTTGTCGTAGTGGAAGCCCTTACGCTTGGCGAACTCCCCTGCAACTTGCTTCGCCTCGTCGTATGTCCCGGAGATCTTGATGACCTCTGCGCCGTAGAGTGCTGCCTCACGCATCTTTTCTGCTGGTACAAGGCTGTTTACGAACAACCACAGTTTGATGCCTGCCCGTGCGCAAAATGCAGCATAGGCAACGCCCGCATTGCCCGTAGACGCCAACACAACCTCGGTGATGCCTGCGCGTTTGAGTGCGGTTACGCTGAGTGCCGCCTGCCGATCTTTGAATGAACTGGTTGGCGATTGGCGCTCATCTTTTACGTAGATTTGTTCATGGGCAAACAGGCGCTCGTACTGGTGCAGGCGGACGAGCGGCGTCCAGCCTTCACCCATCCATATATCCGGGTGGCGCTCCCCAATGGGCAGCAGTTCTGCGTAACGCCACAGGGTGTGGTCGCGCTTGCCCAGGTTGTGCTGCCAGTTTTCCAACACGTCTGTGTAATCGTAGCGTGCATCCACCCAGGCGGAACCACACTGCTCGCACGCGGCGATCATTGTGTCTGGCGGCATCACATGATTGCACTCCAGGCAAACAACAGCATTAAATCGACTTGAAATCACGAGCGCCTCACTTTTTCTGTGATAATGACCTAGACAAATGACCCAGATAAACTCAATTCTAACATCAATATATAAAGTTCTCCCGATAACGGGAGAACTTTTTTACTTTTCTAAACTTTTGCTTAAGGCTACGAGGACACAGCAGGGACACGTACCAGCGGTAGTGTGAACCAGAACGTGCTGCCTTCACCCTCAGCGCTGTCTACGCTGATCTCGCCACCGTGCATCTCCACCAGATAGCGCGTGATCGTCAGCCCCAGCCCGGTGCCCCCTGCCTTGCGGGTAGAGGAACCATCAACCTGGCGGAACTGGTCGAACACGATCTTGATGCCTTCTTCGCTGATGCCAATACCGGTGTCCTTGACAGCAATGCGTGCTGTTTGGTCATCCTGCATGGTCAGGTGGATGGAGACGCTGCCCTGTTCGGTGAATTTGACGGCGTTGCTGAACAGATTGAGCACAACCTGGCGGATACGCAGCTCATCGACCGACAGGATTAACTCGTCTACCTCGGATTCAAGCCGCAGTTCGATGGGTTTGTTGGTGACGAGCACCTCGTTGGTCTTGATGACGTCTTGCAAGATCTTCACAACGTCGGTGGGTTCCTTGTGCAGCTTCATCTGGTTCGCCTCGATCTTCGCGAGGTCGAGGATGTCGTTGATGATCGCTAGCAGGTGACGCCCACTGTTGTAGATGATCTCGATGTCTTCCTCTGCATCCTCTGATAGTTCACCGTCGCCGCCATCTAGCAGCACTTCGCTGTACCCGATAATGGAGTTCAACGGCGTGCGTAGCTCATGGCTCATGCTGGCAAGGAACTGGCTCTTAAGGCGGTCAACCTCGCGCAGGCGCTCAGCAATCATCTGCGATTCCTCAAACGCGAGCGCGTTTTGCACCGCGATTGCCACCTGTGCAGCAAGTGTGGACTTGATTTCGAGGTCTTCATCGGTGAAGTGGGCAAACTCATCGGATTGCACGTCCAGGATACCGATTAGCTCCTGACCGACCATCATGGGCAGCGCCATTTCTGAGCGGGTTTCTGGCAGCATGGGGTTCGGCAGGAAGGTCGCAGAGCGGGTTACGTCATCAACCTTGAGACCTGCGCGATCGCGTGCTGCTTGCGCCACAATGGATGTTTCGTGCCGCAGCGGGATGCTGTGGTTGTTTGCAACCATCATATCGCCCGGATCCCCTGCGCCTGCCGCTAGCACCATCAGTTCGCGCTCCGGGTCATACAGGTAGATGTGAGCGTGATACAGGTCAAAGGCGATCTTCGTCAGGTCACACACCTGTTTCAGCAGTTCGTCCACTTCCAAAATCGTGTTAGAAGCTGTCGTCACCTGAGAGATCGTCTCCAGGTCACGGGCACGGCGCTGGTTTTCCTCGGTAGCGGCTTGCTCACGCAAGAACGCTTGTCGCGTTTCCACAGTGGTTGCCAATGCTGACTGCGTCCGCCGGAACAACTGTTTCGTCTGTTCCGTAAAGGTCTGGGGGGCGTTCCACGTTAGCCCCAGGTAGCCCAGCCAGCGGCGTCCACTGCGCAGCGGCAGGAACACCAGTGCGGTCTGTTGCCCTGCCCGTTCCAGCCATTCGCGTTCTGTATCTTTAATTCGCTCGTCCGTGCTGATGTCCTCAATTAACACAGCCTCGTCGGGATTGTCTAACAACAAGTTCAAGACGGGATAGTCATCAACCGTGACATCTGCTGCTGGTAACTGGTTCACATTGAGCATCTCGCCGTTAAACTGCGCTGCCCTGGAGCTGAACAGGGTTGGAATCCCTTCTTCATCAGTCTCCGCCGTGTAAACCAGCACAGCGAGGTTTGCCTGTGCGGTGTCGAGCATTGGCTGCAGTGCCTGCAAAATCTGGTCTTCGTCAAACGCGGCAGAGAGGGCGCTACCGATCTGCGCGACAAGCTCGTTTTCCTGGCGAATGCGCTGCTCGCTCTCGAACGCGCGGGCATTTTGCACCGCAACTGCAATTTGCCGCGCCAAAATCTGCTGAACGAGCGCGTCTGCATCGGTGAAACGGTTCATTTCGGTCGATTGGATGTCCAGCACACCGATGATCTCGCGGTTGTAGATCAACGGAACGGCAAGCTCTGAGCGGGTGCGTGCAAGCAGCGGGTTCGGCAAGAAAGACCCACCCTTTGAGACGTCGTTGGCGATGACGGGTTCACCCGTTCGCCCGGCGCGAGCAACAATACTGTTTTCGTGACGCAGCGAAATCTTATGTCCCGTTTCCATCATGCGCTTGCCCGGCTCACCGGCACCTGCTGCGAGCACCATTGTGTCGCCTTCCAACAGGTAAATGTGCGCGTGGTACAGATCAAACTCCTGCTTGGTCAATTCAGACACGTTAAGCAGCATCTCGGTGAGGTCGAGCGTGTTCGCCGCTTGTGTCGCCACCTCTGCCACGATCTGCAAGTCGAGGGCGCGGCGCTGAATTTGCTCCTCACGTTCGCGTTCCTGCGTGATGTCGCGCGTGATGAAGTAGTACGTCTGGCGTTCACTGTCTTGCGTCGCGTTCCAGGAAAGCCAGCGCCAGCCGCCGTCCTTCGTCTTGTATCGATTCACGAAGTTAACGGTTGGTTCGCCTGCCATCAGTTGGCTAGATTCCTGTACCGTGCGCTGTACATCGTCTGGATGGACGAACTCAATGAATGGTTGCGCTTTTAGTTCTTCTGGCGTGTAACCTAGCGTTTGCGTCCAGGCGGGGTTCAGGTCTCTAAAGTAACCATCGAACCCTGCCGTACCGATCATGTCAATCGACAGGTCGTACACACGGTTACGTTCACGCTCCGCCGCGCGGCGCTCCGAGATGTCGATAATTGTTGTCCGCACACGCGGGCGCCCGGTGCCGTCATCCGGCATAAGTGTTATACGCACCTCAGTTTCGATTAAGTTGCCCTTCGCAGTGCGCACCTGCCAATCGTAGACTGTTTGCTCGCCGGCAAGCACACGCTGGATAGCCTCCACGACAACATCCATGGATGTGCGTCCATTAGGCTGGTACTCCGGTGCAAAGTTCGCCGGAGAGGCGCTCATCAGGTCTTCCTTGGTTGTCTCGTAGAGCGCAACAGCAGACTGGCTGGCTTCGATGAACTGCCCGCTTCGCGCGTCCACCACGACGATTGCTTCTGGCGCGTTTTCCACCAGCTCGCGGAACTGCGCTGCTTGCCTTTCCAACGCCGCGTCTGCCTGTTTACGCTCACGAATATCGCGGATTGTTGTACCGAGTGCAACGGGACTGCCACTGTCGTCCAGCAGCAAGTAAATCTGCTGCTCTACCGGGATCACGGTACCATCTTTGTGAACAAGTTCCGTTTCATCCTTCCACAGCTCCCCGTTCATGACAACGGGAACGCCTTCGGCAGTGATTTTGTCAAACGCTGCCTTCGTATGGATGGTGTAGATAGGTTGCCCTTCAACTTCTTCCCAGGTGTAACCGATCAGATCCAATCCGCCTTGGTTGACGTAGGTCATCGCCAGGGTTTCCAGGTCTGCTGTGCCAAAGAAGTCGCTTGAGCTGTCTGTGAGGTAGCGCATACGCAGGTTAGCCTCTGCAAAGCGCTTAGACTCGATGCCGACGGAGATTTGCTGTGCGATACCATCCAGCAAAGCAACTTCAGTGTTATCAAAGATGTGGAATTCATTGTTGAAGTTGAAGAAAGCAACACCGATTTTGCCGAAACGACCGATAATAGGCATCGCAGCGACCGATTTAATGCCGATGCTCTCGACATACTCCATCGGGAACTGCTCGTATTCGTAGGCGTTATCAACTGCTTCCACACGATTTTCGCGCAGTGCGATCACGCCGTGTGGGATATCCGGTCCGTCATTTTTGATTGTAGCAATGAACTCCCGCGTCATGCCGTAGCCTGCAATACCCTGCCAACGGTCAGCGTCCTCATCGTATTCAACGAATGCTGCGTTGTCCGCGCCGATGGCGTGTGACACAATCTCCATTACCTGCTCAAGCATCGTCACAACGTCGTCTGCCTCGTTGATGATGCGGCTTGCCTGGTTTGCCAGTGCGATGTCGCGCAGGCGGCGCTCAGTCGTTTGAAGCTGCTGCGCGTTTGAGAGCGACACGGCAAGCTGGCTACTAATCACGGCTGGCAGTCGAAGCTCATTCTCGTTAAATGCGTTTGGTTTGTCAGACTGGATATCTAGCACGCCGAGCAGCTCGGTACCCAGGAACAGCGGCAGCGCCACTTCCGACTGGGTTTCGGGAATAAGCGGGTTCGGCAAGTGAGTGGGGTCGTCGTTTACGTCCTGCACGATGACCGATTCGAGTGTGCGGGCAGCATAAGCAACCAGGCTTCGGGTAGCATCGTAGGAAATGGAGTGTCCTTCTTCCACCATGACCTTACCAGCTTCGCCAAGCCCGGCAACTACCTCCAGGTAGTTATCTTTCCTGTTGTACTGGTAGATGTGCACATGGTAATAGTCAAACGCACTTGCCAGCAGGTCTACCGCGAACTGGAAAAGCTCCCTTGGATCCTGGAGCAAGTTCAACTGCTGACCAATCTCATACGCGAGCGCCTCACGATCTTCTGCGCGTTTGCGCTCTGTAACGTCCTGGTAAAGCCCCAGGATGCCCGTCACGCGCCCACGACTGTCGTGCAGGGGCACCTTGCTAGTGGAGATCCAAGCGGTAGACCCATTTGCCTGCGTCTGCTGTTCTTCAAAGTCTAGCTTAGGCTGGTTGGAGTCCATCACTTCCAGGTCATCCGCCCGGAACCCTTCTGCCTGGGTGTCTGCCCATGGCAGTTCAAAGTCGGTTTTGCCCACCAAATCCTCAGATGAGGCAAGACCCGCATCCTGAACGAATAGCTTGTTGGCGAATAGGTAAACACCGTCGCGGTTCTTGGCGAACACGCGCACGGGCACCGTGTCTAGCACAGATTGCAGCAAGTTTCTGGATTCGTTCAGTTCGCGCTGGGTGCGTTGCACATCCTGGAACGTGTTCGCACCCTCAATCGCGCCTGCAAGCTGCTCCGCCAGGGTCGATTTCACGCGGATGTCGGTGTCGTCGAAGCGGTCGAGTTCTGTGCTTTGTACGCCCATCACACCCACCAGCGCACCATGCCAGATCATCGGTACAGCCATCTTTGATCGGGTACCAGGAATCAGGTCATCGAAGTCGAAGCGGTCGTCGTTTTCAACATCGTTGGCAATGACCGCCTGCTTCATCGTGCCGGCATATGCCACCATATTTGTTACGTCCGCGATGTTGACCCGATAGCCGCGCCGCAGCAGCTTTTGTCCTTCTTCGCCTGATGATGCGGTCAGTACAAGGCGTTGGTCTGCCTTGTCCACCGTGTAGATGTTGACGTGGTGGAGCTCAAAGCCATCTCGTACCTCTTCCGCTACCAACGGGAGTAGATCTTCGAGGTCCAATACATTCGCCACACGCGTGGCGATCTCTGCAACCGTCTGCATGTCTTTCGTCAGCAGGGCAACACGTCCCTGCAAGCTGTCCAGCATCGAGCGTAACTGGACAACAAGATCGTCGAATTCCTCTACAATGTTGCTACCGCGCACAACGGTCTGTGGTGTTGGGTCTGTTTGGAGCGCCATGTGTACCCTTCTCCTCACTTCACTAAATGGATGCTACTGGTTGGTGTACGATTGGTAAATGCAGGCATCACAAAAATAAAATCAATCCTTCCGCAATTGTAACAAAGGAACCATAAATTTCGCAATGGGCGCACATAACAATTTCACTATCGAAACGTACCATATGGTACGAATTTCCTAACCGCAGCTTTCATAGCCCGCTTATTTGCTACAAAGGTCTTGCTCTTACAATGCTTTGCAGTAGGCAACCTGGACTTAACGTAATGAAACAGCGAAAAAAACAAGACCTACCCACCAAAACGTGCCTTGTGTGCGGCAGACCCTTCACATGGCGCAAAAAGTGGGAAAAAGACTGGGAAAACGTCAAATATTGCAGCGACCGCTGCCGCAAACGCCGCAATCAAGTTAACCAAAGCAGCTAACCCCAAACCGCTACCCACCGTTCCGCAACCCAAAACCCGTAAAAAAAGAAGTGACTTGAACATGGAAACCCTGGACTACCTGAACATGCGCCGAGACTTCGATATATATGAAGATCGGCAGGCACTCATTGACTACCTGCGCGAAGAATTCCCGGATGCCACCCAACGGGACGACAACATCCCGCAAACGTTGGGCGGGCGTAAGGCGGCGCTAGAGCAACTTGAGCAGATTAACCCGGCACGTTACGCGAAAACGCGCAACTACATCGACGGCGATGTGTCTTACCTATCAGCGTATCTTCGTCATGGCGTGGTCTCGCTGGCGGAGGTTCGTGATAAAGCGCTGGCAACGACGAGCGCCAACAAAGCAGAGAAGTTCGTTAATGAGCTGTGCTGGCGTGATTACTGGCAGCGCGTTTACCGTGTGGTTGGCGATGGTGTGTGGGAGGACATCGAAGCATGGAAGACAGGCTTTGGCGCAGATGCCTACGCAGATGAACTCCCGGAAGACATCCGCAACGCGGCGACTGACTCCCCCTGCATGAACAGCATGATCCGCGAGTTGTACGAAACGGGCTACCTGCACAATCAAATGCGAATGAAGCTGGCAGCGTATGTGGTGCACTTCCGCCAGGTGAAGTGGCAGGTGGGCGCGGCATGGTTCCTGGAACACCTGCTAGATGGTGACCCGGCGAGCAACAATCTATCGTGGCAGTGGGTTGCCAGCACATTTGGCAGCAAGCCCTACATCTTTAACCAGGATAACCTGGACAAGTATTTCGAGAAGTTCGGGGACTGTGGCACCCGCGACAAGATGTTCCAGGGCAGCTACGAACTCATTGCGGCGCGGTTGTTCCCGAACGGGCAGGGCAGCGGACCCGACCCCGACAACGATTACAAGCAGCGCCTCAAAAAGGTGGTGTTCCGTCCGCCGCTTGCGGAAGGCGACTTCAAAAACCCGGTAGTATGGATTCACGGGGACAACCTGAACCCGGAGAACCCGGCACTCACGTTGTACCCGGACGCGCCCGCCATTTGGGTGTGGGACGAGGATTTGCTAGACGACTATCACATCGCGCTCAAGCGCATCCTGTTTATGTACGAGGGGCTGCTGGAAATGCCACCCCAGGTTGTGATCCGGCGCGGCAACGTGTTCACGGAGATCAACCAGTTTGTGGACGAGCACAACGCCGACGGCATCGTGGTGATGAACAGCCCAAGCCCCCGTTTTGACGGACTGGTGAACAAGCTGGAGCGCCAAACCCCGGTCAAAATTATGCACGAGCGCCCCATCGTGGATTACGACGGACCCTATGACTTGCGGCGCTTCTCACGCTATTGGCGCACCGCACAAAAGCACGCCTTTGCTTAGCACAGCCCCAGGGTAGGCAAATTGACCTACCCTGACCCCTCCTGATACAATTTTTACAGAAACGAAATAGAAATTTGCGCGGTTTTTGCGTATGATTTGAGTATTCTTATACGCAAATGGCTCGTGGTTCGATGAGCCACACATCCCACATTAGGATACCCATGCTTTCTTGCGATCCACAAAACTCAGAAAAAGCGCTCAAGTCCGACCTCATCGCGGAGTGGCTACGTACGGAATGGAAAACCGACGACGCTGACGATGTGCTAACGGTTTGGCTGAGCGAAGAAATGATCCATGCGCGGGGCATCTCCAAGATGGACACCGCTACCGAATTCAGCGGCTACAACTTCAGCGGGTACCGCGTCATTGAGGACTGCCCTGTTGTGACGCCAAGCGAACACTTCGACGGTGACGGCAAAATCACCTACCAGATGGGTGCATTCGTGTACACATTTACGCCTGTAGAGGGCAGTGAAAACACGGGATCCGTCGAGATTCCGATCCTGGCAACGCACTACACCGACAACGTGTGGGATTATGTGGTGATGGGTGCGGTGCCGCGCAGCTTTCTGCCCATCCTGGCGGCATTTGCCAAGGAGTGCCAGCGGCTCGCCTACGCGCTGGAACCAACGAACCAGGTGATTGTTATTGGCGGGCGGCAGGATTCGTTTGAGCCGACCGTGGTGTGGGACGAGATTATCCTGCCAGACAAACTGAAGCAGGACATCCAGCACGATACACAGTCGTTCTTCCGCAAGGGCGCGGAGGTGTACAAGCGCCTGAACCTGAAGCCGTTCCGCAAGCTGCTGTTGGCGGGTGTGCCGGGCACTGGTAAAACCATGATCTGCTCCGCGCTGGCGAAGTGGGCACTGTCAGAAAATTATCTCGTCATTTATGTGTCCAGCGCACGCAAAAAGCGCGACGAGAACATCGGCTCTACGTTCGACAAGATTGACCACGCGCTGTCGGTTGCGTCGTCATCGAAGGTGCCATCGCTCATCATCCTTGAGGAGATTGACGCCTACCTGCACGATAACGAAAAGGCGCTCATCCTCAATGTGCTGGACGGCAGCGAAGGTGCCATGAACGACAAGGGTACGCTGTTGATTGCGACAACCAACTACCCAGAAGCAATCGACGACCGCATCATCAAGCGCCCCGGCAGGCTTGACCGCGTGTTCATCATCCCGGAGACGCGCCGCCAGCCGGACGCAGAGAAGATGCTGCAACAGTACCTAGGCAGCATGTGGCAGGAGGAACACGCTGCACTCGCGCCGAAACTGGTCGGCTACCCGGGTGCGTTCATCCGAGAGGTGGCGGTGTACGCGCTCACACAGGTTGCCTACGAAGACCTGGATACGCTGTCTTTGGCGCTGCTGGAAAGCTCGTTCAACAGCTTGAAGGAACAGATTGACGCCCGTGATGACTTTTTGCAACAGCGTGGCAACATAGGCTTCGGTGCGAAGGTCAACGGCAACGCGACTGGTGCTTGAGTTCTATCGCATTGTGCCCACAAGATTGGTTACACTATGGGCACAACACGACAAAGCATCCAACCAAAGGGGGGATATAAACATGGCAATCTCAATACCGGAACTCGTCGTTTGGATCATCACCGGGGCGCTGGCGGGGGGTGCAGCGGCAACCATTTTGCGCACCACCGGGCGCGGGCGCAGCCTCATCAACACAGTTATCGGCATGATCGGTGCGCTGATTGGTGGCTTTTTGTTCCGCGTGCTTAATATTCAAATCGGCACACTCGCCGCAATTCAGATCAATGCGCAAGACCTGCTGGCAGCATTCATCGGCGCGGTGCTGTTGATCCTGATTGCACGCGGGCTGAGCCGCTAAGCGTTCATACTCGGAGCAGCAGTCATGAACCCGCAAACTTTCCAGATGTTGTACGACTATAACTACAGCGCCCGCGATAAGGTGTGGGGATGCGTGACCGCCCTCAGCGACGCGCAGTACACACAACCGCTTGACTACTCCGTCGGCAGCATCCACGAACAGGTGGTACATATGATGGCGGCGGAGCACATCTGGTTTAGCCGCCTGACGGGTACCTCACCTGACCGACTTTGGAACGGCGCTGACTTCCCTGACCGTGATGCCGTGTGGGAGAAGTGGCAGCAGGTCGAGCGGACGGTGCGCAGTTACATCGGCGTACTGACGGACGAGCAGCTCAAGCTGGAATGCCATTACAACAAAACCAGCGGCGCACCGGACAGCGCACCCATTGCGGGTATTCTGCTGCACGTTGTAAACCACGCAACGGATCACCGTGCGCAAACACTTGCTATGATCCACAGCCTGGGCGCGGAAACGCTGCCACAAGATTTGATCTACTACTTGCGAGACCTGTAACCGCATGACCGAACCGATTTACTTTTACAGCACACGCGAGGTGCCTTACGGGGTGTTTTCCAACTTTGCCCGATACGGCATTGAGATGGATGGGCTGTACTACCGCACCACAGAACATTACTTCCAGGCAATGAAGTTCATCACCACAGACCCGGACTACGCCGAACGCATCCGGGGTGCGGCAACACCCAAACAGGCAGCAAACATGGGGCGCAGCCGTGATTACCCGCTGCGCCCCGACTGGGAACAGGTTAAAGACGACATTATGCACGCGGCAGTGCTCAAGAAATGTGAGACGCACGAGAAAATCCGCCAACTGCTGCTGGAAACCGACGATGCCCAAATAATCGAGAAAACCACGGGCGATTACTACTGGGGCTGTGGCACCAAGGGCACCGGCAAGAACATGCTAGGGATCATCCTCATGCGCGTGCGTGACCAACTGCGTGAGCACGAAAGCACGGCGTCTACCGCACCTACATCGGAATAACCGCCCGCTCGGTCACTGCGTAAACGCGCTCCCCTGCCTGCGGGGTGATGGTGGCGCAGCCGGTGAAGCTGCCGAATGCAGGCAGCACCCCTATCCGCTCCCGGAACCAGAAACACGCTAATTTGAGCGACTGACGCCCGCGCCCCTCTAGCAGTACGCCTGGGTGCAAGTGCCCCGCCAGCGCAAACGCTGCCGGGTTTTGGGGCGGGTTCGGCTCGTGTTGCAGCACAAAAGTCGGTCCGGGTGTCGGTCCGTCCACACAGGTGATGCCCCATTCTAGCGGTGGGTCGCCTGCGTGACGGTCATGATTGCCGCGCACGAGAATAATTTTGAGGTCGGGGTGGGCAGCACGCCATGCGCTGACTTGATCGAACATCTTTTTATCACGCCCGCGCCGTGCATGGATTAGATCACCGAGGATAATTAGCTTTTGCGCACCTGTGCGCCCTAATGCCACGGACAACCGCTTGAGATCGTCTGCGGTGTTGCCACTGGGCAGCGGTATAGCACTCGCCCGGAACGTATCCGCCTTGCCAAAGTGTACATCTGCGATGAAAAGCGTTTGTGTGCGCTGCCAATAAAGCGCACGTTCCGGCATGAGGGTTAGCTGCTCATCATGGATTGTGATGTTGATATCTTGCATAGGGGGTGCCCACCGCTGTTAGGTTCATAACGGTGGGCAATTATACAGTAGGGAGAGATGGTGTTAATCAGGCATACTGTTGTGCAGACGGGGTTTCTGCCGCAGTGTGCCCGGAACCCGACCCGAAAACGCCGTGGCGCAGGATCGTGCGCCAGTAGCGTGGATGAAGCAGTGCCGTGATGGGGTCTTTCAGGTTCATCACGCGTAAGAATGCTGCTGCCAGGTCGGTGTCGTGGTACATGGCATGGAATACGGCGTTCACGTAGTGCTGGGCGGCGCGTTCCAGTGCATTTGGGCGCTTGCCTTCGGTTTCCGGGTAGCTGAGGTCATCACCTGTTGCCATGAGCCACGGTTGCTTCACTGCTTTTGCCAGCGCCTCTTGAAAACGCATGGAGAAGCCGGGTTCAAACGGATCGTGCTGTTCCAGCAGTTGACGCAATGCCGTTGCTTCTAACGCAGCGGTCGTCATGCCCTGCCCGTAGATGGGGTTAAACGCGCAGGCAGCATCGCCCATCACAATGAAGCGCTCCGGCATTTTACTGAGCTTTTCGTAATGGCGGATGCGGTTTGCTGTGCGGCGATACCCATAGATGGATGTGATCGGTTGCAGGTCTTTGATGGTTTCGTAGATGATGGGCGATGCGAGGCTCTGTGCAAACGCCATGAAACCGTCTTCATCGGTGGGCGGATAGTCTCTGTTCACCCCAGCAACGGTGACGACAAGCTGGTTGTCTTCCACGATGAATGCGCCGCCAGCACGGTTGTTGCCCTGCTCTGGGTGGGACTGCACAGCGATTGTTTTCCAGTCGTAGGTTGCATCGTCCGGCAGTTGATACCAACAGGTGGCATAGCCCAGGTTAGCATTCACAACTGTCTCCTGGGGCTGCTGGTACCCCATCTCCAAGAGCCACTCCGGTGCCTTGGAGCCGCGCCCACTGGCATCGACAACAAAGTCCGCCTCGATGATGCGCTCACGTCGGTTGATGCGCCCGCGCACGACGACGCCAATAGGTAACTGATCGTCGCGCCCGCCCATCACACACTCTACGTCGTGCTCCGGCAGAATGGTCACATTCGTAAGACCTTGCACGCGCTGCCGGACGACCCATTCCAATGTTGTGCGGGTCGCGGTGTGGCTCACCATGCCACTATCGAATCGAGGCAGCAATCGCCCTTTGGTTACGAATCGGGTGTCCCAGCCCCATTGAACACGGGGAACACCATACGATTCAAGTTCTTCACCAAACCCAGGGAACAGTGCTTCTAGCAGTGTTTCTCCGTGGGCAAGCAGGGTGTGCAGGTGACGGGATTGCGGCACACCATTCCGGTACTCCGGTCCTGCTGGCAATTTGTCCCGTTCGATGACCGTTACACGATCAAAATGCTCGCTGAGCACCCGTGTTGCTAGCAGTCCTGCCATGCTCCCACCGATGACAACTGCGTGGGTTGATTTGCTCGTGTGCATGTCGCTCTCCTGTTTACTCCGCCTCGTTATGGTACGTTTCGTAATTACAATACATCCACTTCCAAACGGCGTCAACGAGAATGACCCGGAGATTTGCAGGTTTTTTGCAGTCTATGTACAACTTCTTGAACGTTGGCGCAAAAGCAGTTATGATGCGCAATATAACGAACAAAACCAAAACAAAAGAGACCACCATGGCAGCAAGAACACGCGAACTGCCCACACTAGAGTACATCGTTCTGGGGC
>CAYVGI010000077.1:0-9076 GCA_964451095.1 uncultured Anaerolineaceae bacterium
CTAACCGATTTGGAGCAACGACTCACTCAGCTCATTTTGCCGCTGTAGAAAAAAATAAACCTGAAAGATCAAAATTCAGGTTTGTTGCGGGGGCGCGGCGTCGAACTGAGCACGGGTGATGGTGTAGCACGCCAGCGCCAGCCCGTAGTACTGGTCGGTGATGCCCTGCGAGCGCATCCCCAGCTTTTCCATCACCCGCAGCGAGGCAGTGTTCTGCGGGAAGGCAACCGCGACAATTTCCGTCATCTCCTTGACGTGGAAGCCGTACCGCAGCACCTCGCGGGCGGCTTCAGTCGCGTAGCCCTTGCCCCAAAAGCGCTTGCCCAGCGTGTAGCCCACCTCTATCACATCGGTTTTCTCTATGACGAACAGCCCGGCGTGCCCCATAAACGTATCTGTTGCCTTTTCCACCACTGCCCACGCACCAAAGCCCATCTGCTGCCACTGGTCGTTGCGCTCTACGATGTAGTCACGGGCGGTTCGCAGCGGGTTAAGCGGCATAGCGCCGCTGGCGCTCATGTAACGCATGACCTCCTCTACGCTGAATACATGCTGTGCGTAGGCTTCGGCGTCTTCCATCGCAAAGGGGCGCAGCAGCAACCGTTCTGTGTGTAGGGTGGGGATATTTATTGTCATCGCGGGCGTTAGGTCATGTTTTGTGTTTGTTGCCATAACCTATAACCCATCTGCCCCTGTTTGCTCAAGCGGCAAAACTGCCAAGTGTGCCAACCCAGGTGCATAGGTGACCCAGGTTGGTTGAGGTTGGTTGGGAGCCTAGCGCAGGCTGGGCGGCAGCAGTACCCGGTCGATAACGTGTACGATGCCGTTGCTTGCGTCCACATCCGGGATGATGACGTTGGTGTTGCCGTTGAGCACAACGGTGCCACGCGCATTAACCGTGATGGCTTCGCCGCCAACGGTGGTCGCCGTGAGCGAACCAGCGGTCAGCAGGTCAGCGGAGGTAACTTCGCCCGGCACGACGTGGTACAGCAGCACGGTCGTCAGCAGGTCAGTATTCGCCAGCAGTTCATCCGCAGTGACGTTCAGGTCGCTCAGCAGTTGGGCAAACGCGGCATCTGTAGGCGCGAACACGGTTAGTTCTTGCCCGCCAGCAAGCGTATCGACCAATCCCGCTGCCCGCACAGCGGTAACCAGCGTGGTAAAGCGCCCGTCGTTCACGGCAATCTCTACGATGCTCGGCTGCGGGGCAGCAGGCGGGTTAGCGACGCTCGGTGGCAGCAGCACGTTATCAATCACATGGATGACGCCATTGCTCACGTCCAGGTCAGTGATGGCGACGGTCGCCTGCCCGCCATTGAGCAGCAGGCGGTCGCTGTCTGGGTCGGTCGTCACGGTGATGTTTGCGCCCTGCACGGTGGGGGCGGCAAACGGGAAGTCCTGTGCCAGGATGTCCGCTGCTTTAAACTCACCGGGCACGACGTGGTACGTCAGCACAGTGGTGAGCAGCGCACGATCTGCCAGGAGTTGCTCTGCCGTGATGCCCAGGTCACTGAGCAGCGTGTTAAACGCGCCATTGGTGGGCGCAAATACCGTGAACGGTCCGCCGCTGTTGAGTGTGTCTACCAGCCCGGCAGCTTGCACTGCCGCCACCAGTGTAGAAAACTCACCGTTGGCAACGGCGGCGTCTACGATGGTGCCCTGCTGCGCCTGGGTGGGCGCGACAGAAACCATAACTGCTGCTAGCATCAGCACGAGCGCGATGCCAAAGGTTTTGATGTTGCTTTTCATGGGTAGTTGATCCTTATGGTTACAATACAAACGGTTGATGTAACCCATACGTATGGTGATGTTCGCGTGCACGCGTTCACCCCTAGGTTCGTGTAATGCCCATTGTTAGATCATGACGTTGTGTTGCTGCTCATCAATCTCTTAATGATTGTTGTATCACACACCGCCGCCAAAAGACGTTATACTGGGTAACATAATGAGATTGTGAACGCTTATTGACCCCATGAGCAATAAACGGCAAAAGGACGCTGATTTGCTGGGCAGGATCATCGACCGCGACCAGAAAGCGCTGTCAGAGCTGTACGAGCAGTACGGGCGGCTGGTATATAACATGGCATGGCACGTACTGCGCGACAACGGCTCCGCTGAGGAAGTCACACAGGATGTGTTCTTCCAGGTGTGGCGCTGGCCAGAGCGCTGGGACGAAAACCGGGCGCAGCTTTCTACATGGTTGCTGTCCATTGCGCGTTACACCGCCATCGACTACCTGCGCCGCGAACAACGCCGCCCCAAGCTGGAACCGACCGAACTGGAGAGCTTGTCCCATCGGCTGCCCGTGCACAAATCGGCAGACAGCGCTGCCTGGGACAACAGTGAGATCATAAAAGGGCTGATTGCAAAGCTGCCACGCGAGCAGCGCAAAGTAATCGTGCTGGCGTACTACCGTGGCATGACCCACGAGGAGATTGCCGAGAGCCTAGACTTACCCCTGGGCACGGTGAAGTCTCGTATTCGCCTGGGTATGAAAAAGCTCAAAGATGGCTGGTTGGCAGCAGTGCGCCCAACGGAAGGCAAACTAAATACATGACAAACGTTCATGTTGCCCCCGTTGACCAGAGGCACCCCCGCTGGTTAAAATTTTCACCTGAATTTACTGTAACGACTGTGTAATGGCTAACGAACCAAACACCCCCCGTGCCTACCGTGACTATAGCTGCGAGGACATCGCAGAACTTGTCGGTGCTTACAGCATCGGTGCGACGACCCCCGCAGAGAGCCGCGCTGTGGAGGCGATGCTGCCCCGCTGCCCGGATGCCGCCGCCGAGCTTGCCGATTACCTTGCCGTGGCAGACGCCATGCTGCACATGCTGCCAGCAGACAAAGCGCCCCCGGCAAACCTGCTAGACGACCTGCACCTGCCGGATGCCGCCCCCCAGTTCAACACCCACACCCACCACAACGGGCACGTGGATGAACCGTTACTGCAACACAGCCAACACCTCCACACCGCACCGCAAGCTCCGCAGCTTGTGCCCATGCCCGCCCCGGCACCGCGCCCGATTGGGTTATGGGTCGCGCTGGCGGCAATGTTTGTGGTTGTGTTAGGCATGGGCGCTATGGTTTTCCTGCTGTTCCAGGGAATGCAGGAACAGCGTACACAGATAGCTGACCTGCTGAACACCCAACAAGACCTGCTCACCAGCATTGACGATACGATTGGGCAAACGAACGACGTCGTTACCAGTCTCGTAGACGCTTCAGAGGCTGCACCCATGCCGCTGTCGCCCGGCAATTCGGAAACGTTCGCGTTGCTGCGCACCGATGCCGCCGGGGAGGAGGCACGTGGGCGCGTGATTTGGAACGCAGAGGCGAACGTTGGCAGTGTGTGGGCTGCCGGGCTGCCCACGCCACCGAGTGGTCACAGCTATGAGGTGTGGCTGGTGCGCGGCGAGGGCGAAAACCTGGTGGAAATCAGCCTGGGCAGGTTTACGCTGGACGAAGACGGACAGGGGTCGCTGCTGTTCCAATCCCCATTGCCGCTGGCACCAACAGACATCATCGGCATCAGCACAGAGCCAGACGACGGCGGTACTGAACCGACGACACCGCATCTGGTCATCGGGCAGGCGTCCGAACTGTAGCGTTGGGCGCAGCCTCCGTTCGCCTGGATGGGCAGGGGTTAACCTCACTGCCGCCCGATTTGGCACAGCACCACGACCTCGCCCACCTCAGCGCGTACAACAACGCGCTCACCGACCTGCCGGGCTGGTTGTGGTCGCTGGAGCAACTGCAAACGCTCAACCTGTCTCAAAACCAGCTAACCCACCTGCCGGGGCACATCGCCAGGCTGCGGCACCTGCGCATGTTAGACCTGGGTCACAACCGCATCAACAATCTGCCCGATGCGCTGGGCACGCTGCCCAACCTCACCGACTTTCTCTACCTCAGCGACAACGGACTCACACAACTGCCCGCCACGCTGCCCAACCTCACGCGCCTGCGCTACCTCAACGTGACGCACAATCGGCTCACTACACTACCGCCAAGCATCGGGCGGATGCACGGGCTGGCGGAGCTACGCGCCTACGACAACCCGCTGACACACCTGCCAACAAGCATCGGTGACCTGCACAACCTGCGCGAACTCCACCTGGATAACACCCCCCTCACCACACTGCCCGCGTCGATTGGCGCGTTGGCGCAACTGCGCGTGCTGTCATTGCGCGGGTGCCAGCTCACAGCGCTGCCAGATGAAATCGGGGAGTTAGCACGGCTGCACCACCTGGACTTACGTGCGAATCAATTGACGGGGCTGCCGGATAGCATCGCCGCGCTGCCGCAACTGGAAAAACTCGATTTGCGCTGGAACCACGCGCTTGCGTCCATCCCGGCATGGGTAGATGACCTGACGGCGCGGGGGTGCCTTGTGTATCTGTAAGCCAATGGTGCGCGGGCAATTTGCCAACTCGTGTTAAAATACCGGCAATGCGTACTAGCAAAATTGAGTGAAGGACAAACGATATGGCAGATGGCTATTTTCTCGTGCCAGACGAGGTATCGCCCGTGCAGATGATGACGGGCATACAGCGGCGCACCATGGCAACCACAGACGAAGCAATGCTGTGTGAGTTCCACCTGGAGGAGGGCGCGGTTGTGCCGGAGCACAGCCACCACAACGATCAGGTGGGGTATGTGGTGCGGGGCAAGTTGCAGATGACCGTGGGCGGGGAAACGCGCGTGCTGCCACCCGGCGGCAACTATGCGATCCCTGGTGGCGTGCTGCACAGCGCCGTTGCCCTGGAGTACACCGTCATCATTGACGTGTTCTCCCCGCCGCGCAACGACTACCGCACCGAGGCACGATAACAAAGCTATCCTAAAAATCGTTCCAGTACGCTGCAAAATAGTTTTAGGGGGTTAGTGCAACAATGGACATCCAGGGACCGAGACGGAACCGTAAAGTGCGCGAGCGTCACACCGCCCGCAAGGAGCGGCGTGCGCAACGGGGGGGGAACCGCGCTGCACGCAAACCGGCAGCAGCACCCACAAGCTGGCAAGGCAAAGCGCTGCTGCTGGCACAGGATGGGCTGTGGTACGTGCGCCAGCAGCGTAAGCTGTGGCGGGCGGTGGCAGCGGGCGCGGTGATTGTCGGCGTGCTGTTCCTGCTGGCGTATGCCGTCAGCGGGCGCATCTACCCGAACGTGAGCGCTATGGGCGTGGACGTGGGCGGCATGGGCACCGATGAGGCAGAACAGGTGCTGCGCGACGCATGGGATGCCATGCAGATTCGCGTGATGGTAGACGGCGTGCTGACGGAAACGGTCAGCCCCGCCGCGCTGGGCTTCCAGTTTGATGCTGCGACCACCGCCGCCGCCGCCGGGGATGTGGGGATGCGCGATGGGTTTTTTGGCGCGTCCGTCATGCCAGAGGTGTTCCTGCCGGACTCTGGCTACCTGAGCTTGCAGGCGTACCTGCTGGATATGACCGGCGATGTGAACATCGCCCCGTTTAACGCGGGCTTCCGCTGGCAGGGAGATGCCGTACTGCCCGTGATGGGCAAACCCGGTCGCCTGCTCGACATTGCGCCCACCCTCGCACAGGTGCAAAGCGACCCCGCCACAGTCGTGCAGTCGCGCCAGCTTACGGTGTATGTGTCGCCTGTCCAACCGGACGTCACCGACCCATCCGCGTTGCTGGCAGAGGTGCAGGCATTCGCCGGGGAGCCGTTTAAGCTGGTCGGCTACGACCCCTACCGCGACGATACAGTTGAATGGTCAACCGACCGAGACACGTTCACCTCCTGGCTGGAAGCAAGCCCCGGCGGTTTGACCCTGCGCGAGGAGGCGTTTGTGCCGTTCATCGACCTGCAAACAGACTCACTCAACCCCGGTGAGGAGCGAGTACGCTTCCTGAACACGGAAGAAACGCTCGAGCGAATGCGCGACGCCATCGCCAACCAGCAAAGCGAAGTGATGCTGCGCGTGCGCTACAGCCCGCAGAACTATGTCGTGGAGGCAGGCGACACCGCCTCCAAGATCGCCCGCAAGACAGGTATCCCGTTCTATCTCATCCAGCAGCACAACCCCGGACGCGACCTGAACGTGCTCTCCGTGGGGGACACCCTCACCATGCCTACCCGTGATGTGACCATGCCCAACCCGCCAGTGGCACACAAGCGCATCGTGGTTGACCTCGACGGGCAGGAGCTTTGGGCGTACGAAAACGAGACATTGGTGTTTAACTGGCGCATTTCCTCCGGGCGCGGCAGTGCCCCCACCTCACCGGGCATCTACCAAATCCTCAACCACGACGAAACCGCCTACGGCAGCAGCTTCTCCCTGTGCAACGACAACAGTTGCGGGCAGTGGGAAATGTACTGGTTCATGGGCATGTACGAGGTGGTGCCAGGGCTGATGAACGGCTTCCACGGGGCGGTGCTGCTGCCTAACGGCGCGTACCTCAACGGCGGTGACGTGGGCTACCCGTCCACGTTTGGCTGTGTGATGTCGGAAGATGGCAACGCCCACGCGCTCTTCGAGTGGGCGGAAGTCGGCACTGTGGTAGAGATCATCTCCGATGAGTTCGCCCCACTAAGTGACCTCGCCGTCCAGACGCAGCAAACCTGAACCACCCACACCAGCCACATTACAAACCGGGGAAAGCGCACAACGCGCCCCCGGTCTTTTTGTGCACTATCGCCGAATTTAAAAAACTTATAAACGTTAATCCTTCGCCCCTTCGCTAAAGTTAAGCGACTTGAGAGCGTTCACAATTTATCAGACTTTTTGCTAACCCAAGGGTGCCACAATCATGCGCTGGGCATGACATTTGTCACTTTCATGAAAAGGTTTTCATGTTTGTGCAGGTTGCACAGCTGTTTTCTGTGTGCAAAAAGGCACAATGTTAACTGTTCTTGACAGTCTGACTAAAAAAACGTATATTTTGGGCACAATAAAACAAAACGAGTTGCACGGGCACCAAAAAGACTTATTTAAAAAACTTTTTCCCACCATCCGTGCAGCACGACAGCAACCGCCCCGCCCAAAGCGGGGTGTTGTGGTTTGGGCAACCTTCACAAATGCCCATATGAGCAAGTTATAAGGCGCTTAAGTGTTGGATGAATGCTCAGCGGCGATTTTCGCCATCTGCGCCAGTATCTTCGCCTGATCATCTCGTGTATACGCGGCGAAGTTCTCCGGCTCTTGTTCGTAAGCCACTACCGTTCGATACTGACGTACTGCTTCGTAGATGCGATTGTAAACCACGGTAAAATCCACGATGACGGTGTCATCGCCCGCAAGTGGTAGGGGCAGCGTAGGCAGCGCTTCCAGTGCGCCTGCACTGTGAACATGGGTGAATCCGTCACTGTAAGTAGGGCGCGGCACACTGATGAGGATGTGGTAAGGCAGTGAGTGGTCGTCCTGTGCAGCATAGTTTGGGATTTGTGCGACGATCGGTGCCCCTTCGCGTAAGTAATCTATCTCCACGATACAAAGCCCACTTTCCAGTGTTAATTCCCGTTTTTTCATGTAGGTGCCGTAATACGAGCCACATGGTTTATTGGCGGGTGACAATACCTCAATTCGTGTGATCGGTTCATCATCTGTGTCGCCAACCCGATAAATCACAACAGCACGCGGTTCGTTAAATGGTTCAACCGGCTTGGGCAGCGGCAAGGTCAGCGTTGGTGTACTAAGCGGCGCACTTGTCTTATCTGACTTTTGCCCTTGTTCACGATAGATGCTGACATCGGGAATGGTGGATTCACCGTTATTGTCGCCACTTTGCAGGTCTATTCTGCCGATGTTGAGGGATGCTTCATCACGGGTGTAATATCCTTCAGGGAGCGCAGTATCCAGTATCTCTGCCAGGTAGGTGATGTGCTTGCCGTGAAAACCACGCCAGCGATCACCGCTGCGCTGTAACCAACTATTCAGGTGCGGGTTCACGCTGGGATACAGGTTCGTCTTGGCACGGATGGGCATTCACACACCACCTTTATCAGCAGCTATCTTTGCCATCTGCGCCAGTATCTTCGCCTGATCGTCCGGTGTATACGCGGCGAAGTTCTCCGGCTCTTGTTCGTAATCTGCCACGATGAAATGCAATCCCGATGCAGCAAACGCGTCGTTATAGGCTTCCCCGAAATCAACCGAGAACACATCGTCGTTGAGCAATGGCAATCGCAGCGTTGGCAATGCATCAACGACGCCGACGCTGTACACATACACTTTGCCATCCTGTATTGTGGGGAACGGATCACTATACAGAATTGTGTAGGGCGCTGCGCCTTCATGTCCATGTTTATAACTGGGCACAGCGTCAATGACCGGGCGTTGTTGGTGCAAAAAGTCAATCTCGATCAGCCGTAGCCCGGCAAACAACGTTTTGCTGCGCTTGAGTGCATATGAATTATGATGCGAACCGGGTGGCTTATTTGCAGGCGACAGCAACTCAAAGCGCATAATGGGCTGACCGGGTAGCTCGCTGCCGCTGTAGATGAGTACACTGGCGACGTATTCCTGTTCTGCGACGGTGATTTCTGGGTCGTCAATGGTGCCAACTTGCAGCGATTGTTCACTGACAGCAAAGTACCCATCTGGCAGATGGGCAGTGGCATAGCGCAGCAGCGCATTCACATAGGCATTGTGGAAGTTCTTCCAGCCCGTTTGATTTTGCAGATAGCTGTTCAGGTGCGGGTTCACGCCGGGATACAGGTTCGTCTTGGCACGGATGGGCATTATGTCACAGGCTCCGGTTCAGGGATCGGGATGTTTTCGGCCAGTGCCGTCTCCAGCCACAGCCGTTTCGCATCGTCGATCATCTCCAGCGCCTCCACACGAGTATCACCCTGCGTCATGCGACCACCACATGTCCTCTATTTTTTCATTTTTGATAAGCTCGATTCGATTCTCTCCATAGAACGACGCATCTGTGGAGAGTTCATTACTTGATCAATTTGAGCCTGCGTAAGTTTTCCCTGTTTACTGCTGTTCCCGGTACCATTTTGCCTGTTAGCTGAGGCGGCCAGAGCATCCCGAATGTCACGCAAAACGGTGCTGTCATTCGGCAGGTAGTCACCTGTATCGTATCGCTTGCCCGTCAG
>CAYVGI010000077.1:9176-15171 GCA_964451095.1 uncultured Anaerolineaceae bacterium
CGGCAGGTAGTCAACATATACTTGCGGATGGGATGTTGTTTTGACCCTCTGACCAATCCTCGATAAGTTGGAGAGATGATAAATCAATAATGAGAATATACCCTGCGCTACGAAGCCGGCCAACGTAGCAAACCATACATTCTGGAGCGTAATATACGTAAATATAATGACAGCTACGGCAGGGGCAAAATACAATACCCCCAGTAACACTTTAAAAACCGTGTAGAGTGCAATAGCTGCGAAGTAGACCACAACACACAAAACAAAGACTGAGACAACAGCTATTGCAATCCACAGCAAAATGTCAAATAAAATCATAAGATAACTCCATCATAAAATTGCGTTCACAATACTACATGGATTATCTCGGGGATTCCATCCCCTACAGTGAATTTCTGGCCTTTAAGGCAAATATTACATCAAACATGGATACCCCGTTCACAATCCTCGTGCCCATGAAATTGTGACCGGGCGCAATACTGTTCATGGACATCGCTATTGTTACTTTGAATTTTACTGCACCATGGTCTTAAGCTGATGTCGGATTCATGCGTCCCTCGTTAAATCACCGTCCCCTCTCTATAATACGCCACATTTGCGCTTTGACGAACCACGCCACGTGAGGAAACCACCCCCATGACCGAACACTACACCTTCCAGCAGGTGATTATGACGCTGCACGAGTTCTGGGCGGAACAGGGCTGCCTACTCTGGCAGCCGCACAACGTCCAGGTGGGCGCGGGCACCGCCAACCCCGCGACCACCCTGCGCGTGCTGGGACCGGAACCCTGGCGCGTCGCCTATGTCGAACCCTCCGTGCGCCCGGACGACGGACGCTACGGCGAGAACCCCAACCGGATGCAGTACTACTACCAATATCAAGTGATCCTCAAGCCAGACCCCGGCAACCCACAGGAACTGTACCTGCAATCGCTAGAGGCACTGGGGTTAAGCCAGCGTGAGCACGACATCCGCTTTGTGGAGGACAACTGGGAAAGCCCGGCGCTAGGCGCGTGGGGCTTAGGCTGGGAGGTGTGGCTAGACGGGCAGGAGATCACGCAGTTTACCTACTTCCAGCAGGCAGGCGGGCTAGAACTCAACCCCGTGTCTGTAGAGATCACCTACGGGCTGGAACGCATTGTGCTCGCCTTGCAGGACAAGAACGCTGCCTGGGACATCGAGTGGGTACATGGCGAGAACGGCGGCACACTGCTGTACAACGACATCTTCCGCCGCGCAGAGTTCGAGCACAGCAAGTACTACTTCGAGATTGCAGACGTGGAGCGCCTGCGCGAGACGTACGACACTTACGAGGGCGAGTACCAGCGGGCACTGGACGCCGGGCTGCTGATGCCCGCATATGACTACGTGCTCAAGTGCAGCCACCTGTTCAACGTGCTAGACACACGCGGTGCCATCGGCGTGACCGACCGCGCCCAGTTCTTCAAGCGAATGCGCAACATGACCCGCAACATCGCGGAGGCGTTTGTGCAGCAGCGTGAGGAACTTGAATATCCGTTGGACAAGATGCACGCCGATTGGTCAGCAGAACCCGCGCCGGAACTGCCTGCCATGCCCACCCCACCGGATGTAAACGCGGATGTGCTGTTTGAAATTGGCGTGGAGGAGCTGCCCGCCGATGATGTGGACGATGCACTCTCGCAACTAGAACCGATGGTGACGCAACTGTTCGATGACCTGCGCCTGCCACACAGCGGCGTTAGCGTGCAGGGCACCCCGCGCCGCATGGTGATAATCGCCCGTAACGTGCCGCCCACCCAGCTTGACGCCAGCGCGGTCGTCAAGGGTCCGCCAGCAGAACGCGCCTTCGATGCCGACGGCAACCCGACCAAGGCAGCGCAGGGCTTTGCCCGTGGCAAGGGCATCGACGTGAGTGCGCTGCGCGTAGATGAAGTAGACGGCGGCGCGTATGTAGTGGCAGAGGTGTTCGAGCAGGGTCGCCCGGCGGTGGAAGTGCTGGCGGAAGCGCTGCCCGACCTCGTGAGCCGCATCAAGTTCCGCAAGAACATGCGCTGGAACGACACCAACGTCGCGTTTAGCCGCCCGATCCGCTGGTTTGTCGCGCTGCACGGCGACCGGGTGATTCCGTTCACATATGCGGGGGCAGTCAGTGGAGACCAGACGCGGGGCTTGCGCCCGTACGGTTCCCCGGCACAGACGATCACCAGCGTGGACGAGTACAACGAGGTGCTGGAGCACCAGGGCATTATTCTCGACCGGGACGCACGCCGGGCGGCAATCTGGCAGCAGGCACAGGCGATTGCGCAGTCTGTGGGCGGGCAGGCATTGGCAGATGACGACCTGCTGGACGAGATCACCAATCTGGTAGAGGCTCCCACCGCGTTAAGGGGCACGTTCAGCGAGGCGTCTTTGCAATTGCCGCGTGAGGTGCTCATCACCGTGATGCGTGACAAGCAGCGTTACTTCGCCGTGGTGGACGCCGACGACAAGCTCATGCCGTACTTCATCACTGTGCGCAACGGCGACGGCGAACACCTGGACAAGGTGCAGCACGGCAACGAGCATGTGCTGCGGGCACGCTTCGCGGATGCGCGTTTCTTCTACAACGAGGACATCAAGAAACCGCTGGCAGACTTCTTGCCGCGCCTGGATACGCTCACCTTCCACGAGAAGGTCGGCTCTATGCTGGAGAAAAACAACCGCGTCGCCACGCTCATTGCGCCGCTGGGCGACCTGCTGCGCTTCAACACGACGGACACCGCCATTGCCAACCGCGCTGCGGGCATCGCCAAGGCAGACCTCGCCGCACAGATGGTCGTGGAGATGACCTCGCTGCAAGGCACCATGGGGCGCGAGTACGCGCTGCGCGAGGGCTACCCGGAAGATGTCGCGGTCGCCGTCTATGAGCACTGGCTGCCGCGCTCCGCAGATGACGACCTGCCGCAGACTAACCCCGGCATTCTGCTTGCCCTGGCAGATCGGCTCGATACGCTCGTCGGGCTGTTCGGGGCGGGGCTGGCACCCAAGGGCAGTGCAGACCCGTTCGGTCTGCGTCGTGCCGCGCTGGGCATTGTGCAAATCGTCACCACGCATAACCTGGATGTGGACTTGCGCGAGGCGGTGCGCGTCACGGCAGAGCACCAACCACACGAGGTAAGCGACGACAACCGTGCTGCCCTGCTAGATTTCATCCGGGGACGCCTGGAGGTGTGGCTGCTAGATCAAGATCACCCGCACGATGTAGTGCAGGCAGTGCTCGCGGAGCAGGCACACAATCCCATGCGCACTGTGGTGGGAATCCGGCAGCTAACCGGGTGGGTGGCGCGTGACGACTGGGAACACACGCTGGACAACTTCGCCCGCTGCATCCGCATCACCCGCAGCGAGGACACCCTCTACACCGTCCACCCAGACCTGCTGCAAGAGGACGCCGAGAAGGAACTGCACACCGCCTACGAACAGGCAGCGGCAGCCCTGGACGCCGACGCCAACGTTGATGCGTTCCTGAGCGCGTTCCAGCCCATGGTGCCCGCCGTTGCCCGGTTCTTCGACGATGTGCTGGTCAACGCCGACGACGAAAATGTGCGCCACAACCGCCTGGGGCTTTTGCAGCACATTGGTGCTATGGCACACGGTCGCGCAGACCTCAGCCACCTGAGCGGGTTCTAACCCCTCAGGCGCAACCGGGGCGGTATGGTTGCTCGTTTTCAACGGCAATACACTGCCGAAGCGTGTCTACAACTTACCCCTCCCCTAAATCCCCTCAGCCGCGAGCGATGAGGGGACTTTCCCCCGATCCCCTCGCCCTCATCGGTTTACGGAGAGGGCGACCAGGGGGGTAGTCACGGTCAAAGCACCTTACTCGCCCAGCACTTTCATTGCCAGTTCCACGCTTTTGGCAGGGCTAACCTTAATCTGCTCGTCAATCACCACACCGTTCTCGTCAATCACCCAGTGAGAGCGGATGGTGCCCATGTACTTTTTGCCGTACATGCTTTTCTCTCCCCACGCGCCCCACGCTTCCAATACCGCATGGTCGGGGTCGCTCAGCAGGTCAAAGTTGAAGTTTTCCTTCTCCTGCCACGTCTTTAGCTTGTCCGGTGCATCATCGCTGATGCCCAGCACCACCGCATTCGCCGTTTCCAGCTTGGGGGTCTCATCGCGGAAGCCGCACGCCTGCTTGGTGCAGCCGCCGGTACCCGCACGCGGGTACGCAAACAACACGACCTTCTTGCCGCGTAGGTCACTCAGCTTGACGGGGTTGCCGTCCTGGTTGGTGAGTTCGAAGTCTGGGGCAGTTTCGCCTTTGGCGGGCATGGCTCTCTCTCCTATCTATCCTGCCTATCTATGTCATCCGCCCCCAATAATACACCACGCGCCAGCACAGCGGGTGCGGCTGTTCAGCATCGGCTAAAGTGGCACAAACCCGACAAAAACGTACAATGAGAAGGCACTTTTGAATCGACCATATCACTTGGATGACCATGACTGAGACTGAAAACTACTTCGACATCGACACAACCCAGGACTACCATTGCAATGTGTTCCGCTACAGCAGCAGGCTTTCCCGGCTTTACATTCGGGTGTTTAAAAGCGGCAGCGATGCCCCCAGCTTCTACCTCTTCTTCCCAGATGTGGGCTACTTCGAGGGTCCGATGAACTGGCAGGGTGCCGTCTTCCACAAAGCGCCCGCCAACGAGTGCCTGGACTTAATGGTACGTGCCGGGCTGGTGCAAAACATCATGCTAGACGACCCAGAAACCCGCGCTGCCCTGGCGGAATCGGTTCATTTGTACCGTGTGAAGACATCTTCTGAGGTCACTGTGCGTATCATCGCCGGGGATGCAAGCAAGCTAGACGACGTGCCCGACGACATGAACTAGCGCCGCTCTCACAGCGGGTGAACCCGTTCCCGGTGCTTGTACACACCGCCCCCGTCCAAACCAGCCATCAACCCATGTTGTGATCTGTTCACATCTCACAAATGCGGGCGCATTTTGTTTGCGTGTGCCGGGCGAGATGCCTATAACGAAAGCTAATGACATATAAGTCGTAAGGGAGCACTTCCATGTCGAACCGTTTCCGTCTCGCCCGTCCGCTGCGTGACCTGACCACCGCTTTATTCGCCGTGCTGCTGGCACCACTGCTGGTTGGCTGTGGCGCGACCATCGCCACCGGGCAGGAACCGCCCAACCAGGTGCTGTGTCCCGTCACGCCAGACGCCAACGCCAGTTGCACGTTCTACGAGGGTGGCAACTACGACCGCACGCAGTTTGAACTGCTGTCCGCACTGCGCTTGAGGTCGCGAGAAGTCGCGCTATACCGCAACTACGCCGGGGAAATCGAACTGGTTGAGGGCGCGGGTATGCACCCGGTACCCGCCCGTGATGTGGTCATGTACCCCATCGGCATCATCACCTACAAAACCGAACGCGATAACCAGGATCCGGTGAAGTGCCCGCCCAACGACCAGAGTGTCATCTGCGACACGCCCATCGACAACATCGTGTTTGGCGATAACATCGCAGGCACGATTGACATTGCCATCTCATTCCAGTTTGAGTTTAACAGCGACAACAACCCGGCACTGTACGAACTGGGCGGCGTAAACGGGCTAATTAACCTGCTCACACAAGAAGTGCGCAACTACCGCGCCCTCATGAGCGTGGTAGACCCGGAAACCGCGCCCAGCGCAGAAGGGCACCGTGCCATCCGGGGGGTAATCGAGGATGGGTTGGCGGCGTGGTCGTTTAGCGAACTGCTGGACATCCAGAGCGTGCAAATCCGCTCCATCACCATTAACGATGAGGCGTTCAACAGCATTCGCATTACGCAGCAGGCAGTGCAAAATCAGTCGCGCATTGCAGAGCGCGAGCGTGAGTTAGCCGCTACCCAGGCAGTCTACGACCGGGAAATTCAGCAGACGCAGGCGGCATTCGACCTCGGCTCCCAGCAAACGGAACAGGCATTCGAGCGCGAAATCCAGCAAACCGAACAGGCAAACAACCAGCAA
>CAYVGI010000077.1:15271-23240 GCA_964451095.1 uncultured Anaerolineaceae bacterium
AGCGCGAAATCCAGCAAACCGAACAGGCAAACAACCAGCAAATGCAGCAAACCCAGGCGGCGTTCGAGCTTGAGCAGCAGGCAACCCAGGGGGCACTCGCTGCCCAGCGGGAGGCAGAACGCCAGGCGCTGCTGCGCGACCAGCGCCGCGAAGACGCCCTAGCCTTTGCAGAGGGCATCGAAGCACTGTGCGACAACGTCACGCCAGATGACTGTGTGAACTTGGTGTGGGTATACACATTTGGGGCGCAGTACAATCCTGTACTGGGCAACGACGGCAACCTGAGCGTGTTCCCGGTGTCCCCGTTCGTTGCCACGCCATTGCCGATGCCCACGGTGCTGCCGTAGCGCACCATCGTGGGCGGAGAACATCACCCTGTGTGATGTTCTCCGGGGCAAGCAGCGGTCTAGGTGCTCTCTGGCAGTGCCAGCTTCACGGACTGCCCACGGATGTGCAGCGGCTTCTTAACCGCAAGCACCTGCCCAACCTGGTCGTCCGGCACATCCAGGAACGTTTCGTCCTGGCGGATGTCAATCGCGCCGATAGAACGCCCCGGTATGTTTGCCGCGCTCGCTACACCGTACACGATGTCGCCGGGGCGCACGCCGCTCTTGCGCCCGATGTCCAGGCGCAGGCGCGTCATGCCTGCCTCGTGGCTGCTGCGTTCGCGCTTACGACGCCCGCTTTTGCCCTTGCCGCTCTTGCGCGGCTCGCGGTGGCTGTTTTTGCCGCTCTTTTCCTTCACATCCCGGATTTCCTCTAGCGGCGGGGTTGGTTGGCTGCCGCGCAGCAGGTGCAGCGCCACCGCCGCGATCTGCTCCGCTGTGTAACCGAGCGCAACCAGGTCCTCTAGCAACGCACCGTCCGTCTCGGTCGCATTGTCGATCTCTTGCAGCAGCTCCGCTTTGAACTGCTCATCGCGGTTAACAATGATCTGCTCGCGGCTGGGCAGTTCGCCCTTGCTAATGGACTTGTGGGTGTAGTCCTCGATTTGCTTCAGGCGGCGGCGCTGCCCCGGCGTCACTAACGTCATAGCGTCGCCGTCGCGCCCGGCACGTCCCGTCCGCCCGATGCGGTGCACGTACTCGGCGGGCATCTGTGGGATGTCGTAGTTAATCACATGCGACACATCGGGGATGTCCACGCCGCGTGCCACCACATCCGTCCCCACCAGAATGCGTACCTGCCCACTGCGAAAGCGATGCAGAATGCGCTCGCGTTCGTTCTGGGCAAGGTCTCCGTGAATTGCCATGGTCGGGTAGCCGCGCTCGGTCAGCGTCTCGGCAAGGTCTGCTGCGCCCGCCCGCGTGCGCGTGAACACCAGCGTGTTTTGCAGGTCTTCCACTTCCAGCAGGCGGCACAGCGCCGCAGTCTTGTCGCGCTCTTGCACCATGTAGTAGCGCTGGTTGATGTTCGAAACCGTCACTTCTTGCGCTTCGACTTCAATGTGCAGCGGGTCGCGCATGTACTGCTGTGCCAGCCGCTGGATTTGCGCGGGCAGCGTGGCGGAGAATAACACCGTCTGGCGCGTGTCCGCTGGTGTCGCGCTGAGGATCGCCTCAATGTCGTCGATAAAGCCCATTTTCAGCATTTCGTCCGCTTCGTCCAGCACCAGGAACCGAATATCGCTCAGGTCAAGTTCCCGCTTCTGGATCAGGTCGAGGGTGCGCCCTGGCGTGCCGACGACGACGTGAACGCCTTTCTTCAAGCGGCGGATTTGCCGCGAATAGGACTGCTGCCCGTAGATGGGCAGCACGCGCAGCCCCAGGTTGCTGCCATAGCGGTGTACAGACTGCGCCACCTGTGTGGCGAGTTCCCGCGTAGGTGCCAGCACCAGTAGTTGCAGTGCGTCCGCGTTGATCTGCTGCACCAGCGGCAGCGTGAACGCAGCAGTCTTGCCCGTGCCCGTTTGCGATTGCGCCATCACGTCTTGCCCGGCAAGCAAGGGCGGGATCGCCTGTGCCTGGATCGGCGTCGGTTGTTCGTAGCCCAGGTCGTTTAGCGTGGCGAGTAGTTCGGGGATTAACCCCAGGTCTTCAAAGGTGTGTTGCATGTTGATTTGGGTTGCTCCTACAGCAAAAAGCCCCACGGAACAAACAGTGGGGCAGGGATTGCTTCTCTGTTGCTTCGATTGACGCCGTGTATTATATAGTGCGCCCCCGCTAAAAAGCGATAGGCGGTTGGGGGCAGTGCCGCGCAATGGGAGAACAATGGGAGAGATGAACAACAATGGTCAATGTCATCCGGGCGACAGTGGTGAAGAACGGTGTACGCGGCGAGTTCGAGCGCGTGCTCACCTGGGAGAACGGTGTGACGGATGTGGATGTGTTTGCAGAGGAGAACGGCTTCCCGAACCCACTGCAAAAGCTCACCAGCCCCAGTACACCCATCGTGGATGCACGGGTCTACGCAGCGGCGTCTGGCGTCTACCCGGAGTTCTTGCTGATGGTGCGCTCGTTCGAGGAGTGGTATGGCACCGTTTGCTGGGACATCATCGACCTGTACGAGATGCTGAATACGTTCCGGCTGCAAAGCTTGGAGTAGCCGAGTAGCCGCCGCCTATCCGATTTCCTCCCATGCACCGCCATTCTTATGGCTGGCAACGGCGGCGTCCAGCAACTTTTGAACCTCCGCGCCCTCGCGCAAGTCCGGCTGATGGTGTGGGCGCTCCTCGGCAATCGCACTAACGAACGCCCGCGCCATAGCGTCCGTCTTCTGGAACAGGTCGCTGTAGTGGTCGCGTGGATTGTCCCGGCTCACCTGCGAAGACCACACCTCGTTCGGGACGTGTAGCGCTGAGGCTGCCTCGTCGCTGACCTGTGCCCCGCGCAGGCTGAACTGCGTGGCGAAGTCGTTGGTGTAGTACAGTGTGCCGCCACTGCCAGAGAGCACAAACTCCTGGCGGATGCCCTCGCGTGGCGGCTGGTACGATACCATGCTGATGTGCAGCACGCCGATTGCCCCGGACGCAAACCGCACGCTAATAATCCCCTGGTCGCTGGCGCGGTGCGCCGCCGGGATGCCCTCGCGTGGCACGCTTGCTTGCAGGTGAGCACTCACCGCCGTGATGTCCCCCAGCAGCAGCCGTGCCACCGCAAACGAGTGCGAGCCGATGTCTGCCAGGGCACCCTCACCGCCGGAACGCCGATCAAAGCGCCACAGCGGGGCACCATCTAGCCCCAGCCCGGCATAGTAGCGCCAGTTAAAGTGATATGGCTCGCCCACATAGCCCTCGCGCACCAACCGCGCCGCGTACTGGTAGTGTGGGAAGTGCCAGTGCGTGAACGCCGTCATGCTGATGAGTGCCCGCCGTTCTGCCTCGGTTGCCATGGCATCTGCCTGGGCATAGTTGAGCGCCAGGGGCTTTTCGCACAGCACATGGATGTCGTTTTTGAGCGCGTGCATGGTGATGGGGAAGTGCGTGTCGTTAGGCGTAGACACGATCACCGCGTCAATCTCGCCGCTGTCCAGCAGGTCGCGCCAGTCTGTGTAGAACGCTGGCACGCCCCACTGCTGTGCAAACGCCCGCGTGCGTGCCGGATCGCGCCCACACACCGCCGTCACCGCCCCGTCCGGGTGGTGTTGCAGCGCCTGCATGTACATGCGCCCCGTCCAATTGCTTGTGCCGATGACTCCCACGCGAACCACGTGCCCGTCCCTCTCGTTGCCGATGCTGTGCTGATGGATACCCCAAGTATAGACCCGGCACGGCATATTGCCAGCGGATGATGTTTGTTCGCAGCGCAAACCGCTCGAAATGGGATTTTAGCGTCATCGCGGTGCAATTGGCGCCTGTATGGGCGCTGACCTGCCCGTCTAGTGGAACTACAGTGTGCCCTCAATCAGCGAGCAGTCCGCGTCCGGGTCATACAAGAAATCGGCGCTTGCCACGATCTCGTTCCACAACGCAAGTTGGTCTGCCCGGATGGACACGCAGTTCAGCGTCGCGCCCGTCAGGTCACGCGCCGTTTGCAGCTTGCCCACGCTGCCCAACGTCGCGTATTCCAGCACAACATTGGTCATCACCGCCCCCGTGATGTCCGCGCCGCGCAAATCCGCCACCAGCAGGTAGGCGTCCGTCAGGTCAGCGTCAATCAGGTTCACGTTCTGTAACTTCGTGTTTTCCATGTTCGCATCCGTCAGGGTGGCACCCGTCAGCACGGCGTATTGTAGGTCAGCGCCGTTCAGGTACGCCTCGGTCAGGTCTGCCCCGGTCAGGTTGGCAGCGCTCAAGTCCACATCCTGCATACCCGCGTTCGTCAGCGTCGCATTAATCAGGTCAGCAGATGCGAGGTCGGCGTCTTCCATCCGCGCCTCGGTCAGGTCGGCATCGGTCAGGTTCACCTGCCCCATGTTTGTGTGGGTCAGGTCTGCCTCGCGTAGGGTCGCCCCGGTCAGGTCTGCGCCAAACAGATTGGCATCGTGCATGAGCGTGCCGTCTAGCAGTGCCCCACGCAAGTTTGCCTGGTACAAACTGGCATCCACGAACACGGCTCGCCCTACGATGGCACCTGTCATGTCCGCGCCGCTCAGGTTGGCGTCGCTCAGGTCTGCCAGGCGGAAGTAGGCACCGCTCAGGTTCGCGTCCTCCAGGTTGGCACCGCTCATGCCTGTGTTGCTCAGGTTGGCACCTTGCAGGTCGGCGCCGCTCAAGTCTGCGCCTCGCAGGTCACAGTTGGTAAGGTCTGCACCCGGCGCGACAAGTGCCAGGCATTCTTCCGGGGAGGGTGCGCCGTCCTGGGCGTGGGCGTAGGGCACGGCAAATAGCAGCAGCGCGATAGCCAGGGTCAGGGTCAGTTTCATGGGGGTTCTCCACTGGATTGAGCGTTAACGCCATCATACTTCAGGGGAGCACGTACGAAGAATTACGGTCTATCGTGCAAGAATGTCTGCCATTGCGATGCGAAACCCCGCCAGCACTTCACCGAGGTCGCTTTATTAAACATCGGATGCAGTTTTGGCAGCGGGCGATGCGAGCCTCCTGCTTACAGAGCGTGGCGCACATAATGTAAACGTTTTACAATACGCAGCCACATCCTCAACTAAACTTTTTGACTGCGCAAAGGAACACACTTATGGCAGACTCACCCGAAATCCGCGACCAGATCAAGGCGCTTAATGCCCGCTCGCGCACGCTCGTCGGCGGGGCGGAACGTGCCGGGGCGCGGGCGATGCTCAAGGCGATTGGGCTGACAGACGAAGACCTGGAAAAACCGCTCATCGCCGTGGCAAACACCTGGACGGAAATCGGTCCGTGCAACTTTCACCTGAAGATGATCGGGCACAAAATCAAAGAGGGGATCCGCCGCGCCGGGGCAACCCCGCTAGAGTTCAACACAGTGTCCATTAGCGACGGCATCACCATGGGCACCGAAGGCATGAAGGCGTCGCTCATCTCCCGCGAGATGATTGCCGACAGCATCGAACTGGTTGTCAACGCCAACATGTTCGACGCCTGCATTGCCATCAGCTCTTGCGACAAGACCATCCCCGGCACGATCATGGCGCTCATCCGGCTCAACCTCCCATCGCTGATGCTCTACGGCGGCACCATCAAGCCCGGCAAGTTCCCCGGTCGCTACCCGCTAGAAGCAAACGACGGTCAGCCGCAGGACGACAAAGAGATCAACATTGTGCACGTCTACGAGGCAATCGGTGCGTACACTGGCGGCAAGATCAGCGAAGCAGACCTGAAGAAAATCGAAGACTACGCCTGCCCCGGTCCGGGCGCGTGTGCGGGGCAGTTCACCGCTAACACCATGTCCACCATCGGCGCGATCATGGGCATCAGCCCCATGGGCTTTAACGATGTTCCGGCAGAGGACAAAGAAAAGGAAGACATTGCGGTAAAAGCGGGCGAGATGATGATGTACCTGCTGGAAAACGACATCCGCCCCAGTGATATTGTCACCCGCCAATCCCTGGAAAACGCGGTTGCCGTTGCAGCGGGCACGGGCGGCAGCACGAATGCTATCCTGCACACGTTGGCATTTGCCCGCGAGGCAGGCGTCCCACTGACCATAGACGACATCGAGGCAATCAGCAAGCGCACCCCCATCGTCTCAGATATGTCCCCGACGGGGCGCTACAACGCGCTGGACATGTACGAGGCGGGGGGTATCCGGCTTCTGGCACAGCGCATGATTGAGCGCGGACTGCTGAACGGCGACACGCTCACCGTCACGGGCAAGTCCTTGGGCGAAGAAGCATCCACCGCCGTGGAAACGCCCGGTCAGAAGGTGGTGCTGCCCGCAGGCGAGCACATCAAGCCGACAGGCGGACTGGTCGTGCTCAAGGGGAACCTGGCACCCAATGGCGCGGTGTGCAAGCTCAAGGGCACGGAACCCCAGCACCATCGCGGTCCGGCGCGTGTGTTCAACCGGGAGGAAGACGCATTCGAGGCGGTAAAAGCACAGCAGATCAAGCCCGGTGACGTGGTCATCATCCGCTACGAAGGTCCCGTCGGCGGACCGGGGATGCGTGAAATGCTCCAGATTACCGCCGCGCTTGTTGGGCAGGGGCTGGGGCAGGATGTGATGCTGCTCACCGATGGGCGCTTTAGCGGCGGCACACGCGGGCTGATGATCGGGCACTGTGCGCCAGAGGCAGCGGTGGGCGGTCCGATTGGGCTGCTGCAAGAGGGCGACATGATCGAGGTAGATGTCGAGGCACGCACCATCCGCGTCGACCTGAGCGACGCCGAGCTTGAGGCACGCCGGGCATCGTGGCAACCGCCCACACCGCATTACCGTTCCGGGGTGCTGGCAAAGTACGCCGCGCTCGCCAAGCAGGCAGACGACGGCGCGATCAGTAATACGCTGTAAGTTTTCAGTCGTTGGTTTTAGTGCAGGGGTGGGTTTCTTTGTCACCCCTGTTTTGGCAACATTTGCTACTGATCCAAAAGCGGGGGCGTGACTGTGGTCGCGCCCCCGCTTGCTGAGAGTCCGGCTAACCTGCGCGATCGGCACTAGTCCGCGCTTGGCTCGGATGCCTCTTCTTCCTGTGCCTCCTGTGCGGGAACCTCCAGCGCGATCAACTGCTGTACCAGATCACGCAGCGCGGGCTCCGGCAGGGCACCCGGCTGGTTGAACACAATCGTCTTGTTCTTGACTGCCATCATGTTCGGGATGCTCATGATGCGGAAAGCCTGAGACAGACCCGGGTTGGCGTCCACATCCACCTTGGCAATCTTCACCTGCCCGGCAAACTCGTTCGCCAGCTTGTCCAGGATGGGGGCGACCATACGACACGGGCCGCACCACTCTGCCCAGAAGTCCACCAGCACGGGGATCTCAGAGTTAATCACTTCCGTCTCGAACGTCTCATCGGTTACGGCAATGGGTGTGTTACTCACGAGCGTTTGCTCCTTGTTTTGGGTTACATTCGTTGTTGGTGTGTTATCGTCGTCCGGTGTGGAGACGGGCTGCGTTGCGACGCTGCGTAGCGTTTCCAGCGTGGGCGGCACATCCGTGCCCCAGGGGCGGCTGCGGCGCAAAATCGTCTCGCCACAGTGCCACGCGATGAGCACGGGCTTACTGCCCACCTCAAAGCGCTCTGCTGCCCTGGGGTTCTGCTTGGGGTTGATCTTAGCGAACACCACATCGGTGCTCTCGGCGGCAGCCTTGCGGAACGCCGTTGCGAAGTCCCCGCGCAGCCCGTCGCCATCCGTGAACAGCAGCAGCACCGGACTGTCCGTGTTTAGCGTGCTATCTAGCGTATCATCCGTCAAAATTGCAATTTCCACGGGTCCCTATCCCCTTTTCTCACATCTCACTGAACGAATCTCAGCATATTAGAGCCGCATGTGGCAAGACATCTTACCCAAACGGGCAAGCAGACCGACCCCAACGACCTGCTCTACCTGTGGGCACGCTACTACGCGCCGGGGACAGGGGTGTTCACCGCGCTTGATCCGTTCGAGGGCAGTGCAAGTCGCCCGATGAGCTTGAATGGGTATTTGTATGTTGAA
>CAYVGI010000078.1:0-22956 GCA_964451095.1 uncultured Anaerolineaceae bacterium
GACTTTCAGTCGCAGATGATTCCACCCACTTTCAGTGGGTGGTGCGTTCAATTATTCGAGCATGGCAAGTGTGTACAGGGGCGGATATTTTCGATACTTCACACAATATGTCGAAAGGCTCCCCATCCGCACCATTGACTTTGACAATCCCGACGACAAGGCGATGCACGATGTGATGGTGGGGCATGTCGAGACGATGCTCGCGCTGCACCAGCAGTTGGCGGGGTTAGAAGAGGGGTCAAGTGCGCGGGAGATCGTGGAGAAGCGGATACGGGCGGTGGATCGGGAAATCGACGCGCTGGTGTATCGACTGTATGGGCTGACGGAGGACGAGATCAAGATTGTGGAGGGGGCGTAGCGCGGCGGACGCCAAGAATGGCGTCCCTACACACCGCCTTTGCACCCACTCAAGCTGTAGGGACGTGCTTCTGCACGTCTGCCACACCCTACGCCCTCGCCAACGTTTGCACGCCTTCGCTACCAGCGGCTAACGGGGATAGGTTAGCCGCCCGTTTGTGCACGTTATAGCTGCGTTAACAACCACCACGCGCTGCCGTTGGCGGGCATATACTGTGTGGGTAAGCACGGGCAGTCACAGCCGCCGAACCGTTGCCCGTCAACATAAAGTCCACCCCACCCCTAAATCCCCTCAGCCGCAGGCAAGGCGGGGATTTACCCACGAAATAGCACGCCTTCCCTGCTAGCGGGAAGGGGCAAGGGGATAGGGTAGCGAGCGAACACCGCTGGAAGGAAACCCCATGCAAACCATCACCAACGCGCCGAACAAACTGGTCGTGCAGCACCGTTCTATGTTTATGGGCAGCATCTTGTTCGTGGGCGCGGTGCTGTGGGTCGTCACAGTGGTGAGCGTGGCGGTGTGGGGCGCGGTGAGCCTGTCGCAGCAGCAGCCGCTGCCCACGTTCTACACGCTGCGCATGTTTATGCTGGCGCTGGTGTTCGCTATGGGCTGTTTCTTCGCCTGGGTGGGCGCTGGCACCGCGCTTAACGTGTGGCACGGCGTCACGTGCGCGTTCGACCGGGCAAACGAGCAGGTGACGATCACACGGGCGGCGGGGTTCGGCACGGCGCGGCAGCAGCACTCCATCTACGGTGTGTCCCACGCGCTGCTGGAGGGCAACGACGACCTGCGCACGCTGGCGATCTATCTGGTGCTGCGCAGCGGGCAGCGCATCCCGCTGGGCACATGCAGTGAGTTTGAAAAGGCAGACGCCGAACGCGCGGTGCAGAGCATCCGCGCGTTTTTGCTGGGGCGCTAGCTACACCGTGCCGATGGCGCTGTCGTCGGCGTGTTCCAGCAGGTCGAGTTGGTGCTGCCAGTGGCGCACAAAGTAAGCCTGCAACGCTTTTTCTACCGTTAGCGGGTCGCGCTTGCCGGGCGTGTACACATCCTTGCTCAGCACATCCAGCGGCACCGTGCGGATAAACTCGCAGATTTCCCGCTCTTTGCGCTGGATGGCATCCAACGTGACGGGAACGAGCCGCTTTTGTGCCATACGCACGATCGTGTCGTCCACGACGCCGACAATGCCCCTGGGCACCCGCACGGAGTACCCGTTGGAGGCAGCTTTAATCAGCCACAGCGCACCGGTGTCAAACGCTTGCAGCCGCGTGAGCGTCACAGCGAGGGACACTCCGTTGTAGCGTGGGGTGTAGTGGTGTGTTTCCGGGATGTGGTTGGCGATTTGCGCGAGGGTGCCACGCAGCGCCCGCACCTGCTCAACCAACTCACGACGTTCTTCGGTTCCATCCAGATAAATGTAGCGCTCATCCATTTTTAAGTCTCTTATCACAACTTACTCATCTACGTATCAATATGGTACGCTGAACTGTGTCAGCCGTCAACTCATCCGCCGGGCAAAATGCCGGAAACGTGCGCTATGATGTGTGCGTTTTGCCGATTTGACCCGGGGATGTTCCATGCACGGTGCCCAGCGGACTGTTTTATTCATGCTGTTTGTGGGGGTGGTCGTCCGGCTTGTGCTGCACGATGTGCACGGGCTGGAGGGCGACGACGCATTTAGCCTGGCGATTAGCCGCACCCCCACCCCGGCATTGGTCGTCGGGCTGCTGCGCCTGGAACTTGACGTACACCCGCCGCTGCACTTCCTGATGCTAAAGGGTTGGGTGGCGCTCGCCGGGGAGAGCTTGCTTTCCCTGCGGCTTCTGAACATCCTGCTGAGTACGCTCACGGGCGCACTTATGGTGCGGCTGGTGGCGCTGGCGGGTGGCGGGCGCCCTGCGCAGCGTGCCGTGATCGTGCTGTGGGCAGTGGCACCGCTGCTGGTGTTCGGGGAGTGGCTGGTGCGGATGTACACGTTGCTCGGTCTGCTGGCGACAGCGGCGGCGGTGTTCGCGCTGCTGGGCACGCCCCCCCGCCCCGAATCGGAACCCAGAGGCGAGGTCAAGTATGTGCTGCTTGCCGCGCTCACCTGCTTGCTGGCGCTGTACACGCACGCCCTCGGCATGATTGTGTACGTGGCGGTGGGCGTAGTGTGTGTGGGCGCGGTGTGGGGGGCGTGGCGTCGCGCTGCCGTGACGGTGGTGGCATTTGGGGTGGTGGGTGCACTCTACCTGCCGTTTGCCCTCAACGCCCTCACGCTCACACAGTCGGTAGAGACGCTGGGTGCACAGGTGAACCCGGCGTTTGCGGGTGCGTTGCCCCTGTGGGAGCAAGCAGGGCGCATCCTGTGGGCGGGGGCGCTCCACCGGGTGAACCCGCTGCCGCTGGGGTACGTGCTGGCGCTCGTGGGGTTTGCAGGTGTGCTGATGATCGCCACGGCGCAACAGACGCGCCCGGCAATCGCCCTGGTCGCGCTCAGCGCCCTGACGTTTGCTGGCTTGGTGGCGATTGTGCTGAGCATCGGGTTTAAGCCGCGCTACGTGGTGCCGTTTGTGCCGCTGTGGGCAGCGCTGATCGCGCTGGTCGGTGGCAAATCGCTGTTTGGGCGGGCGCTGGTGACGGTGCTGGCGCTAATGATGGTGGGGTCGCTGGCGGGCAACACCCGCTATGGCTGGCGCGACGACTGGACGGCAGCGGCGAACTATATGGCAACCTACTCGCTACCGGGTGATGCGGTGCTCGTCGTGCCGGACTGGGGACAGGAGGCGATGCGCTATCACTATGCGGGGGATGCCCCGGTGCGCGGCTTCTTCCCGCAGATCACCCCGGCGCTCGACCTGGACGCAGCGTTTGCCGACTACGTGGACGGTCATGGGCGGGTGTGGCTGGTGCGCTACCAACCGGACGTGAGCGACCCGGACAATCTGGCGGCGGCGTGGCTGGATGCGCGGGGCACACCCATCACGCAGGCGTACCCGGCGGGCATGGAGATCACGCTGTTTGATTTAGGACTCGTTGCCGATGCACTGCCGCCTACCGCCCGCCCGCTAGATGTGCAGTTCGGTGATGTGCTGGCGCTGCGCGGCGTGACGGTGCCGCCCACACTGAGCACCCCCGCCATTAACACGCGCCTGTACGACGAAAGCGGGCGGGTGCTCGTCGCGCTGCACTGGCGGGCATTGCAACCGAATATCACGCAAACACCGCGCGTCCGGCTGACGGATACGTTCGGGCAGGTGTATGGCGGGGCACTGCCCCCACCCGCCGATGCGGCTCCGGTGGCAAGCTGGCAACCGGGCGATGTCGTCACCGTCTATTACGACCTGAACTTGAACCCGCAAACGCCACCCGGTACCTACAACGTGGAGGTGATGGTGCTGGACGAAACGGGTGCGCCACTGCCCAGCACAGGCGCAGACGCGGGCGAGTATTGGGCGGTCGCTGGGCAGTGGCGCGTGCGCTGAAGCGTCGGCTCAGTACCGCAGAATGTTAATCACGCTCTCCGGTGGAATGCTGCCCTGCTGCAAGCGCCGAATCCAGACAAAGACCATTGCCTCCAGGTAACGGGCATAGTCCAGCCCGCCCAGGTCAACCGGGGTAAAGCTCAGGTCACGGATGAGTTCGTGTGCTTTCGCTTTCGCGTCCGGGTCATCGCCGCAGGTGTAAATCTCCACGGTGTGCTCGCGCAGGTGCGGTCGGTCGAGCAGGTCGAAGTGGATACCGTTAAACGCCTTCACCACCCGTGCGTCTGGCACCATCTGCTGCACAAGCTGCGCCCCGGATGTATTGCCGTCGATTGCCAGCCCGTCTTGCCCTGGCGTGAGCGGATTGGTGATGTCCAGGATCGTCTTCCCTGCCAGGTATGGTGCCAGTCGTTCCAGCGTGGGGGCGACCTGCGCCCACGGCAGTGCTAATACCACCACCTCACCAAACTCTGCCGCCTCCTCGTAGATGCCGCCGCCGGAGTCCGGTCCGGCAACCTGCGCCAGTGCCTCGGACTTCATGCGCTTGCGCGAACCGAAGAACACGCGGTGTTTGCGCCGCGTCGACCATAACGTGCCCAGTGCGCCACCCATGCGCCCGCTGCCGATGATGCCAATTTTCATGTTTATGCTGTGCTCCAGGTTAACCAATACCCCCTGTTTTAGCGTGCTTGGGGGGTGTCGCCTAGTGTCACAAAGTCCCGCCTTGCGGCTTCTGGCGGATACGCTATCTTTAGGGGCGCTGTACCAACCAAAAACAGGAGCAAACCACTGTGAATCAAATGAAAATGCTGCTGGGCGTGCTGCTCATGGGCGCTGCCATTACGGGCTGCGCTGTAGACCGCAGCCAGCTTGCCACGCCAGAAGCGTTCCGTGACCTGCCGCCCCCGCCGGAGGTCGTCACGACGAGCCACTGCGACGATGTGGCAGAAGACGCCGGGGTAGACGAGCCGCCCACACAGATCATGACGTTCGACGCGGCAGAAAATGTCATCACGCCAGAAACAACCGACTACTTCGCGTGCGTCGTCACCAACAAGGGCATCGTTGAGCTAACCCTGTTCGACGACAACGCGCCGGAAAGCGTGAACAACTTCGTCTTCCTGGCACAAGAGGGCTTCTACGACGGTGTGGGCTTCCACCGCGTCGTGGATGGCTTTGTCATCCAGGGCGGCGACCGCAACGCGCCCATCGAAGGGGCACCCGCTGGCACAGGCGGACCGGGCTACCTGTGGGGGCTAGAGCCAGGCGCAACCTCGCTCACACACGAGCTAGGCACGCTGGCGCAGGCACGCGCCCAAGACCCGAACTCCAACGGCTCGCAGTTTTACATCACGCTGGCACCCCAGCCCTCGCTGAACGGGCAGTACAACGTCTATGGGCAGGTGAGCGGCGACGGCGACATGGACGTGGTGCAGTCTATCACCCAGGACGACTTCATCCGCACCGTGCAAATCGTGGAGATTGAGGCAGAGGACGCCTCTTCGTGATGCTGCGACGCATTCGCACGACAGCGCTGCTGCTGGCGCTGGTCGTGTGGGGCAGCGTGGCGACGGCACAGGCAACCACGGATTTCTGTGCTGATGTTCCGGCGGATGCAGGGGTGAGTGCACCCGCCGTGCAGCCACTCACATTTGATGCGGCAGAGTTCGTCATCCAGCCCGACGCCAACGACTACTACGCCTGCATTGTCACCAGTGAGGGCATCATTGAGGTCACGCTGTTTGACGATGACGCGCCAGAAAGCGTGAACAACTTCGTCTTCCTCGCCACCAATGCGTTTTACGATGGCGTGGTCTTCCACCGCGTCGTAGACGACTTTGTCATCCAGGGCGGCGACCGCAACGCACCGCTGGAAGGGGCACCTATCGGCACGGGCGGACCCGGCTACACCTGGGGGTTAGAGCCGGGGGCGCAGGAACTCCGTCATGGGACGGGCACGCTGGCGCAGGCACGCGCCCAAGACCCAAACTCCAACGGCTCGCAGTTTTACATCACGCTGGCACCCCAGCCCTCACTGAACGGGCAGTACAACGTCTATGGGCAGGTGAGCGGCGACGGCGACATGGATGTGGTGCTGTCTATCACCCAGGGCGATTTCATCCGCACCGTGCAAATCGTGGAGATTGCGGTCACGGGCGAGGACGACGCGGAGACATCGTGGCAAGGTACCCGGTAGGGAGCGCCAGGGCAAACATACGTATCCACTAAAATTCCCCCGGAGCACGCCCCGTCCCTACAGGTCACACAGGCTGTGTAGGGACGGCGTTCTTGCCCTGCGGCAAGGTGAGTAGAGGCGTAGCGATGCTGTGCCCCTACCGTCAATACCCTTGTGATGTACCACTGGGGTCACCGCTCGTGGGATGGGCGCGGGTTCGGCAGCGCGTTGATGTCCACATCATCTGCACTCAGCCGGGCGACGGGCAGCCACACCGCACGCTCGTCGCCGCGCTTCACTTGCAGCCAGTCCCCATTGTAATTGCGCCCAATCACCGCGAACTCGTCCAGCGGGTAGGCAACATCCGGCGACACATAGGACGGGTTCGGACCGTAGTTCATGTTCACGCCTGTGTCCCCGCTGACGGTCACTGTTTGCGGAGACTGCGGCAGCAGTTCCAGTTCGTAGCCATCCGTCCACATGGGCACCAGGTTCACAAACGTATTGCCCGGCGCAAACGGCAGCACGTCCCCCGCCGCATCCACAAACGTTAACGGTTCGGTTTCATTGGCGCGTCGCCACTCCCCCGTGTGCAGGGCACCATCGCGCAGCAGGTACACGCGCCCGCTGCCCAGCAGCGGCACATCAAACGCGAAGTTGGGCGGTCCCCAGTACTCGTTATCCGCAGGCGGCATTTCCTCGTGCTCTGCTTCCAGTATGAGTACGTTCGCCGCCTGCACCTGGGTGTCGGTGCTGTTATCCCAATGGGGTTCGCCGTCCTGCACGCGCAACCAGCGTGATTGCTCTGCATCCCACGTCCAGCCGACAATCGACTGGCGGTAGCGCACCGTCGCAGACGCCAACGGGGTGCCGTCAGGTAGCACCTCGCTGAACGCCATGCCGCGCACGGGCGCAGGGCGCAAATTCGCGCCGCGCTCCTCGGCATAATCCTCGCGCAGTTGGGTAGTGTTGCCGAACAGCGTGTGTTCCAGCGCAAGCCCCTCCTGTGGGTAGCGGCACAGCGGCGGGCATGGTCCCGAAGCGCCGATGCCGTGGTCAATCAGCCATTGGTCGTTAAACATCACGTCCAGGGTGCCCTGCGCCATGCCGCTGTACACAAAAAGCCCTTCGTAAATGCGCAAAATCTGGAAGTCTACGAGGCGGGCGCTGCGGATGGGACCGACTTTTTCCAGGTCGCTTTCCAGGAACACCGCCGTAAAGCGGGTGACGCCGCCCGCCAGCAGGTGCTCCCACACAATTTCCGCGTCGTTCAGCCCGATCTGGTACGGGCGTACAATCGGCGGAAAGTTCGTGATCTTCACCACCAGCGGGCGGCGGTCGAGCGTGGCGGGGTCATCGGCGGGCAACCCGGTGAGCGGGTTGACGCCGGATGGGTAGTCTTCAGGACCGATGATGTCCGGTTGGGCGGTGATGGTGGTGGGCAGCGTGAGTGAGGGTGCCATCAGCAGAAAACACAGCAAAGCCAGCACATGTTTGACCATAGGTGGGGCGCTCCCTATTGGATGTCTTTTGCGCCTATGGTAACAAGCGCCCGTGCCCACAGCTACCGATTACACAGGGATTTAAAGGGTTGCGGGGCAGGAGCTTTCCCACCCCGTAGAACCGTATTACGCAGACGCGACCGACTGCGGGCGGCGGGTGTGCCAGTCTGTTGACTGCTGGTAGGCGTGCCCCGCCCGCAGGATGACCTCTTCTTTGTACTGCGGACCGAGCACCTGCAAGCCAATCGGCAGCCCGCTGCTGCTGAACCCGCACTGCACCGACAGCCCCGGCAGCCCAGCGAGGTTGGCACTGATGGTGAACAGGTCTGCCAGGTACATCTCCAGCGGGTCGCCCAGTTCGCCGATCTTGTAGGCGACGTTGGGGCTAACGGGCGTCATAATCACGTCCACCTGCTCAAACGCGGCGTCAAACTCGCGCTTGATGAGTGTGCGGGTTGCCTGCGCCTTGCCGTAGTAGGCATCGTAGTAGCCTGCGCTCAGCGCGTAGGTGCCCAGCATAATACGCCGCTTGACCTCGCTGCCGAACTGACCCCGTGTCGCCTTGTAGGTGTCCCACATGTCGCCCTTGTCCACCTTAGGACCAAACCGGATGCCGTCGAAGCGGGCAAGGTTGCTGCTTGCCTCCGAGGTGGCGAGGATGTAATAGGCGGCGAGGCTGTAGTCGCTGCTGGGCAGGGAAATATCGACCAGTTCCGCGCCCAGTGTTTCCATTTGTGCGAGGGCGGCACGCACTGCCGCGTCCACCTCCGGGTTCATGCCATCGGTGAAGTATTCCTTCGGAACGCCGATGCGCAGCCCCTTCACGTCCTGCTGCATCTCACTGACGTAATCTGGCACCGGGACTTTCATGGTGGTGCTGTCCAGCGGGTCGTGCCCGGCGATCACCTGCAACACCCGCGCCACGTCCTCCACGGTGTAGCCCATCGGTCCGATGCAGTCCAGCGACGACCCATAGGCAATCAGCCCATAGCGGCTCACCCGCCCGTAAGTGGGCTTGAGCGCGGTCACGCTGCACAAACCGCCCGGCAAGCGCACACTGCCGCCGGTATCTGTGCCCAAAGACGCCGCACACAGCCCCGCCGCGACCGCCGCGCCGCTGCCGCCGCTGCTGCCGCCGGGTACCCGGTCGGTGTCCCACGGGTTGCGACAGATGCCGTAGGCGCTCGTCTCGTTGGTAGACCCCATGGCGAACTCATCACAGTTCAGCTTGCCCAGCATCACCATGCCCGCGTCCTTCAGCCGCTTAACCGCCGTCGCGTCGAACACAGGTGTATACCCGGCGAGGATTTTACTGCCGCAGGTCGTCTGCACACCGCGTGTGCTCAGCACATCCTTGATGCCCAGCGGCACGCCCAGCAGCGCTTTGCCGTCGGTGCCACCGTTGGCGCGAGCGTCGTCTGCTGCCTGTGCCTGTGCCAGCGCCGCGTCGCCCGTCACAGTGATGTAGCTGTTAATCGTCTCGTCCTGCGCGGCGATGGCGTCCAGGTACGCCTGGGTAAGCTGCACGGAGGTCACGTCGCCCGCATTGAGTTTTGCCAGCGCCTCGCTCATGGAGAGGTGCGTGAGGTCGGTCATGGGTTGTCCTTCTTGTGTTGCTGCACTTTGCCGTGGATATTGGGGGCGATTATAGCACAGCGCCCGCCTAATCTACCGCTGCGGGGGCACAAACCCACCCCCACGGCGTATACCGTTGGCGTGCCCCTATCGCGTAATAATAATGAAGTGTGGAATACATCGCTTGACGTGATTGCCGTCCGCACGCGATACTCACGACAGTGTTTATCTCAATTTCTATATCCATTCCAATGAGGGGGTGTTTGCATGTTCAAATGGCTATGGCGCGTGGGGGCAATATGCCTGATGGGGGTGGCGGTCGCTGCGGTGGCGGCACACGAGGATGTTTCCGAGTATGACGATTACACCTCCAGCAAACGTAAAACTCTCGCGGGTGACGCTCCATCGGGCAGGGCAAGTCTCCGTCCCTACACTGCGAGCGCCCTGGTTAACCCAGCCATATTCACAAATCGGCACCTGACATTCGCATTCACTAAAGAAGTTTTGTGCTACCTGCTTAGCTACACGTCGCACAACCCCTTTCTAACTTTGCACTCAATGTCAGGTTAACTGTTATTCATAGGCGTGGCATACAGTACACAGCGGGTACCCGATTTACTGTTTGACCAACTTGTTTGTGAATTTGTGGAGTATGACTTCCTATGCGTAAGCTGATTTTGCTACTCGCACTGCTTTCCCTGACGTTTGCAGTCCCCGCATTCGCCCAGGATGACATGGGCACCGCCATGGTGCGTATTGCCTACCTCGTGCCGGATGGTCCCGCTGTTGACCTGTACGTTGATTTCGCTGACGGTATGCCAGAGGGCATGGACATCCCCGGTTTTGAAGAGGGGCTGGGCATTAACCTGATTACCGCAGAGTACCCCGCCGTTACGGAGTACCTGGAAGCACCGGTAGGCAGCTACATTGTGAACGTCACCGCGACTGGCGAGACAGATGTTGTCGTCTCCTACCCGGTTGACCTGACCGAAGGTGCCGCGCTGACGGTTGCCGTGGTTGGTACGCTGGAAAACGAGTCGCTGACGGTGGGCGTGTCTGACGATATGGCAATTTACGATGCTGTACCGGAAGGCGGCGCAGTCGTGAGCGTGCTGAACGCGATTGAGGGTGCGCCCCCGGTAGACCTGGGGACACCGGATGGTGTGACGCTGGTAACGGGTCTCGGCTACATCTATGCAGAAGACATGATGATGGACGACGAGATGATGGAGACCGAAGAAGCGATGATGGACGACGAGATGATGGATGAGTCTCCGTTTGAGGCGCTGGAAATCCCGTCCGTCAACGTCCCGGCAGACTTCACCGGCGCGGCATACACCGTTGACGTGCTCGCCAGCGAAGATGGCTCCGTGCTGGACACAGTCGAAGACGTGACCATTGAGGCAGACACCGCATACCTCGTGGTGGTTTACGCCAATGCCGATGGCGGCGTGGAGTACATCATCCAGGCAGTTGCCCTGGCAGAGATGATGATGGCGGACGCATCTGCCGCAGCACCCGCCGCAGCCCCCGCATCGGGCTACGGCTACTAGATTTAACGTCGTACCGTATGGGGTTCAGTACGCTGAACCCCACCCGAACCGTATTCATCAATAGCCAACCCCTACCTGCGCCGTTTGCGCTCCTCCAGGATGTCCTGCAACGTCTTCTTCTTAACACCCCCACACGGCATGTTATGACGATTAAACACCCCCATTGCCAAAAATTCTGCTTCGGGGATGCCGTACGTGTTCGTCACCTGCGGGATGCGCTGCACGGGCACATTACACAGCTTGCCATTGTCATCACGTTCCACGCGCCGCACGAAGTTGTCTGCAATGGCGTTACGATTCTTATCCAGGCGCACGCTGCCCGTGGGCGTATCAAATGTGAGGTCGCGCAGGGCGTCGGCAAAACGTGCTTGCCCGCCAGATAGGTCTGCGTTCACTGCCTGCAACCCCAACAGCGCCGCCTTCATATTGACGTAGTAGTTGCGTGCGAACAGCGACGGCGTGTGCAGTCCATCTGGGAACTGACGACGGTACTGCTGCGCAAATTGCTGCCACTCAGCAGATGGGTTACCGCCTGCGGAGGGACCGGAGGAGACCACATCAATCAGGACATCGGCATTGGCGGGGTCTGCATTAAGCGCAGACTCATCCGTGAGCAGCACACCAGCGACAATGGGGTGGGGTTGGTTCGCTCGGCGGTACTGCTGCAAAAAGTGCACACCATCCTGCCCACCCAGCGCCACGTAAACCGCGTCCACGTCCAGCGTGGCAATCTCCTCAATAAACCCGGTGTAGTCGCGGGTGCCCAGCGCACACCACAGCATCTCCACGATTTGCCCACCCGCCTTGCAGAAGTCCAATGCGAACCCGGCGATCACAGCGTGCGGGAACGAGTAATCCTCACCGATGGTGACCACACGCTTGTAGTGCTGGGCACCGTATTGCCCGCTGCCCGCCGACCATTGGAAGCCGCTACAGCTAAACGAGAAGAAGTTTGGGGCGGGGTCGCGCAGTGTTAAGTCGTGCGGTCCAGCACTCCCATTGATGAACACCCGGTCGGGTATGGTCTTCGCCATTTCGCGGATGGCGAGTGCTTCGTTGCCGCTGAGCGGTCCGACGATAAAGTCCACCTTCTCATCGTTCAACAGAGCCTCTGCCGCACCGGTGGCGGAGTCTGGAATGGCGTTGGTGCCGCGCACCACCAGTTCCACGGGTTGCCCGGCAACTGTGTGATTAAATTCTTGAAGTGCGAGTGTCGCGCCGCGCGTGCCCTCTTCGCCGGGCACAGTATAGGGACCTGCAAGGGTAGCCAGCAAACCAATGCGAACCATAAAACACGCTCCTAAAAGGTTTTTGTCGCCAGTATAACAGAACATGACGACGCTTAGGAGAGATAGGGATCAATCACCGGATGCGGTGGGGCAGCATCCCCTCCGCGATGAGCAAATCGTCCAGCCCATCTACCAGTTCGTCAATGTGCAGCAGCAGGTCGTCGCTGTACAGCACCGCCGTGACCTGTTCGCGCAGTTGTGGGGGGCGCTTGACGCAGTGTGCCTCGGCAATGTCTAACATGCGCTTGTCGCCGGGGTGTGGCATTCGGTTCACGGCGAACAGAACATCGAAGTAGCTGGCGAGCAGCCCGGCAGTGCGGTGCTGGACGGTTACAAAGTCGCCGCGCTCCAGCGCGCGGGCAATTTGCAGCTTGTAGGACGAAAGCCCCTTGCGCAGTGCGGGGTGGTTCTTCTTCACGATGGCGTACATGAGGTCGTCCGGGTAGGGCTGGTGAGCGGTCTTTTGCAGTTCACTGAACCACCCGCCCCGGTCGAAGTAGGGGATGCTGTTGAGCACGTTGTACCAAACCGTGGTGGAACAGCCCATCGTCGCGTGGTGGTGCACCATAATGCGCTGCACCTCGTCGATAATCCAGCCCACATCACGGTAGGTCACATCCACGCGGATGCCCGTGCTCTTTTCGATCCACTCGTCCGTGGTGCCCCGGTACTTGCTGTTCAGGTCGTAGTGCTCTGCCCGCTCCTGGATGAGGGTGCGGCGGCGTTGCAGCGCGACCAGCGCGTCGCGGGCGTAAATGTACAGGTCAATGTCGGAAAGCTGGTCAGCGAGGTTATCGGTTTGGGAGCCAGCGAGCACCACTGCTTCCACCTCGCTAAAGCGCCCAAACGCATCCGCAACGTCGCGGGCGATGGATTCGACTGTTGGATGGATGTTCATCACGTATACCTTGTGTCACCCTGCCATGCGCCCACCATTGTAAACCATTTGGCGGGCAGGCGAGATGAGTGTACACAAATACCCAACATATCGTAATGATATTCGCAACAATGAACCTATTCGCTGGTGTCGCTGCCGTTCGCGTTGGGTGCGGGCAGCGCGGGGCGGTCTGTGCGCAGGCGTACCAACCCCTGGTACGCGGGCGACCCCTGTAGCTGCTTCCAACGTTCCTCGCCGCCGTCCATGTGCCACTCCACAACGTGATAACCGTGCTCGTCCAGGTAGGCAAGTGCCGGGCGCAGCATAAGCATTTGGCGCAGCACGCCGATGAGGTCTTTGCGCTCCTCGCTGGTGCGCAGCACAAAATAATCGCCGGGCGTCCACTCAAAGTTAATGTGGTTGCCGTACCAGTTGCCTTCCATGGTGATAGGGGGGCTGGCGCTGGTGCAGTTCATGTAGATGCCCTGCAAGCGGTTCTTCCACAGGGTGTGGTTAATGCGCTCTTCGATGAAGTAGGGGCGCGGTTCTGGTGTGGTGTAAAACCACGTCCGCGATGATGTTGCCATAACGGGTACCCTCCAGGTTGCACATGAGTGTCTCGTAAGTCCGCGCAAGTGTACATCAAAAGCGCACCCCCCTCTACACCCGCGTTCCTATGTCTATTTGTTACAAAGTGAGTTACTGCAACACAAATAAGCTTAACGGTAATTCATGTTCTTTTGTGTTACCAAAAGTTGTCTCTCGCTGTAATAATAATATTACATCGACTCTACATTCATTGACACTAGCTTAATTCGAAAATGGGAGTACACTGGATAGCACATTAACATATTAGAAAAATTGTCTTACACACCCCATGTCCACCAGTAGACTACGCTTTATTGCGATTGTGCTCGCGGCTTGCGGAAGTATGCAAATTGCCGTTGTTACCTATGAACTGCGCTTGGGGGCAGGCACAATCTGGCTGATCGCACTCCAACTGCCGCTTATTCTTATTATTGTTGCGCTGGGTGGTATGCTCGCGCACATCGCTGGCAACCAGATCACCCGGCAGCGTCGGCTTCGCCATGACCAAGAGGCCCTGCTGGAGAACCTCGCGGAGGCGGTCATTTGGCTGGACGCAGGGTACATCATCACCGGATGGAACCCAGCAGCAGAGCGGCTGTACGGTTGGCAGGCAGCAGAGGCAATCGGCAGGCATGTGCAGGAAGTGCTGCGTGTGGAGCACATCTATGAGGTGCAGCAGGATGCACTGCAACAGCTGACGCAAACGGGTAACTGGCGCGGCGAGATTGTGCATCACCACCGAGACGGTACCCCCCATGCGGCTAGTCGGCACGGTGAATGCAGTCAACAACGATGCAAAAACCTATGGCTATGTTGCGGTATTCATGGATGTGACGCAGCAAAAGCGGGCGGAAAGGGCGCTGCGCCAGCACGCAGCAACCCTGGACACGGTGCTGATGACGGCACCGCTGGGGCTGCTGATGGTAGACGCAAACGGCATCATCACCCTGGCGCGAGGGCAATGTGTGGAGCAACTTGCCCAGGCCCACCTCACATCACTGCCCGGCAGGGCAATTGATGAGGCGTTCCGGCATGTGCCGCGCCTGCTGGTGCACTACAAAACCGCGCACGAGGGGCGGGCGCTCAGTGAGGTATTGGAATATGATGACCTTGTGCTGGATGTACACTACGCACAGCAGCAGGAAAACGGGGTGCTGGTGGTGATGCTGGACGTTGCCGACCGGCACGCCGCAGACCAAACCCTGCAACGCTACGCCATCCGCCTGGAGACACTGCGCCAGATTGACGAAGCAATCCTCGCGCTGCAAGGCACAGCGGCAATCGCCACCACCACGCTAGACTACCTGCCGTTTTTGTGCCCCTACATCGCCGGGGCAGTCTACACGATGAGCGACCAACACCGTGCGGAACTGCTTGCGTTCCGGCACCAGGCGGGCACGGTGAGCGCCGTACACAACCTGCACATCCCGCTGGATTACTTCCACCGGGCGGCGAACCTGAACACGCCCGTACACACGGACCTGCTGGCAGATACTACCGCACATAACCCGCTGGACGCCTTTTTTGCGCAGATGGGCGCGGCAGAACTCATCACCACGCCGCTGGTTTACCACAACGAACTCATCGGCATGTTGGTGATCGGCATCAAACAAAGCATATCCGGCGGCAGCACCCTGCACGAAACTTACGAGGTCATGGAGGAGATTAGCCGGGTGCTGGCGCTGGCGATCAAACAGGCACGCCTTAGCGAGAGCATTAAGCAATATACTGAGTCGCTCGAGGCGGATTTCGTCAACATCGTGAACGATGAGCAGATCGCCCGTAACCGCTCCGATGCGGTGCTGCAAAGCAGTTCGGATGCCATCGCCCTGACCGACGAGACTGGCAGCATCCTGCAAGTGAACCCGGCGTTTTTGCAGCTTTTTGGCGGGCAGCAGGCGCTAGCCGCCGCTGATGTGCTTGAGCATCCACTGGAGGCGCTTGCCCTGGAGCGCGAACGCCCCCGCCTGAAGCAGCTTTTGCAGCATGTGGTCGAAACCCAAGAGGCGCGGCGGTTCACCGTGCTGATGACGCGGCGCGGCACCACGTTCGATGCAGATATTGCCATCTCGCCTATTCCCAACATCTACAGCGACATAGACGGGCTGGTGATTAACCTGCGCGACGTAACTGAGGCGAAAAAGGCAGAGGAAGACCTGCGCAGTGCCCTGGAACGGGAACGGGAGCTAAGCGAACTGCGCTCCCGGTTCGTTTCTACCGTGTCTCACGAGTTTCGCACGCCGCTCACCGTCATCCAGTCGTCTACCGACCTGCTGGAAATGTACGTGGAGCAGGCGAACATCGGGCGCGGCAGCCACCACATCGAGCGGGTCAAGGATTCGGTTACGGTGATGAAGGGACTGCTTGAGGACGTGATTAGCCTGCAACATGCAGAGGCGATTAACCAACTGCAAAATGTGGTGGAACTGGCACCGCTCGCGGTCACGCGCACCATTATCGAAAATGTGCAGCTCGCCAGCGGGGGCACACACACCATCAACCTGCACAGCACCGACGCCGCCCCCACCATGCAGGCGAACGAGAAGCTATTCCGGCAGATCATCTCAAATTTGGTCACGAACGCGGTGAAGTACTCCCCGGTGGGCAGCACCGTGCAAGTGAGCATACACACACAAGGAGAGGAGATCATCATTGAGGTCGTTGACGAGGGCATCGGCATCCCACCAAGGGCACAAGCGCACATCTTCGAGCCGTTCTACCGGGCAGACAACGCCGACCCGTCCAGCGGCACCGGGCTAGGGCTGGCAATCGTTAAGCGTGCAGTAGACTTGCACGGTGGGACGATCTCGTTGCACAGTACAGAGGATGGCACGCAGTTTCGGGTGGTGTTACCGTTGCGGCAGCAAAGCATCGTAGTGCAACAAGAAGCATAAACTTCGTAGAGGATGAGTAGAGCAGACATGGCAAAGATTTTAGTTGTAGAAGATGAGCAGCCTATTCTCGATAATATCGTTGAGATTTTGACCGTGGGCAAGCACGACCCCATCAGCGCAGTGAACGGCATTGAGGGGGTGGAGATGGCACACCGAACCATGCCAGACCTCATCCTGTGCGACATTAACATGCCCGGCATGGACGGCTATGGTGTGCTGATGGAACTGCGCAGCGACCCGCGCACCACGCTCATTCCCTTTGTCTTCCTCACCGCCTACGTAGACCGTCCGTTCCAGCGGCGCGGCATGAACCTGGGCGCAGCAGACTACCTCACCAAGCCGTTTTCCGCCAAGGAACTGCTGGAAACCGTGAACGCACAACTTGAGCAGGCACAGGAGCGCGAGACAGCACGCAAAGCAGAGATGGAAAACCTGCGCAATAACATCGTCATGTCTTTGCCGCATGAACTGCGTACCCCCCTGACGGGGATCGTGACATGTGCTGACATGATGCTGATGGACTTCGAGGACGACGCCATACCCGACCCCGCCCGCATGGAGCAGTTAATCCGCATTGTGCACAAAAGCGGGCTGCGCCTGCAAAGCCTGATCGAAAATTATCTGGTCTACTCGCAGATCGAACTCTTCTCGACTGACCCGGAGCGCCGCCCCCGGCTAACCGAGGGCGAAGGCATCAAGCATCCTATGCGTGTGGTGCGGCTCGCCGTCATGCTCGCGGCAGAAGACGCCGAGCGCCAAGACGACGTAACCGTCGCAGAGGGCGACATTGAACAGACCGTGCGCGTGAGCGAACAAAACCTGACCAAGATCGCAACCGAGGCAGTGAGCAACGCGCTCAAGTTCAGTGATCCGGGGCAGCCAATCCACATCACCGGGCATACCGACGGCAGCGGCTTCACACTCACCGTGAAGGACAGCGGGCGCGGCATGTCGCCAGAGCACATCAGCGCCATCGGCGCGTATATGCAGTTCCGGCGCAAAGAGTACGAGCAGCAGGGGCTTGGGCTGGGGCTGGTTATCCTGCGCCGCCTGGTAGAACTACACGACGGGCGTATGACCGTTCACAGTGAGCCTGACCAGGGCACCGAACTCAATGTGTGGTTCCCGCTGATGTGAGTACAAACAATCAACCAGCGCGAACTTTGTCCGTCAGCGCGGCGTAGTACGCCTCCACGGGATGGTCGGACACACGCGGCACAACCTGCTCCGCCTGGGTCGCACCGATGGGCATCAGCTCCCCCACATGCACATAGCCTGCCAACCGGGGCGGCACAATCGTCACCATGTCGAACCCATTAACCACGCGCACCGTCTCCGGTAGGCGCTCGTTGTACTCCGCCACGAACGGCGCGTTGCCCAGGCGCGGTGCACCGAACAAGTACACGGCGGGCGTCGCGTGGATGGCGTTGTACTGCACATCGAGCGCTGCCAGCACCCCCACTGCTGCGCCCATGCTGTGCGCCGCCAGCCACAGGTCACAGTCTGGGTGCTGCTGGATGAAGTTGTGCGCCTGTGTGCGCAGTTCCACCTTAATGCCCTCGTACAAGCTGTAAAAGCCCCGGTGCACTTTGTGGTCTGCCCACTCCTCAGAACCCGGTTCACCCGCGTGGGGCTGTACCTTGGCGCTGTCGTGCACAATCTCGGTTGCATCGTCCTTGGGCTGGTTGAGGATGCGTGCCACCTGCGCCTGGAACTGCCGCCCCAGTGCCCCCGGTATGTAACCCGTCAGCCGAAATTGCAGGTTATATCTCCAGTCTGCGCCGTCATTAGAGCCGGGGATAACCAATGCCAGCCGTTTCAAGCCACGGTCTAGCATCAGTGACCACTCCACGTTGGTGGCTACTGCCTTGTGTAGCTGCTCAACCCCGAACAGGCTGGTGTCTTTGCCCTGGTGGTGCCGCAGCAGTTCCAGCGCATAAAAGGCACGGTGATAGTCCATGTGCGTTGGGTCGGTCATCGGTCGTTACGCTCCATTGTGCAATTCCTCTGCCAGACGATATTCGTAGTCTAATCCCAGGTTGCCTTTCGCGCACATAGCACAGGCGGGTGTTGTTCGCTACACTCGCGCAAAACCACGGCAATCAGCACGAAAGGCACACAGCACATGGCATACAGCATCCGCAAGGCGGGCGTGGTCGGCGCAGGCACCATGGGCAGCGGGATCGCGGCGCTGCTAGCAGGCGTGGGGGTCCCCGTCGTGCTGCTGGACTTGCCCGCGCCCGATACCACCCCCGACGCCCCCCCGGAGGCACGCAACGTCCCGGCGCTGGGTGGCATCGCCCGGTTGCAAAGTGCCCGCCCGCCCGCGCTGTTCGCCCCGGACGACGCGGCACTCATCAGCACGGGCAACACGGAAGACGACCTGCACCTGCTGGCGGACGCGGACTGGGTTATCGAAGTGGTGGTGGAAAAGCTGGACGTGAAGCGGGCGCTGTTCCGCAGGCTTACCGATGTCGTGCGCCCGGATGCGATTCTGTCTACGAATACATCGGGGCTGCCCATCACTAAAATTGCAGACGGCATGGGGCAGGCATTTGCGCGGCGCTTTATGGGCACACACTTCTTCAACCCGCCGCGCTACCTGCGCCTCGTCGAACTTATCCCGCACCCCCACACCGACCCCGACGCCGTCGCGTTCATGCGGCAGTTCATTAGCGGGCGGCTGGGTAAAGGCGTCGTGCCCGCCAAGGACGCACCCAACTTCATCGGCAACCGTTTCTTATCCATGCTGCTGGCGCAGACGGTGAACTACGCGCTGGACAACAACTACACCGTCGCGGAGGTGGACGCGCTGACGGGCACGCTCATTGGGCGACCGAAAACCGCCACGTTCCGCCTCAGTGACCTCATCGGCAACGACGTGATCGTGGATATTGCCCGTAACCTGCACCCGGCGCTGCCCGACGACCCCGACCGGGACATGCTCACGCACCCTGGCACGACTGCGCTTTACGATGCGCTGCTGGAACAGGGCGCACTCGGCAACAAGAGCAGTGCCGGGTTCTACAAGATGGTGCGCAGCGATGACGGCGGCAAGGCGTTTTGGACGTTGAACCTGCGCACGCACACCTACGAACCCGCCGCCGATGTCACATTCGAGAGCGTGAGCGCTCACCGCAAGGTGCGCGACACCGGCGAGCGCGTGCGCCTGCTGCTCCGGGAAAACGACCGCGCCGCCCGGTTATTGCTGCACCACATCGCGTTTTACCTCACGTATGCGTCCAAGCGCGTGCCAGAAGTGACTGATACCCTCGTCAGCGTGGACAACGCCCAGACGTGGGGCTTTGCCCATGACCTGGGTCCGTTCGAACTGTGGGATGCGCTCGGCGTGGCAGCGTCAGTCGCCATGTTCGCAGATGCAGGCTATCACCCGGCAGCGTGGGTAGACGCCATGCTCAGCAGCGGTCACGAGACGTTCTACCAGCGGGATGAGCACGGTATTGCCGTCGGTTTCTACAGTCCGCAGGCGGGCACCTACCTCCCGCTGGCGCGTTCCCCCCACGAAGTTCACCTGGGGGCGCTGCGAGCAGGCGGCGCGGTCGTGCAACGCAACGACGGCGCCGACCTGATCGACATGGGGGATGAGGTTGCGCTGCTGGCGATGACCACCGCCAACGCCGTGATTGACCATGCGTTTGTACAGGCGGGGTTGCAAGCTGCCGCTGCGCTGGCGCAGGGGCAGTTCCGGGCGCTGGTGATTGGCAACGATGGCGCACGCTTTTGCATCGGCGCGAACCTGGCGCACATGCTCGCCGCCGTGCAGGGTGGCAACCTGGGCGACCTGGAACAGTTGGTGCAGGGCATCCAGAATTTAACGCTCGCGCTGCGTGACGCCCCTGCCCCGGTCGTTACCGCGCCGTTTGATATGGCGCTGGGCGGCGGCGCAGAACTGCTCATGGCGGGTGATGCGACCGTCGCGCACATGGAGCTTTACGTCGGGCTGGTGGAGGTGGGGGTGGGGCTGATTCCGGCAGGCAGCGGCATCAAGGAACTGCTGCGCCGCGCCGTGAACCCTGTTATGCGCGTGCCTAATGCTGACCCGCTGCCCCACTTACGCGCCTTGTTCGACCATATCATGTCCCGGCAGACGAGCGGCAGCGCCAAAGCAGCGCGGTCGCTGCACTACCTGCGCCCCCACGACCGCATCGTCATGAACCGGGCGCACCTGCTGACGGAGGCAAAGCGCACCGCCTTGTATCTTGCCCACCATTACGCCCCCCCACAACCGGAACGCATCTACTGGGCAGGGGAACCCGCGCACGCGGCGCTGTTGGCGGAAATCGCCTCGCGCCAGGAGAGCGGGCAGTATTCGGCGCACGACGCGCACATTGCACGAACACTGGCGGGTGTGCTCACGGGCGGGGATGCCGAACCGGGTGGGGTGCACGAGCAAACTGTGCTGGACGCAGAACTGGCAGCGTTTGTCGCACTCGCCCAGACGGAGAACACGCAGGCACGCATCGCACACATGCTGCGCACAAACAAACCGCTACGGAATTAGGCGGTTGGGGGTTAGCCTTTGCCGATTAGCAACCAGCCGTTGTGCGCAGCGCTCGTGTGTTGCTCGCAGTCCGGTGCTACTTCTCGATGGCGTTGCCCACGTCCATCCAGCCGAGCGTGCCGCCGTCCAGGTTTACCAGGTCGTCGTATTTGCCCGTGCCCTGCAAGAACTCTGCCGCCCGCATACTGCGCCCACCCATCTGGCAGACGAGCAGCACGGTTTTGTCCGTCGGGATTTGCTCGTAGTTGTCTTTCAGCGTGCTCAGCGGCACATTCACCGCGCCCGGCAGGTGCCCGTCGGCGTACTCGTCTGCCTCGCGCACATCCACCAGCACATACTCGCCATCTGCGTACTGGGACGGGTAATCTACCACGTCAATCACCTTAACCTCTGCCATGGTTCACTCCTCGTTATTGGGGTTATCTCACATGCTGGGAACATACCGCGAAAGCGCACATTTGGGTAGGACGGTTACGCCAGTGCCCGCAGGTTGCGCACAAACGCGGCGTAGTCTGCAAGTGTGGGGGAGTACCACTGCTTGCTCGGCAGCCCATGCTGGTCAAGCGGTTCCACTGCGGTGAGCGTGCCCGCCAGCGCGTGCGACACCCCCTCCGCCAGCAGCGGCAGCGCGGCGATGTACTGCTTGACAGGCAGCGTGCGGAAGGTGTCTGTGAGCGGGTCTGCGGGCACGCGGCACTGCGCGACCACCGCACCTGTGTCCACGCCGGGGTCAATCTGGTGTACCGTCACGCCGACCAGATCCGGGCGGTTTTCCGCAATTGCCCAAAAGCCCCCGTGCACCCCCCGGTAGCGCGGCGTGATGCCCACATGCACATTCAAGAACGTGGGCGCGAGCGCCAGCACCTTTTTGCTAATGATCCCGGTTCCGCTGACGACCACGCAGCCCGGCGCGTGGGATTGCAGCAGCGCCTGCACGGTAGCGCTGTTCACCCGGTCAACGTCTGTGCAGGGCAGGCGTCTGTCCGGCGGACTGTCGTCATAAGCTGCCAGCAGCATGTCAATTTGTGCGCGGGAGCGCGGACGGATGACCGCCCGGTCGTACACGCTAAACGCAAGCTGGTTCGCCACACGCCACGCGCCCAGCGTCTTCAGGCGGTAGCGCACGATCTGGCGGGTACGGTCTGCCTCGAACACCACGCCTGCCACGGTGAACCGCTCTGCCAGATAGTTGATGAGCGTGTAGGAGGTGCGGCTGCGCGACGCCAGGATGACAATAGATGCGTTAGGCATGGGTGGGCAATCCAATGAGCTTGTGCGCGGTGCTTTTCATGATTGATAGAGTATACCACCCTCGATCAAAGCGGGCGTCCCTCCGCAATTAGAGACATAAGCGCCGGTTCAGGTACCTGTGCAACATAGCGTGGTTGTGTATTCTTCTACCATGCGGACACGCAGAAGCGTGTCCCTACAGGTCATCACGGGTTTGTAGGGACGGCATTCTTGCCGTCCGCCGCCTGAGAAGACCCGACCACGTTCTTGTGTGTACCTACCCCGCTACATTACTGTGGGGAAAAGTTCTCTCATCGCTGGCGGGGAAGGGGGACGGTGCGGAAACGCTTCCGCTGTTTGTTGCCCTGGGCAACTCGAAATTAGGGCATGTCTGTTTTAATTGACCACACCGACCATGCAGCCGGTGTGGTTGTTTTGGATGTGCTGTTGGCAGTGTGTGATGGGTTGGCACTCGGCGCAAAACCTATGCCAACTCATATGTAAGTTGGCGAAGTTTTTGCGCCAAATCTCCGATAGATCGGGGCTTATTCGCAAAGTATTTGCGCGAGTTGTTGCAAATATTTTGCGCGAGTCCTGCAACAGTGGCGAAGTTTTTGCGCGAGCCAACATCCCCGTACTTTAGACGGGTTTGTGAATCTGATGACGTAGCGGTTCTATTTTCGTCGACTAACCAGAGATGATGTCGTGGCTGTGGCATCCTAATTGACGCTATTGTAGACCATGCTTTAGTTATGCATTGCAATTTTCATTTATCAGCAAGCGAAGCAGCAAGATTAACCAGAAGATTGGACTTACCTGTATGGTAGCTATGACAATTGTGGCAACTTTGATTGGGAGTTACATTTCAGTCTGACCTTGCAACAGTTTAGCGGACACCAAAAGTGTCAGATAAACTAAGCAGGAG
>CAYVGI010000079.1:0-22603 GCA_964451095.1 uncultured Anaerolineaceae bacterium
CGCGCATCAGGTTCGGATGTTGCTCTTTGCAGCACACCCCCTATAATCCTTTGCAGCAATCTGGGGATTGTAGCTGGGTGCTTAGCGCCGAGCGACATCCTCACTTTAATCTATATACTCCAAGTTTTCAACGTCGGTATCTCTATACTCAAAATGCAGTTCCAAACGGATCGCCTCATTGCGTTTCGCAAAGCGCACGATATGACCCAGGCGCAGCTTGCCGAAGCGCTGGACATCAGCCAGAACCAAATTTCCAGCTACGAACGCAATCACACCAACCCCACCATTATCACACTGGCGAAGATGGCGCGGCTTTTTAACACCACCACCGATTACCTGATGGGGCTAACCAACCTGCCCGACCCCACCGCCGAACCCGACCCGCACATCAACGAACACGAGGCGGCACTGCTGGCGCTCATGCGCTCCCACGACACCACAGAGCAGGCGCGGCTGGTGCGGGTTGCCCGCGCCATGTGGAACACAGACTGATCTTCGCTGCTGCCCGTTAGTAGGTGTGAGCGTTCCCATTTGCCGCCGTTTGTAGGTTTATGACGGTTGTCATGTGCATTTTGTGACGCGATCTACTGGAATGTGCCGTGTAGATGCCCTATGCTTGTAGATGTAAAAAGAATTAATGTGCGTATTTAACGAAGACAAGTCACTGTTGTGATTGCCATCGGGTCGTTCGCAATTGGAGTTCTGCTACAGGTACCGCGCTGACGTTGTATTGTAAAAGGAAAAAAGAAAATGATTGGACATAAAGTTCTTGCCCCGCTAGATGGCTCTGTTACTGCTGCACTCGCCCTGAACCATGCGAAACGGTTCATCTCACCCAACGGGCAACTGTACTTGCTCTCCGTGATGGACCCGCAGCAGGCAACCCGCACGTTTATTTCCGATGTTGCGCCGTCGCGCACGCTGCTGCAAGAGCGCCAAAGCTACCTCAAGAGCGAGATACTGCGGCTGTCACAGCAGGGCATTACCGCAACTGCCGCCGTAGAAATTGGCGACCCTGTGCACCTGATCGTGGGCAAATCGCACTACTGCGACCTGATTTTGCTCACTGCGCACGGTTGGGCGGAGTTCCGCCCGGAGCGCTACGGCGAGGTGGTGCAGCAGGTGCTCAACCGGGCGGCGTGCCCGGTGGTGGTCATCCCGCTAAACCGCTTTGAGTCGCTAGAGATCCACGAACCCCGGCGCAGCGCGGCGAACGCCTAGCGTATCGCTCGCTGTAGGGCGGCAGCGCTGCCGCCCGCCGCCAATGCCCCCGCTGTAAACGGTTACAGTTCAGCAAAAGTATAAAAAAGTTGTTGCAGGCACAGACCCTAACACAGTCTTTACGTATTTCACAATCTATGTTGTTATTATGGTCGTCAGATTGGTGCCATAACATGAGGCAAGGACTGGATGACTGCTTTCGATTTTGAACCAGAAAACGATGCACGCCTGGATAGGGAATCTCGCCAGACGGAAAAACTCTCTCCACGGGCGGCGATGCCGATGTACGACCGCACCGTAGACGGGGACATCCCGTGGCTAATCGGGCTGATGATGGAAAATGGCGAGCAGTTCACCATCGAAGTGGACGAGAGCTTTACGCTGGGTCGGCGCGGGCTAGATACGTTTGAGGAACTGCACCTGGACTTATCCACGCACAACGCGCAAAAGCACGGCGTCTCTCGTGTGCACGCCCGCGTAACCGTGCACAAAAATGGGCTGGCACTCCACGACCTGGGCAGCACCAACGGCACATTTTTAAACGGCTACCAGATCGCGTCGTTCATCAACGTACCGCTACAGGACGGCGATTTGATCGAGCTGGGTAACCTGCCCGTGCGCGTGAACTATCTGGCGCGGGTGAAGTAGCGTTACCGTGTTGCCTGCGAAATATGCTGTAGCAGTAGGCGTCCAGTTCACCCCTCCCACCGCAATGTGATCAATGCACTTGCTGGCAAAGCAGGTGCTTTTTGCTCCCCTGCACGAGCTTACACAACTACTTTGACCATGCCAGGTGCTGCTGAAACGTGCGGTCATCGGTCAGCGGGCGGGTTGCGCCCGTGTTCACATTGACGACGTATATGTTGCTGGCACCCATCACCAGCCCGGTGTAGGCAATGTGGCGTCCATCGGGTGCCCATGTGGGATAGTCCACAGCTTCTACGGTGTCATCCGTGAGCTTGCGTGTGTCCCGCGTTGCCATGTCGATCACAAAGAGTCCGTTATCCTCAGACACATACGAGTCGGATATGTACGTTAGTTGCTTTCCGTCCGGGGAAAACCTTGCCTGCGAGTACGACGGCAGCCCCTGCACCGACTGCGCAAGCGGCGTGCGCTGCCCGGTGGTCATATCATGCAGAAAAAGCCCCTCAAAGCCCATATATGCCAGTTTGTCGCCATCAGGGGACAACACACCACCGTCCCCTAAAATGTCCGTCAGCGGCGTTGTAGCGCCCGTGTCACCATCCACACGCACAAAGCCGCTTACCCCCATGGTGAACAGCCAATCGCCGTTTGGCGCGGGTGTGGTGTACGTCGGCAGGAAATCTGTGTACGGCACATCGCGGGAGGTGCCGTCGAACAGGTTAAATGTGCGCAGCGCGTTGCCACCTTCGGTGCTCGCGGCGGTGAGCACGGTGGTGGCGTCTGACGCGGTGGTGTAATACGTGTTGAAGTCCAGGTCGGTTGCCAGTTCCACGGTGTGCCCACGGGCGGGCGACAGCGCAGAGAAGGTAAACACACTGCCGTCGTGCGTGGCATAGCTGATGAAACTGCTGCCGGGTAACCAAGGCGCTATCCCGCGTGCTGTGAAGACCGCACCCGTTACCAAAACTGACACCAACACGATATACGCGGCAAAAAAACGCCCCATTTGCTGCTCACCCCCGAAGAAACGATAGGTTCGGTGTGTATTTACGCTTAAGCGTATCATACAAAATCCCCGCTGGTGTGCCTGCGCGTGATACAATCGCAGCACCTTCAAAACGAGTAGATTGCTTACCCCTGATGGCTGTTTCCTCAACGTTCGAGACTTTGCTGCTGCGCCACGCAGCACGCGCCTACGAAAAGCAGATGTTCCTCGGAACACTCATCGGCAGCAGAGATTGGTTCTACGACCTGAAGACGGGCAAGCTGCACTTCGGCAAGGACATCGCGTTTAACATGCAGCTTATCGGCACAGAGGGGTACGCCTCCAGTACGTGGTTGTGGTCTTGGGCGAACACCGCGAGCAGCATCCCACCGCAGTTGCTCGCCGCCGCACAGACCATCCGCGCCTACGGCGAGCAGATGAGCATCCCGGCATTGGTCACACCGCACATCTCACTCAATGAGCACTACAACGGTCACTATATGGCGATGGTATCCAGCGGTGTGTTCAAGGCAAATGCCTACTACCGTGCGCCATACGATGACGGTGCGCTGTTTCTGCTAATTGATGACCCTGACTATCCACAAGACGCCCGCCATACGGTTACGCGCATCCAGGCGATGTTCCCGCAGTTTATTAGTCAGGTGCCGCTGTACGATCACCGTGCGACATTTACAGGCTACCTGGAATCTTATGACATGGTAGTGAAGACCGACGAGCGCAAAATTCGCGGCATCCACCCGGAAGACCGCTCCGAGGTAACGGCGGAGTTCGATGAACACAAGCGGTTAACGCGCATCAGCAGCCGACTAACACAAGAATAGAGATTGGGTTTTAGTATTCAAACTATCTGTAACATTAGCCAAAAATGAGTGTATAATAAGCATATCCGCAATAATTTAACGTATTCAGGAGTTGCGGCAATGCTTACTGTTAATTGGGATTCACAAAACCGTCTGTTACACACGCATGTTGAGGGTATCATTTATTATGATGACCTCGTTGCATACGCCCATCGGCTGCGGGCAGAGCTTGCCCAGTGCCCGGACGACATCATTCACGTTGTTGAGATAAAAAACGACCACCGCGTTGCGCTTGGCAACATTGCCCAGATTGTGCGCCTGTTCAGGGACTTCAAAACAAACGCCTGTACAGAGACAATCATCGTCACCCAGCACACCACGGCACGGTTGCTGGCAGTGTCCATTTGCCAGGTTTTGCGCCATCGCTACACCACGCTTGGGACAATGGCGGCGTTACAACGGTACCTGCAACACAGTGATGCAGCGTAATCGCTAAGTTTAGTAAATATCTGACATACATGCACCCGCCGCTGGCTGTGGCACTAACCGTACCACTTGGCACGGTATTGCACGATGGTTTACTCAAGTTTGAATCTTGTTGCGCCAATTGTGTGAGTTTGGCAGGTGGCCAATACTGTAGGCATCCGGTCACGCCCAACGCTGACGCTAGCCTTGTGATCTACCACATTAGAGCCGTAGCGCCAATGCTTTCAATGCAACTCAAGGGGATGTGGCTGTGGTAACCTAAAATTAACTTCTTAAAGCCTATATGACTTTCACAAACGCTTATGTACAAGGTCTTGCTGCGATTCACGAGTTCCCTTTTTATCATTATTCTGTGCCTCACTGCTGCCGCGCATTTTTCCGCCACACACACCCCCGGACAGATGATTGCCTATACTTCCAACCGCACAGGCAACTGGCAGGTCTATCTAATCGACCTGCGCACGCGCATGGAACAGCAAGTACGCGTAAATGGCTTTAACCCTGCAACGTTTAGCTGGTCGCCAGATTGTGACCACATCGCGTTCATCCGCACGGTAGATCGCGGTGGTTCGTTGTACACGGTTGACTTGAACACACAACAGGTAGAACTCATCGCACAGGCATCGCCAGACTATGGCTATTCGCTGCCGCGCTGGTCACCAGATGGCAGCGCTATTTTGCTGCTGAAGTATACGACCGATGGCACCGGAACAGACATGGTTGTGGTGGATGTGGTGAGCAAGCAGGAGCGCCAACTCGTGCAGGGCTTGCGCGGCGGTGTCTTCCCGTCTTGGTCGCCGGACGGTGAGCGTGTGGTGTTCGCAAACACCAAGCAGACCACCGACCTGTATGAACTAGACGTGGCGACAGGTACCACCACCCGCCTGACGTACACCTACACCGAGGAGACATCGCCCGTGTACTCACCAGACGGGCAGCGCATCGCCTATGCCCAGCCACAGAATGGGCGCAGCAACATCTACACGCTGGCGCTGAGCACGGGCACCGCACAGCGTGTGACTGCCGACATCAGTGATGCCATCTCCCCCACCTGGTCACCAGACGGACGGCACATTGCGTTTGCACGCGGGCAGCAGGTCTTCAGCACATTCAATGTTTACATGCTGGACTTGCTGACGGGCGAAGAGCGACCGATGACCACTCACCAGGAATGGAACCTGTTCCCGGTGTGGGCACCTTGCAGCTAGGGCGGGTGCCTGCCCGTGCCCAGTGCCCCTTGGGATAAAATCTGCCGCCCTTCCCCCTCCCCCACTGACCGCCCCACCCCACCCAATGTAAAAAAGTATAACCACAGTGCTTGCACGGTACGCGAACCGATAAGCGACATTTCCTCGGCTTTGGGATAAAATAAACTCCACGATCAGCTCGAGGAGAGGACGCATTTCATCATGAAAACGATCGCCGTTGCCAACCGTAAGGGAGGTGTGGGCAAGTCTACCATTTCAGTGCACATCGCCGCCGGGCTAGCGAACAAGGGGCACAATGTGCTGCTCGTGGACAGTGACCCGCAGGGACATGCGGGCTACTCTGTGGGGCTAGCACCCGCGCCGGGTTTGTTCGACCTGATGGTGGAGAAGAAGAGCTTCCAGGAAGTGCTGAAGCCCATCGCGCCTGCCCGCTTTAGCGTGCCAGATAACCCCGCTGTCGGGCGCTTGTTCCTGCTGCCCAGCGACGAAAAAACCACCGTCGTCCCGCTGTTGGAAAAAAGCCCGTTTGCCTTTTACGATCGGCTGCAAGAACTTACGTCGATGTTCCAGTACGTGATTATTGACACGGCACCCACAGCGACCATGTTTGACGGTTCGGTTTACATGGCGGCGGGTGCGTTCCTGTATGTGACGGAATGTGAGGCGCTGAGCTTCGACGGACTGAACCAGGGACTGCAACAAATCCGTGAGTTCAGCGAGCCGCGTGCTAGCCGCAACCTGCCGAAGAATCACCTGCTGGGGATTTTGCCAAATCGCTTTCGGCGGGGTACAGACAACCACGAGTACAACCTGGGCATGGTGAAAGAGGCATTTGGCGACGCTGTGTGGGATCCGCTGCCACTGCGCACGCTCATCAGCGAGGCGACGAATTTCCGGCAGACGCTGTATGCCTATGCGCCCTCTAGCCGAGAGGCAAACATGATGCGGAAGCTTACCAACAAGTTTGAAAAGGCGGTGACGGAATGGGTCGGATAAAGAAAAAGGGCGGGCTGGAAAACTCTTTTTTCTCTGATGGTGCCGGCGGTGATGAGGAACCGACGAAAAGCGCAGAGACGGTCTACACACCAGACCTCACGCACGAGGAGGCGTTCACAGCATTCTCCGGCGTGAACCTCGCAGATGCCCGCAAACAGATCAAGGTGGAGAACGTCGCGCTGGACATCATCCACCCAGACCCAGCACAGCCACGCCGCGCAATCCCACTGAGCGTTCGTATGGGGGCGGGCGTTAGCCATGTAAACAACGAGTCACTACCCGCGCTGTTCACATATTGGCTGGAGGCAGTCAATGCAGTGCGAGAAACCCCCTTCAACCTGAACGATTATCTCTCGCTAAAGATCACCGACCGGGGTAATAGAGTCGTTGATGAAGATGAAAAAGACGACGGAAACACAGGCACGCCAAGCACACCGCTGCCCCATATTGACGATGCGGAAGCAAGTGGCAAACCCGTTGAAGATAGCCTGATGCGAATTGTGGAGTTGGCGGCGAGTATCCGCGAGGTGGGGCTGCTAAATCCGATCACGGTTGCGCCGCTGGATGTGATGACGGGCACGTATGTTATCGAGACGGGTGAACGGCGCTGGCTGGCATATTGCCTGCTGAAGTGGCACTTCGGCGTGGCAGATGAGCACAAAACCCGGAGCAAGCTGCGCTGGGATATGATCCCTGCCATCAAGGTGGAAGCGCCGGATGTTTGGCGGCAGGCAGTGGAGAACAACGCCCGTGACAACCTCAATGCTATTGGCAAGGCGCGGCAGCTTGCCCTGCTGCTGATGCACCTGCACGGTCCCGAGAACTTCGAGCCGCTGGGCACGTTCGAGCACGAACAGGACTACTATGCCCAGGTCGCAGACGGCAACACGTACCGCATCTACCGCAACAAGAGCGAGCAGCTTGCCGGGGCGCTTAACCTCAAAAGCCCCAAGCAAATCCGTGATTACCGGCGGCTGCTGCGCATTGACCGGAAACTGTGGGATGCAGCAGACGAGAATGACTGGGGAGAGGGCACCATCCGCAGCAAGATGAATTCTGCGGCTAGCGTACCAAATGGTGCGGTACCTGCCCAAGCACCCAGTTTTCCGACTCTGAACGGCGATAGCGAACCAAATGGTACGGTAGCAAACCCGGTGGTTGCCCCCATTTATAAGCTGGAAAAGCGCTACAACGAGAAGAAGCTACGCCAGATGAGCGCGGAAGAACGACAGCAGGTGATCGACGAGCTAAGCAGCCTGACAAAACACATCAAGCGGCTGGTGAAGGACATGGAAAAAGAAACTGCTGGGAGCGACTAAAAACCACTGCAAATGTAGTTGTGTAAGCTCGATGCCACTTCACATAACCCCGGAAAACCAGCGCACCGACCCACAGCGGAAAACCGCACTGTGGGGTGACGACGGACAAAATCTCGCAACTCGCTACTGAGGTGCTATAATCACGGTCGGTGCGCCACCCCAATATCGCTTGCGTTGCTCCCGCGCACCCAATCAAACTAATTTTCAGAGCCTATGGAGTAAGGACTTTTCATGAAGCAGAGATTTTCTATACTGGTTTTGATGCTGCTTGCCGTGACACTGCTGTTTGTGCCTGCGGCGGCACAGGATGTCGATGTGCTTGACCCGGCGACGTTCGGCTTAGACCCGGATCGCCCGTATGATGGCACCGAACTGGACTTCCTGATTTGCTGTAACACCGCCCCGCAGTTTGCATCCCTCGCCGCAAAGACGGATTCCGAGTTCACCGAAATGACGGGTATTTCCGTTAGCTGGGGCGACCTGCCGTTCGGCTCCTTCCAGGAGCAGTTGCTGATTGAGGCAACCAACCCCAACACCACCTACGATCTCGCCGCCTGGGTAGACGCCTGGGGCACGGGTATACACGACTTCTTGCTGCCGCTGAACGACTTCATTGACGAGTCCGGCACAGACTTCAGCGACTACTCACCGGCATACCAGACCGCCTCCCGTGGCATCGTTGGTGTAGACGGCACGGACGAGACCGAGACCATCTACGGGCTACCGTTCCGTGGTCACCCGCAGATGCTGTTCTACCGTGCAGATGTGTTCGAGGAACTAGGGCTAGAAGTACCGACCACCTGGCAGGAAGTGTCCGCAGCGAGCGCAGTCATTGCAGAGCAAACTGACCTGACGCCGATTTCCATGTACTACGGCATCAACGTAGACCAGAACCTGTTCAACTGGTACAGCCACATGTGGGGTGCCGGTACAGACATCTTCGACGAGAACTACAACGTCACCTTCAACAACGAGACGGGTGTCGCTGCAACCGAGCAGTACATGAGCTACCTGCGCGACGGCTTCACGTCCGAAAGCGCAGTTGCGTTCAACGAGCAAGAGGGTCTGCAAGAAGTTGTCCAGGGGCGTGCCGCAATGTTCGTCGGCTGGTGGTGGATGTACAGCAGCCTGATTAACGCGGAAGACGAAACCGTCGCCAACAACATGAGCTTCGCACCCGCTCCCGGCTGGGAAGGCGGCTCTACTGCGTCTTACGGTTACATCTGGCCCGTGGGCGTGCTCGCTGCATCTGACGACCAGGAAGCTGCGCTGGAATACCTGCGCTGGCTGACGCACCCGATCACCGAGCGCCGCGTGGTACTGGCAGCAGACGAGCCTGCGTTTGATACAAACGTGGCAGTGCGCCAGTCCGTATTGCTGGACGAGGAAGTGAACGAGGTTCACAACGGGCTGCAACAAAACGCCGCCAACATCCTGGCAGATGCCCGCACCATCCCGCTGGTACCGGAATACACGCAGATCATCCCGATCCTAGCAGAGGCAATCAACGAGATTTCCCTGGGCGCAGACGTGCAGGAAACGCTTGACCTCGCCGCCGAGGACATCACAGACATCATGGACGACGCTGGTTACTACGAGTAAACCGCTGCGTTTTTCCAGTCTAATTTGGTAACTCCTGCGAGGGAGGGTCTGCTTGTAGACCCTCCCTCGTTTGTCTTTAGCACACGACAACATATGGACCTTACATCATGCGAAAAAATAAAACGATCAAATGGGTACTGCTCACCCCGGCGCTGTTGATTATCGCGCTGACGACCACGTACCCGCTTATTGCTGCCCTTTACTTTAGCTTTCACGACTATACACTGCGTAGCCGCCCGGAGTTCGTGATTGAGTTCAACGGATTCAATCGGCAGGCGGATGCAGACGCTAGCGAAAACGCCGAGGGCGCAGCAGACGCCGAAACAGCACCGTTTATCGCCTTCCACCCCGACCGGCTCACGTTTGAGCACTACGTTGACGCCTTCGACGACCGCCGCTTCGTCAACAGCATGAACGTCACCCTCTGGTTTACGATACTCAGTGTAGTGCTGTCGCTGGTGATCGGGCTGGCAATTGCGGTGCTCGTCCAGCGGGAGGGGCGATTGCAGACCATCACCAAGGTGCTGTTGATCTTCCCGTTTGCGGTTAGCCCGGCGCTCAAGGGGTACAGTTGGCGCTTTATGCTAAACGAAGAGTACGGCATTTACGACCTTATTATCGACCGAACCATCATCGCGCCCATCAACGGTGTGCTGTGGCTGGTAAATCAACTGCCACTGCTAAATATCCCGCTCATCAGCGACAGCATCGTGTGGCTGGGCAATGAGTTCTGGGCGCTGTTCATGCTGGCGATGAGCGAGGTGTGGGGTTGGGCACCGCTCATCGCGCTCATGTTTGTAGGCGCACTCGGCTCGATTGACCCACAGATCTTCGAGGCAGCACGCATCGACGGGGCGAATAATGTGCAAATTTTCACAAGAGTAACGCTGCCGCTGCTGCGCCCGGTGATTTTGATTGTGGGAATGCTCAAGGCAATCTTCTCACTTAAGATGTTCGACCAGGTGGTCACCATGACGGGCGGCGGTCCGGGGCGTGCCACACAGACGATTAACTTCTACATCCACCGGGTGGGCTTTGTGCAAAACCTGGACATCGGTTACGCGTCGGCGCTGTCATACATCCTGGTGATTGTGCTGTCGGTGGTGGCGGTGCTGTACGTGACGCTGGTGCTCAATCGGCAGGCAGCATAGGGGCGAGCGACCATGAATAAAAACGAACAAACGTTCTTTGCAGCGCTGGGGGCACCGGAACCCGGCACGACGATCAGCTTAGAGGCATACAACGCCCTAATCGAAGTTAACTTCCACGCGGGGGTGTACGTGCGTGGCGCGGAAGCGGGTACTTTCGTGCGACATGGCGTGTTCGGGGTAGACGAGACATTCACATCGCCTGTGTTGGCGAACCAAACTGTTGACATAGATAACTTTTTTGAGGTGTAGGCATGGCAAGCACAACTGAATCCAACGTACTGGTAAAGCAGAGCACGTCCACAATCGCGTCAGAATCCACGCTGCGCTCCCGTAGGCGGCTGTACTGGGTGTTAGAGCATGTCGCGCTGCTAATCGTGCTAGCGTTCATTCTGCTGCCGATTGTGTGGTTGGGCGTCACCGCGCTCAAGCCGCAGGAACAGGCATACAGCACCACGCTCAACTTTACGCCCACGCTAGATAACTTCCGCATTATCTTCTCGGACGGCACCGTGACCGTCAACGAGGGCACACGCCTGGAACGCGGCGAGGTGGGGCGCAACATGGGTCCCAGCGTGCTCAACAGCATCATCGTCTCCGGCGTGACGGTGCTGATTGCAATCCCGCTGGCAACGATGGCGGCGTATGTGTTCAGCCGCTACACGTTCATCGGCAGCAATTGGCTGCTCATCTGGATTTTGACCACACAGTTCATCCCCGCGATCATCGTGGCGATTCCGTTTTACACGCTGTTCCGCAACCTGACGATGTTTGGCGAACCGCTGCTGGGCACGCGAACGGGACTCATTATCGTGAACATGTCTATCGTGCTGCCGTATGCCATCTGGATGATTAAGGGCTTTGTGGACGCCATGCCGGGCGAAATCGAGGAGGCGGCAATGGTAGACGGCTGCAACGAGTGGAGTGTGCTGTGGCGCATTTCGTTCCCGCTGGTGCTGCCGGGCGTGCTGGTGGCGACTGTGTTCTCGTTCATCATGTCCTGGAATGAGTTCCTGTTTGCGCTCATCATCGGGCGGGACAGCGCCCGCACGCTACAGGTCGCGCTGACGACGACCAGCGGCGCACGCGGCATCATGTGGGAGCAGATGGCGGCGGCAGGGCTAATCGTGATGCTGCCGATTTTTATCTTATCGTTAACGATCCGGCGTAACTTTGTAAACGGGCTGACGATGGGCGCCGTGAAATAGGCTTGCGCGTGGAACTTTTGTTACGATGACGGCGTCTTTCAAAAATCGTTACGTTCATTCCATGGAGGAGTATGAAAGATGGCAGCAAGCAAAGGGGCGCTCATCGGGCGGTACGAGTCGAAAGGGCGCAACATCCCCAAGTTTATTTTGAACAGCGTAATCGGGTTTGTGTTCGCGGCGGTGATTGTGCTGTTTGCGAACTTTGCCGTGCCCATGAGTATTCCGGTGTACGTGGCTATCACGGGGGTGCTCACGGCACTGATCATGGTGTTTCTGTGGCGGGTGGTGCACAAGCACCCGCCCGCGTACGAGATCTACGATGGCGGCGGCGTGCTGCTGAACCCCAATGGCAGCGAGAAACAGTCTTTTGACTGGACGGACGTGCAAGACATTCACCCGGTAGGGTATCGCCCTGGCGTCGGTGTTGCTGCTGGTGCAGCGGGTGGTGGGATTGTTGGAGCGGTCGTCGGTGCGGCGGTTGATGAGGCAGTCGCACGCAGCAACACGCAAATCGGCGTTCGCTCGATTGACATGAAAGTATCCGGGAAGCTGGTGCAGTTCGATCCACGCTACGCCCAACCGGGCGAACTCGTTCGGCAGACGGTGAAAGCAGCGATGAAGGTGTGGCAGGCAGAGGCTATCGAACGGCTGGGACGCGGTGACAGTGTGCAGTTCGTCAAGGTCACGGTTACACCCAACGGTGTGGAATACAAGAACAAGTTCATCCCCTGGGTGCAAATCGACGCGGTGGAAATGGTCGAAAATGCACCGGGCAACTTCTTCGTGATGCGCTACCGTGACGAAGGCAGCGACCGCAGCAAGCAGATGCGCGAACCGATGGGCTACAGGGGTCACACACTCGTCGGCGTCATCATCGAGATGCGGAACCGCGCCACACAGAGCGCTTAGCTGGTGGGTGGTGGGGCGATGCGAAATCGCCCCGTGTGCTTGTGCTACTGATCGGTTTCTGCGGCGTCTAGCTCTGCCTCAGTTTCTACGGGCACGGGTTCCGGTTCTTGTGTGGTTGCGGGCGGGGCAACCGCGTCCGGTTCGGTGACCGCGAGCGGTTCTTCTGTGGTGATTGGCTCAGATGCGGTGTCTGTCGGCGCTGCTTCGGTCACGGGCGACGCAGGGACTTCCTCCGTCGCCGTAATCGGGGCAACCGCCAACGTAGGCATTTCCGTCGGCGTGGTTTCGTCCACCGGAGCGATGATAACCTCCTCGACGACTAGCGCTTCCTGCGTCACCGTAACTGCCGCTGGCGCTGCCGCCTCAACCACGTCCGCCGCACTGGAAACACCCGGCTCAAAGCAGCCCAGCTCATTGCCAGGGATGCTGGCACGGTGAACCACACTCAGGTTATCCAGTTGCAGCGCGGGCGGCGCGTCGTCAATGAACACCTGCAAATCCATAAACGTCCAGTCCGCGTTTGCCTGCCCACGCATGGTGTAGGTTTGCAGTGGGGTGTTCGCGCCCACGGGGAACAAACACACAATCTGGTTAGCTTCAGTCGGGAAGTCCCACAGGCGCAGCAGCACGGTCTTCTCTCCGTTGGTGGGGTTGCCCATGTCCACAGTCACCTCAAACGCGGCATCTGCGGGTGCGCCCCGGAACAACGGCTGCGCCAGCAGTCCCACATCTTGCCCGGCGGTGTTCGTGGTGATGTTTAGCACGCCGCCGCTTTCAACCGTGCTCAGCGGACCGAACGCCCCGAAGAAGATGTTGCCGTAGTCGAAGTCGCCGTTCAGTACTAGGTTTGTGTTTGTGGGCAACGGCGCATCACACCTTAGTTCGGTGATGCCTGCGTCTGTGCGGTGCTGCACGTTGATGTCATCGACCAGTAACCACTGCTCACCAAAGTCCTCTAAAAACAACTGCATGTCGATGTTCGCCCATGCAACGTCCGTGATGGTTTGCAGCGTGTAAGTCTGCAATGGGGTGTTCGGCGGCACGGTGAACACACACGCCTGCCGGGTGGTGTTGTCTGGGAAGGACCACAGGTGCAGGCTCACCAGCTTGCCTTCATTTGATGTGTTGCCAAGCTGTACGGTCGCTTGCAGCGGCGCATTTGCGGGCACACCCTGGCGCATGTTCTGCGCGATGAACGGGATAACGGGTTGGTTGTTGCCGTCGAACAGCACATTGCGCGTCATGCGGAACGTGTTGTTTTGCACCTCGGTTGCAAGCCCAAACGACGTGAAAAACGCCGCCGCGCCGTTGTCAAAGCTGCCGTTCACGGCGAGGTTACGGTTCGTAGGGGCGGTGGGTTGGATGCAGTTTACAGCGCCAGTGCTGATCGCCGGGTCGGTTGTGACGGTTATGTTGTCCACCTGTAGCGCGGGCGCAGCAAAATCGTCCACGAACAGTTGTAAGTCGATGATGTCCCACTCGTTCGGCGTGCTCAGTTCCATGCGGTAGGTTTGCAAGCTGGACTCTGCCGGAACACGCAAAAAACAGGTGCGCTCGCTGGTGATACTGCCGCCTGCGTCGAGGTCAACCAGCCGCAGCGTCACGTCTTTTGCTTTGGGTGCCGGGTTGCCCAGGTCAACGCTAACCGCAACCTTGCTGTCCTGCGGCAAAATGATCCCGTTGAGCAGTTGTGTTACCAGGGCAAAACTGTTCGGGTTGGTGCGGCGCATATTCAGCACGCCGTTGCTCTCGCTTTGCTCCACATCACCCCAAAAGCTATACCCGGACGTGCCCCCATCGAAGCCGCCATTAAACATCACATTGACCAACTCGCCGGGTGTAGACTCGTGTGCGCCGATGTCGCACGCAGCACCTTGCCCACGAGATACACCGCGTGCATCCCCGTTGAGCACGGGCCACTGCTCGCACACGCTGTTGTTGCCCGCGTCAATGGCGGGGCTGCCGGGCAGCAGCGGCAGCGTGAACCCGTTCCACAACCCGAACATCGGGTTCGCCACAGTGATGTTGTTTGTGCACTCGACTTCGTTGAAGAAGTTCGGGTTTGGGTTGCGCCCTGGGAACTGAATGTTGTTACCGCCGTCATTCAAGTCACTGGAGCACTGCTGCTGGATGCCCCAACCGTTGCCGCCATTCTCTGCTGTGTTGTGCGCCAGCACGGTGTTGGTCAGGGTGCCGTCCCTGCCCGTGATGCCGCCGCCAACCCAGCCCGCGTAGTTAAACGCGATGGTGCTGTTAATCACCTGAAATGGCGTGTTGTTGTTCGTCACGTAGATGGCACCGCCGTTCGCGTTGGTGCAGTTGCTGCACACACCCTCGGCGCGGTTGCCGATGAAGGTGCTGTTGCTGATAACAAGGTTGGCGGACTGAGCGAATGCCAGTGCCCCACCAGACGCCCCCCGGCTGCCGCCCGCCACAGAGTTCAGCGCGAACAGGTTATCCGTGATGAAAACGGGCACCTCACCGCCACTGCCGCCACCGCTAAGCGCACCACCTAGCCCCATCGCGCCGCCGCTCACACGGTTGCCGATGAAGGCGTTACGATGCACGGTGAGCGAACTGTTGCGGGACGGGTACAGGTTGATGTAGGCAAAGCCGCCCTGGTTCGCTGCGGCGTTGTTAAAGAACTGGTTCGCCACAATGGTGACAGCACCGCCGCCTGCTGCGCGTGTACCGTCCACGTAGATGGCACCGCCGAAGCCGCTGTTGTTGCTGCTGGCGTTGGTGGCAGTCGCTACGTTGCTATCGAAGTAGCTGTTGTTCACACTCAGGTTGCTGCCCAGCACATGGATTGCCCCGCCAGCACCGCCGTCGGAGCGGTTACCGATGAATATGCTGTTGGACACGTTCAGGATGCCGCCCAGGATGTACACCGCGCCGCCGCCGTAGTCGTAGGGGTTGCTGGCGTTGTTCGTCTGGGTGGAGGTGTTGTTCGTCATGGTGACGTTTTCCAGGTTGAGCGTGGGCACGTCGGTGTCAAAGTTGGCGCTCTGGTTACGTACATAAATCGCCGCGCCGTTGGCGTCAACCTGGCTGCCCGTGCGCGAGGCACCCGTGATAGTCAGGTTGCGCAGGGTGAGCGTTTGCGCCGCGTCAAAGCCCCAGGTGCGAAAGCGGATGACATGCACACCGGGCGTGCCCTGCAATGTGACGTTACCACCGCCGTCAATCGTCACGTCAAAGTCCTGGAAGAACAGTTCCTCGGTGATGGGGATCGTTACCGCGCCACCGCAGTTGAATGTCACGGTGCCGCCACCGTCGATGGCGCTGCGCAGCGCTGCTTCTGTGCAGCTAGCGGGTGTGCCGTTGCCCACAACAGACTGCGCGTGGGCGGGTGGGGTGGGTGCAGCAACAAATATCGCCGTTACTGCCAGGAATACGATCAGATAGAGGCTTATTTTCCTTGATTCCATACTGAATTTCCTCTGCTAATTTCTTCTATGATGATTCCAGCTTAATTATCGTACCAGAGTTTAATAAGCGATGAGCACGCCGCACTATGGGACTTTGGGTTGGGTGCTGTTAAGGTTTTGTGTAAGAAAGTGGGACGCCTAATCGCGCCCCACTGAACCTAAGGGGAGGTTATTCGGTGGTGGGTGCTGCTTCGGGGGTTTCTTCTGGCGCGGGTGCTTCTTCAACGACAGGTGCCTCAGCGGCGGGTTCTACCTCAGCAGGTTCCGCAACGACGGGGGTGGGTTCCTCGGTTGCGGAAGCATCCAGTGAGGGTGCCTCGCTCGCTTCTTCAGCACTTGCCGGGGCAGCGGGTTCTACCGCTGGTTCAACTGCCGGAACTTCCGTTTCGGTGGTGGTTACAGGTGCTGCTTCTTCCGTTTCTACAGCGGCAGGCTCAATCACAATCGTTTCCATCTGGATTTCTTCGACGGTGACTTCTGCCGGAGCGACCTCAGATTCTGCGGGCACCTCTGCCTGTGAGCTATCGCTGTTGACGGGCGGAACGAGAATCGCGTCTTCATCTGCCGGGGTGACGCCTGCACTTGCGGCGACGACACCCGCACCGCCGACGTAGCCTAGCTCTGCGCAGGTGAACTGCGGTGCACCAGAGCGTGTGCCGAACACTTGCGTCCAGTAGTGGCGGTACCGCGCAGAGCTGTTGCTGGTGCGAACAAGCCCCATCTCGCGGTAACTCGGGTTCATGATGTTGTTCCAGTGACCGGATGAGTTGCGCCACTGCTCAAATGTTGCGAAAGCACTGCTGTTACCCGCTGCGACATTTTCTGCCCAGCCCCTGAAGTTATAACCCGCATCTCGGATGCGCTGCCCCGCACCAGAGCCATCCGTACCCGTGTGGCTGATGTAGGTTTGCATGTTGTACGCCATGTCGTTGCTGTGGCGCAGCGCCGCGTTGTTCAGCTCCGTGTTCAGCACAACCGGGTTCAGCCCCGCCTCGCAGCGAGCCTGGTTCACGAAATTCAGCATTTCCAGCGCTTCTGCGGTTGCGTTCGGCGGGATGGGCATGACACTGGCGGGCGGGATGTTGCAGTCTAGACCGTTGATACCCGCATTGGGCTTATGCTGGATGACGATGTTATCCACCTGTAGGCTGGGCAGGCTGTCTGCAACGAACAGTTGGAAGTCCATGAACGTCCATGCTGTGTTGGTAACGCCCCGCATCGTGACGGTGGACATCGGATAGTTCGCGGGCACCTCAAGCGTGCACGCAATTTCATTGGACTGGTTGGGGAAGTCCCACAGGCGCAGCGAGATCAACTTCGCTTCATTGGTGGGGTTGGCAACGTCCATCGTTACCTCAAATGGCGTGTTGGCAGGTGCACCCCGGAACAGCGGCTGTGCCAGCAGACCCACATCACTCGCAGACGTGTTGGTCGTCAGGTTGAGCACACCGTTGCTGGCACTGTGTGCGATCGGTCCGAGGTAGGAGAAGAAGATATTGCCGTAGTCCACGTCCCCGTTTAGGAACAGTGTTGTGTTTGCCGGCAGCGGGGAGTCGCAGTTTAGCGCGGTGATGTTGGCGTTGGGCTTGTGCTGCACGTTGAGGTTGTCCACCTGTAGCCACTGCTCACCGAAGTCCTCTACGAACAACTGCACATCAATGTTCGACCAGTCCGCGGTCGTGACGGTTTGCATGGTGTAGTTTTGCAGCGGGGTATTCGGCGGCACGATGAACACACACCACTGGCGCGTCGCATTGTTAGGCCATTCCATCAGGTGCAGGCTTACCATCTTGGGCTTGCCCGATGTGTTGCCCAGTTGCACGGTTGCCTCTAGCTTGCTGCCAGCGGGTGGTTGGTAACGCAAGTTCTGTGCGATGAGCGTGAACAGCGGCGCACCGTTGCCGTCAAACAACTGAGAGCGCGTCATGTGCATAATGCCGTTGCTCATGGCGGTGCCCAGCCCGGGTGCCTTAAAGTAGAAAATATCCGTGTAGTCAAAGTCGCCGTTGACGACCATGTTCTTGTTGTTGGGCAGTGGCGAGTCACAGTCCAGCGCGTTGATGTTCGCATTGGGGCGGTAGCGTAGGTCTACGTTGTCAATCAGCAGGCTTGGCTCATTGAAGTCTTCCACGAATAGCTGCACTTCTGCATTCGTCCATGCGCTGGGCGTAACGCCGCGTAGCGTGTAGGTTTGCAGGGAGCTGTTCGGCGGAACCGTGAAGAAACAGGCAAGTGCTTCATTATTGTTCGGGAACTGCCACAGGCGCAGTGCAACGTACTTCGGCTTGGAGAATGTGTTGCCCAGGTCAATATCGAGCTCAAACGGGGTGCCTGCCGGGGCGCTGAAGCGTGTCGGCTGTACCATTGCCGCCCACTGCATAAAGCCGCTGCGCGTTGTGCTTGCCACGCCGTTGCTCACGCTGTGGGGCATTCCGTTCGGCTCACCGCTGAGGAAAGCAAACCCCTGCGATGTATCCGAACTGAAGTCGCCGTTGACGATGAGGTTCTTGTTCGAGGGCAATGGCGGCGATACACACTCCGTCTGTGCTACGTTGAGACCGTTGTTGCGTTGCAGGCTCAGTTCATCCACTAGCAGCGCCGGGTCGTTGAAGTCCTCTGCGAACAGTTCAACGCGAGTGTTGGTCCATGCATCCGGGATGACGCCGCGCATGGTGTAGGTGCGCAGGTTGGTGTTTGCCGGGATGCCAAAGAAGCACACAATGGCACCCGTCTCTACAAAGTTATTGGTGTAGTTCGTCAGCCGGAGCACAGCATTCTTGGCGACACCCGTGGTATTGCCGAGTCGCAGCGTTGCCTCGATCTTATCGCCTGCCTGGAAGCGGGCGTGGCTGGTATCGCTGGAGAGTGCTGCAAGCCCGTTGACGTTGGTGCGGGTCATGTTCACCACGCCGTTGTTCACAGGCGCGGCAACGTCACCGACGAGCGCAAAGGCGCTGGTACCGTGGTCAAAACCGCCGTCCAGTACGAAGTTGTTGTCACCGCTGGGGCAGGAAGTGGTGTTGGTAGCACTGCCGTCTGTCTCCCAGCCGACCGCCGCCGTGTAAGTCACATCGCGCAGGTCTGGCGTGAACTCAACTGTGTAGTCAAAGGGGGAGTCGCCGCTGCTGCTTTGCGTCATGGCATTACCGTTAATCTTGCGCGGGGAAAAGAACGATTCCGCGCTGACGCGCAGGTTTCCATTGGTGGTGCATTCCACGCCCGTAATGCTGACCGAGTTCGAGTTGCCGCTTTCCAGGCGGGCGGTGATGAACGCTGCCCCGGTTACATCGCCGCTGCCGGGGTTTAGCCGGGCGATGATGGCAAAGTTCTTAGCGCCACTTGCCGGACCGACACTGCGCGTCCAGCCACGGGTGTTATTGCTCGCCGCCTGGCTGAACAGCGTCGTGCTGCCGCCATCCACAGCAAAAATGCCGTACAGGAACGTGCCGTTCCAGTGCAGCCCACGACCCTTACCGTCTACGCCCGTGGTTTCATAGTCCTCGCGGCAGTAGGCGACCGCGCCCGTGCGCTGGTCAAACGCCTTGACGATGGGGTTCTGGTTGTCGTTGCTCACTTGATTGGTGCCGATGTAAATGTTCAGGTCACCGACGGTCATGGTGGCAGCGCCACGACTTTGGATTGTCGCTTCGCTGTCCGCACAGGTGAACTTAATCGTGTCACCTGGGATGCTCGTGTTCGCCTGGGCAAACGCCGCCGGGAGCAGGCTAACAACAAGCAGTAAAATCAACAGAGCCGTTCGTTTCATACTTATCCATCCTCAATATAAATGTCACATAAGGTCAGGGCACATTGTACATAAATTTTGGGGTGTGTCTGGGAGATCGAAACAACTCTTTTACAATGTTTGAGCAGGCTAACAGACAGCAAATGGAGGTGTGATGCTGTCGTTTTGCATTGTGAGCAAGCAAGCATGTGGAAAATATTGACCAGCAGCAGCAAAAAATCTCGCTTTCTGGCAGCGCAGGTGCTATATTTTGGTAAGTTTAGTGCGTGCTTAACCCATCTAATAAGCACCTAACCCAAAAAAACTATGGATGGTTTGGAGTAAACTCGTGAGCCAGATCAAAATCAACGAAACACAACTACCCGGTGTGGGCGTGCAGCACGACTTTATGCTGGAGGAGGGCGGTCGCATTGGCGTGATTACCCACCACAGCGGTCGTCGTGACTTCCTGATGTATTCCGCAGACGACCCGGACATGTGTGCGAAGGCAATCGCTCTCTCTGAGCAGGAGTCTGAGTTGCTGGGGGAAATGCTAGGTGCGTCCAAGGTCGTAGAGACCATCGGCAACATCCAGCAGTCCGTCGGCGGGCTGGCAATCGACTGGATTCCAGTTCGTGATAACTGGAAGTGCAGCACCGCCAGCATTAAAGACCTGGGTCTGTACGAAACCGGCACACAGATTGTCGCCGTCATTCGGGAAACAAAGACGATCCCCGCACCACAACCGTCCTTTCACCTGCAATCTGGCGACACCGCCGTTGTGGTGGGCACGCCTGAGGGCATCAAGGAAGCCTATCACATGATGCAGGGAGACACCTAATGCCCCCTATCTTCCTTGCAGCCGCCAGCGGTCCGGAAATCGCCATTATGTTCATCGAACTGGGGGTGATTTTCGTCCTGCTGGCGCTGTCTGCACGGATTTGTAACCGCATCGGCATCTCGCCTATCCCCACGTTCCTCATCATCGGTATGCTGCTGGGCGTTAACAGCATCTTGCCGGTACAGTTCTCCGAAGAGTTTATCGCTGCCGGTGCAGAAATCGGTGTGATCCTGCTGTTGTTCATGCTCGGTCTGGAATACACCGGCGACGAACTCAGCCAGAGCCTGCGTACAAACTTCCGTTCTGGTGTGGTCGATCTGGTGCTGAACTTCTCACCGGGGTTCCTGTTCGGGCTGCTGCTGGGCTGGGACGTGGTGATTGCGCTGCTGCTAGGCGGCGTGACCTACATCTCATCGTCCGGCATCATCTCCAAGCTGCTGAGCGACACAGGCTGGCTAGGCAACCGCGAGACGCCCGCTATCCTTTCCATCTTAATCTTCGAAGACCTCGTGATGGCGGCGTACCTGCCGCTGATGACCGTGCTGCTGGTGGGCGATGACCTGATGAGCGGCGCAATATCGCTGGGGATTGCCACTGTAACCGTTATCATCATTGCGGTGGTGGCGCTGCGGTTCGGCAACCGCGTGAGCAACGTCGTCGAAAGCCGCTCTAACGAAATTGTGGTGCTGTCCTCGCTCGGCGTGGTGCTGCTGGTAGGTGGGTTGGCACAGCGCTTTGAGGTGTCTGCGGCGGTCGGTGCATTTTTGGTGGGCATCGCGCTCTCCAAGGAGCTAAGCCACCACGTCCACGAACTCATCACACCGCTTAAAGACACATTCGCGGCGGTGTTCTTTGTGTTCTTCGGCTTGCAGATCGACCCCATGACGCTGCCCCCTGTCATCCTACCTGCGCTGGGACTTGCTGTTGTCAGTGGCGCGACCAAGCTGTTCACCGGGCGCTACGCTGCGAAACAGTTGGGTGTATCTGCCAAGGGGCAGTTCCGTGCCGGGGTCATCCTCACCATTCGCGGTGAGTTCTCCATTGTGATTGCGGGGCTTGCAGCAGCGGCGGGCGTTGTCGCGCCGGGGCTGGCACCACTCGCAGCGGCATATGTGCTGATGATGGCGGTGCTGGGTCCGATCCTGCTGCGCTTCCAGGATCCGATCATGAGTCGCATTACATCACGCAACAAGCCGAAGCCCGCTAACGTGCCCGCTGGGTCACCAGGGCAGGACTAGACCCCCCGCCGCTACCGGAAGATTGCCGCCGCAGTTACCGTTCTGCCCAGCACAGGTGACGTGAACGAATCTGTGGCGGTGTACGCCCCCACCCGCCCGAACTTGCCATTGGCGAGCGCATACACTTCTAAATAGTCCTCGTTGGGATTGGCGATCCAGTACTCGCGCACCCCGTGCTGCTCATACAAGTCATACTTTGTAACCCGGTCATACTGGGTGTTGCTGGAAAGCACTTCGACGATGAGGTCAGGTGCATCGATGAGATAGCTTTCATCAGCGCTGGGCACACACGCACCCCCCGGTGCAATCCAGAACACATCCGGCTGCACTTTCTTGGTACCCAGTTGCACATCCATGGGTGCCGTCAACAAGTCCCCATCCGTCGTCAGCTCATCCAACAGCATAATGAGGTTGATAACCAACTTTTGATGGCGCATAACGGGCGAGGGTGTCATCGTGTGCGGGTTCCAGTTCGGGTAAATTACAACACCGTTGATGTATTCCATATGGAAGCTAACCTCCGGCAGCGCGTCGTACGCCTCACGGCTGATGCGCGAATTGGGAGCGGGTAGCCCGAGTGCTTCCCAAAAGTGCCGCTGCTCTGCTTGGTCGGTCATGGCGTTTCCTGTGACTGGTTATCTACCGTATTCTATCATCTGTGCATCTGTGAAGGACGTTGCCCTGGCGTTCCCAGGGTGCATGTCAAGTTGGTGCGCTACATTTTAGCCCTCACCTCAACCCATCTGCCCAGCGTGCTGGCGGCACTGGGAGAGGGGCTAAAGTCCCGATCTAAGCGGTATGTTCCCCCTTCTCCTAGCCGC
>CAYVGI010000080.1:0-22231 GCA_964451095.1 uncultured Anaerolineaceae bacterium
TATTCCCTGTTCCCGGCGGTATTTTTGCTTACCACGCCGCACATTATTTTCGACACCGCCTTCGTCTGGGCGGAGTTCCAGGCGATCACCAACCAGTACATCGGGGGGGAGCGCCACCTGCTCACGGTATCGAAGTGGGTGGGGCTGCGCTACGAACTGGCGTACCTCGCGCTGTTCGGGTTGGGCGTCCCGGCGACGGTGGCGGTGCTGCTGGGCATATGGCGCGGGCTGCGCGGTGCACACACGCGCCTCATAACGCTTGCACTGTTGGCGTACTTGCTGCCATACACCTATATCGTGCTGCGCACCATCCGCCCGCTGGGCGCAGACCAAATGCTGCTGCCGATTATCCCGCCGCTGGCGCTGTTTGCCGGGCTGGGAGTGGGTTGGTTATGGCGGCAGTTACCCCGCCAGGGTGTGCTGATGGGGGCGCTGCTGCTGGTCGTGCTGATTGCGTACCCGCTGGCGTCATCGGTGCAGGTGGTGGGGCAGTTCGCCACAACGGACACCCGCCACACTGCCCAGGCATGGGCACATGAGCACATCCCCCACGGCAGCACCGTTCACCTGCTGGGACCGTACAACGTGCCGCTGGACAACACCCTTTACACCTGGAACCAAACCTACGGCGGCAGCGACATCCCTAATGTAGACGTGCTGCGGGCACAGGGCGTGCAGTACGTTATAGCGTCCGATGCGTGGCGCTGGCAGTTGGCGCGGTCGGGATTCTTTAGCGCACAGGAACTGGCGACACTGCCAGAAGCGCAGTCGATTGCCGGGCAGGACGGCGTGATAGAACTGCTGACGGTGCCGCGCCCGGTGCTGCTGGGCACCGCCCAACCGCTGCACTCTGCCACGTACTGGCACCACCCGCAGATTACTATTTCCTGTATAACAGCGGACGCATGTGCCGCAACACGCTAGAATCGCCGCATTCACGAAGATTGCAGACGTGTGTTAGAATGTCGAGCGCAATCCCGAGTGTAGCGGAACCGGGCAACATGACACCAAACATGGCAAGCTGAGGGACTGAGTTCATGCCGCAAGACCTGGGAATCGTTATCTTAAACTGGAACACCAAGGACTTGCTCCAGCGCTGCCTGGAAACCGTGCTTGCCAGCGAGGGCGATTTCACCTACCGCGTCGTTGTGGTGGACAACGCTTCTGGTGATGGCAGTGCGGACATGGTGCGCAAGTGCTTCCCGCAGGTCACGCTCATTGCCAGCGACATCAACGGTGGCTACCCCTATGGCAACAACCTGGGCTTGCGAGAACTTGGCTTTGGCGACGCCGGGACACCTATGCCGGACGCACCACGCTACGCCGTGCTGCTGAACCCGGACACCGAAGTGCCGCCGGATGCGTTCTGCCAGATGGTGCGCTACATGGATGCCAACCCACGCATCGGCGTTGCCGGCCCGAAACTGGTACTGCCCAACGGCAACCTGGACCTGGCATGTCGGCGCAGCTTCCCTACGCCATTGGTATCGTTTTACCGCTTTTCGGGCTTGGCGAAGCGCTTCCCAAACAGCCCACGCTTTGCCCGCTACAACCTGACGTTTGCCGACCCCGACCAGGAGCTTGAGGTCGATTCCGTCGTGGGGGCATACATGCAGGTGCGCAAAACGGCAATCGAAGCGGTGGGGCTATTGGACGAAACGTTCTTTATGTACGGAGAGGACTTAGATTGGGCGTATCGAATCAAACAGGCGGGGTGGACGGTTTTCTACAACCCCGCGGTCACGGTCAAACACGTCAAGCGGGCAGCAAGCAAAAAAAGCCAACGCGCCCAAATGGAGTTCTACCGCGCGATGCTGATCTTCTATCGGAAGCACTACCGCACCAGCACACCGCTGCCGGTGCACAGTCTCATTCTGATGGGTATATTGGCGAAGGGCGGCAGGCAACTGTGGACGGAGGTGCGGCAGCCCAGCCCGCTGCGCAGCACGTAGCGCCCGCGCCTGCCGCGCACCCAACTGGCGTGAAAACGCTGATGAACATCGCGCTGTATTTGACGGACGCCGTGATGTTGGTCGGCGCGTTTGTCGCCGGGTACTATGCCCGCCTGTACCTGCCCTTTTTCGCACGCCCGGATGTCGCCCCTGCGCTGCGTGAGTACGCAGGTGTGCTGGTAATGCACGTTGCGTCGATCATGATGGTGTTTTACCTGTCCCGCATGTACCACATGCCGCGTATGGTTAGCCGCATAGACACAATACGCAACATCGTTGCCATGGTGACGGTGGGCACCGTGCTGGCGTTTGGTGCATCTGCGCTGCTGTTTGAGGACACGCCGCTGAGCGTGGACTACCCGCAGACGCTGTTCTTCTACGTGACCGTGTTCAGCATCCTGGCGACGGCAGTGGGGCGGCATGTGTACCTGAGCACCAAGCTGTGGATGCGCCACACAAAGGTGGATGTGGACAACCTGCTGATTGTGGGTGGCGGCAGTGTCGCCTATGACATTGCGCTGCGCATCAAGCAGAACCCGGCGCTGGGCTACAACATCATCGGTATGGTGACAAAAGAGGGGCTAGACACCGACTCATTGCCCGGTGTGGGCGTCATTGGCTCCTATGCTGACCTGACCCACATTATTGACCAGCACCAGATTGAGCAGGTGATTATCGCGCTGCCAGACGCCAACCGCGTGGAACTGGTGGAGCTCATTAGCCGCTGCCAGCGCGGGCGCGTGGACGTGAAAGTTTACCCGGACATGCTGGCGTACATGTCTGGCGATATGAACATGGACGACCTGGGCGGCACACCGCTGATTACCGTGCGCGATATTGCGCTGCGCGGTTGGCGGCTGAGCCTTAAGCGCGGGCTGGATATTGTCGGCGCATTCTTAGGGTTGATCTTCCTGTCGCCGTTTATGTTGCTCACCGCGCTCATCATCCGGCTAGAATCTCACGGTCCGGTGTTCTACACGCAGGAACGCATGGGGCTGGACGGCAAGCCGTTCGAGATGATCAAGTTCCGCTCCATGCGGATTGACGCCGAAACTGCCGGACCCGGTTGGACGGTGCCCGGCGACACTCGTGTGACGCGCTTTGGCAAGTTCCTGCGCAGCTCCAACTGGGACGAGATTCCGCAGTTGATTAATGTGCTGCTGGGTGAAATGAGCCTTGTAGGACCGCGACCGGAGCGCCCGGTATATGTGGAGCAGTTCCAGGCGAACATCCCGCGCTATATGGAGCGCCACCGAGAGAAAGCAGGCATGACGGGCTGGGCGCAGGTCAATGGGCTGCGCGGCGACACATCAATCGCGGAGCGTACCACCTACGACCTGTGGTATGTGGAGAACTGGTCGCTGTGGCTGGACATCAAGATCATCATCCGTACCGTGCTCATGACCGTTTCGCGGCGCTCCCCCAATGCCTACTGACCCAGACAGCCTCAAAGCGCTGACAGACGCGATGCACACATTTGTGCGCAGCAAGGGCTGGTACGATGCGGACTCCCCAAAACCGCAGACCCCGCGCAACCTGGCAATCTCGCTCTCACTAGAGGCGAGTGAAGTGCTGGAGCACTTCCAGTGGGTGGATGACATCACAGACAAGGACGAACTGGCGGCAGAGCTTGCAGACGTCATGCTGTACCTGCTGCAACTTGCCAGCGTGAGCGAGATAGAGCTGGGGCAGGCAGTGCTAGACAAACTGGCAGTGAACCGAACCCGCACCTGGGACGACGACGCCACATAAGTATTTCGCAAAAATTTTCACAATACCCTGGTATATTGCCCGGCTGTATCTATAATCCGACCTGTAATCGTTTTCACAGCGCGTTGAAAGCGCTCTCACCTTGTTCGTACTTCCAGAAGTTACCGATCCAAATTACACCCAAATTCGATTATTTGTTCACTTTGCCTAGCAAGTGATATTGTACAGATGAAGCATGAGTGATAAAATCCACTAAAAAATTAAGCTTGCCTTGATTGATTGTGATTAAATAGAGCGTATTAGAAGATAATTTAAACAATTAGTGGTGTACGTCCGGCGCATGAAAATAAGGTGTGCCATTCCGTGCTGAATCCATCATCTGCCGGGCATGTGAGTCCAGGTAGATACATTGCGTATTATTTCAGGTAAAGATAATGGCTGCTTACTTAATCGTTGACGTTGACGACATGGTTCTTCAGTTTAAGAGCCAAGGCATTGCAATAGACTTCCAAGAACTTGCAGTCGGATTGCGTGGCGGCGCTGCCCTCGCGGCAGGGCTAACCACACCAGACAAGCTACGAGCCGTAGCGGTTGCCGATTGGGAGGCACGCGACGCACAAGACCAGGGGCGCAACAGTATCGACCCCAAGTTCGTGTTCCGTGCTGCTGGCTACGATACCTTCAGCGTGCCAGACCGAGACAACCTCGCCGATGCACTCATCGTGCACTACTTCGCGTTTGACCCCGACCCGGTAGACGAACTCATCATCGTCACCACCAGCCAGGATCTCATTCCGTTGGTGCGGCGCGTACGCACCTCGCGCAGTGCGCGGGTGCGCGTTTGGGGTTCCAGGGATGTGCTGGCGGGCACGGAATTTGCTGATGAGGTGATCTTCCAGCCGTTTGAGTCGCTGTTGGGCGTGCAGACCAAAAACGTGGCGGTTTACATCGACTTTGAGAACATCGCCATCAGCCTCAACGAGCAGGGGTTCACCGTCAATATCGACCACCTGATCGACCGCTTCGTCACGCAGGCGAAGGCACACGGGCAAGTTGTGAAGATGGCGGCGTATGCCCCGTGGGGGCAGCGTGGCAGCCTGCCGCCGCTCGTCGATGTGAGCGGGCGCGAGATCACTGAGGACACCCCCAGCCGCCTGATGCTGGCGAATATCGAGCCGGTGTTTACGCTGCCTGGCAAAAACAGCGCAGACCTGCGCATCGCTCGTGACCTGATGGGGCAGTCTACCTACTCCGATGCCGCCGATGTGTACATTATCGCCAGCGGCGACCGCGACTTCAACGATGTGCTGAACGCACTGGTGACGCGCAACAAACAGGTCATCATCTGGGGGGTGCGGGGCAGCACCAGCCGCCAGCTAGAGCAAAACCCCGGCGTGACGGTGGAGTACATTGAGGACTTCACCAACCTGCAAACCCACGAGTCGTTTGGGTCATCGGTTGCCAGCGTCAACGGCACGGTAGACACCACCACAGACGCTTTTACGCCGTCGCAGTGGTCAAGCGTGGTGATTCAGTTCGACCGCGTGGCAGACCAGCGCGAGGTCAATGTGCTTTCCACGCAGGATATTATCGACCAGTTGCAGCGTGTGGGCGCGGTCATTTCGGACTCGCGCGGCGATGATCTTGTCTCGCAGGCGCTGTCGCTGGGGATTCTGCGCCCGGTGTCGTCCAGCGGGCGCATCACGCTGAACACCAGCCACCCGACTGTAGAGCGCACCCGCCTCATCCGTGACCGGGTCGTGCTGCGGGTGAAAAACACACTGCGCGTGCGCGGCTGGGAATACGTCAACTACGGCTTTTTGCTCAAGGGGCTTTCTATGGACAGGGAGCTTGACCGCCCCGGCATGAACCCCAACGACCAGTGGCGCTCCCACTGGATAGACGCACTGGTACGTGAGGAAGTGCTGACGCGGGAGTTGGTGCCGCACCGCCACAACCCGGAAGACCTCGTGCCGGTGATTAAGATGCGAGCCGACTACGACCCGGTTGCCACGACGGAACTGAAGGCAGTGACCGATGTTGACCAGGAAGACGTCACATGGTCAACCTTGCCGCTGCGCGAGCTGAGTGCGCAGGAGCCGGAAACCGCGTCCATGGTGTATCGCATTGTCGTCAGCGTGGAGCAGTTCACGAGCTTTCGCGGGTTCGAGTGGTGCCCGCTGGGCAGCCTGCACCGCCGCCTGCGCGACTACGACAGCGCCATGTCCTTCCAGCGGGCGGTGGAGTACCTGATGGAAAATGGCGCGGCAACCGTGGACGAGTACCGCAACCCACAGAGCCAGTTCAACACCAAGGGCATTTCCATCAATACCGATAACCGCATTAGCAAGGTCATTTTGGGGCTGCGCGACGAGTTCATACAGATTTTGTTGCAGCTTTACGAACAAAACATGTTGATCTCCCAGAGCAACGTGCAAACGTACCTGGGCACTAATGCGTGGGATTTACCGCTGTGGTTCTCGATTATGGAGACGGAGAATGTGCTCAACCCCATACCTGCACGGCAGGGGCAGTACAGTTTGTTTCGGACTCATCACACGGTGAACCTGGTGGCGGAGGCAACCGAGGGCAATCATCATACATAAACGCCAGCATGGCCTGGGCGATGAAATTGCTGGTTTGGAGTATGTTGCGCGGCAGGGAGAGCTTTACTTTAACTTGCACACTGCCGGGCAAACATTTTTTGGCGACATTCGCGGGGCGTTTTGCATGGTGACGCCGGACAGCTAACGCCGCTGCCTGGCTGCCATGCGGTGCCACCCCCGCAGCAACGTGGCACCGCTGCCCTGGTTGGATAGCATCTTTCTCGGTCAATATCGCTCTGATATAATCACGCCCTGCAAAGTTGGTACCACAAATCGGTACAAAAGTACGGGTTTGATGGCGAATAAGGATCAAGAACACAACATGAGCATCGACAAAGCAACAAAAAGCAACATTATTGAGAAGCACGCCCGCCACGACGGCGACACTGGCTCCCCGGAAGTGCAAATCGCCCTGCTGACCGAGCGCATCCAACAGCTAACGCGCCACATGCAGGAGCACAAGCACGATCAGCACTCGCGTCGTGGACTGCTGAAGTTGGTTGGGCAGCGGCGGCGGCAACTGAAGTACCTCAGCCGCACCAACCCGGATAGCTACCGTCAGCTCATCAAAGAGTTGGGGCTGCGCCGCTAGATCATCAAAAGGGCAGGCTACCGTTCCGCCATGTCATGTGGCGAACGGCGGCATACACGACGACTTGAAGCAGAAAACACGCTCGGTGGGGCAGGCATTGGTAGGTGGGGCTAACTTGCACTGTTGGCGCTACCTACCAGTTCCTGGCTGCTGAGCGTGTGTTATTTACAGACGACTAGGAGACGAATGAAACGATGTCAGGCACCAGCCACAACTATGTCGCCATGCTGGGCGACGACGAGATTACGATAGAAACGGGCAAGCTTGCCGAACAAGCGGGCGGCGCCGTGACGGTACGCCACGGCGACACCATCGTGTTCGCCACTGCCACCATGAGCAAGTCCCCGCGTGATATTGACTTTTTCCCGCTGAGTGTGGACTACGAAGAGAAAATGTACGCTGCGGGGCGCATCCCCGGCAGCTTTTTGCGCCGCGAGGGGCGACCGGGTGAGGGCGCGATATTGATCGCCCGTGTGACCGACCGCACCATCCGCCCGCTCTTCCCAGATAACATGCGCAACGAAGTACAGATCGTGCTGAACGCCTTCAGCCATGACCAGGAACACCACATTGACGTGCTGGGCATTACCGCTGCGAGCGCTGCCCTGGCAATCTCGGACATTCCGTGGGACGGTCCGGTGGCGGGGGTACGCATCGGGCAGCTAGACGGCGAACTGATCGTGAACCCGACCATCAGCGAGATGGAAGAGAGCACGCTCGACCTGCGCGTTTCCGGCACGAAGGACGCCATCAATATGGTGGAGTGCGGCGCGTTTGAGGTTGATGAGGCAACGATGGTGGAGGCGTTGGAGCTTGCGCACGCATCCATCCAGAACCTGATCGAAGTGCAACTGCGTATGCGCGAGGAAGTGGGCAAAGAAAAGTCCGAGATCATCACCAAAGAAGTTGACGAAGAGTTGAACAGGACCATTGCGGAGTCGATTCGTGGGCGCGTGCGCGAGATCATCACCCACCAGACCGACCGTGACGACCGCAAAGACGCCATCAACGTGCTACAAGATGAACTGGTTGCGCAGTACGAAGCACGCAACGCAGAACTACCAGAGGAAGAGCAAACCCCGCTCCATCTGGTCAAAGAGGCAATCGACAAGGTCGTCAAGGAACAGGTACGCAGGCGCATCGTGGAAGACGGCGTGCGCCCGGACGGGCGCGGTTACGAAGACATCCGCGAACTCTCCGCAGAAGTAGACCTGTTGCCTCGCGTGCACGGCACCGGACTGTTCAAGCGCGGGCAAACGCAGGTGCTCACCATCGCCACGCTGGGCACCCCACGAGACTCGCAGAACCTGGACGGGCTTTACCCGGAAGACACCAAGCGCTACCTGCACCACTACAACTTCCCGCCCTACAGCACGGGCGAAACCGGGCGCATGGGCAGCCCCAAGCGACGTGAGATCGGGCATGGTGCACTGGCAGAAAACGCGCTGCTGCCCATGATCCCCGATGAGAGCACCTTCCCCTACACCATCCGCCTGGTGAGTGAAGTGATGAGTTCCAACGGCAGTACGTCTATGGCAAGCGTGTGCGGCAGCACCCTGGCACTCATGGACGCGGGTGTGCCGATCATCTCACCAGTCGCCGGCATCGCTATGGGGCTGATTAAAGAGGGCGATAAGGTTGCCGTATTGACGGACATCCAGGGGTTGGAAGACCACCTGGGCGACATGGACTTCAAGGTCGCTGGGACGGAGAAGGGCATCACCGCGCTGCAAATGGACATCAAGATTGACGGTGTTACGGGCGATGTGCTGAAGCAGGCATTGCAGCAGGCACGCGACGCCCGTATGGCTATCCTGGATGTGCTACAGAGCGCCATCACAGAGCCGCGCGAGCAGCTCAGCGAGTTCGCACCGCGCATGATTACCATCAAGATTGACCCGGAGAAGATCGGCATGGTGATCGGACCGGGCGGCAAGACGGTGCGCAGTATCCAGGAGCGCCACGAAGTCAAGGTAGACATCCAGAACGAGGGCGATGTGTTCATCGCCGGGGCAGATGCGACTTCGGTTTCCCGTGCGGTTGATGAAATCCAGGCGCTGACGGAGGATGCAGAAATCGGTCGCATCTACACGGGCAAGGTCAAGCGCATCGAAGACTATGGCGTGTTCGTGGAGTTCCTGCCGGGCAAGGACGGCATGGTGCACATCTCGCAGCTGTCCGACCGTCACGTGGCATCTGCCAGCGATGAAGTGAGCCTGGGCGACGAGATCATGGTCATGGTGACCGATGTCGACGACAGCGGCAAGGTTCGGCTAAGCCGCCAGGCAGTGCTGGAAGGCTGGACGGCAGAGGAAGCACGCGTGCGTGATCGTCGTCCCAGCGGCGGGCGCGGTGGCGGTCGTGGCGGTGATCGTCGTGGCGGCGGTGGTGATCGTCGCGGCGGCGGTGGTGATGGTCGTGGCGGTGGCGGTGACCGAGGTGGCGACCGGGGCGGTGATCGGGGTGGCAGCCGCCAGGGTGGGCGCTACTAAGCACGCCTTCCGGAATTTTGCTACAATAAAGTGGGGGTGGGCAGGGTTGTGCCCACCCTGCCACCAGCCAACGCTACCCGGCATTAGTTGACGAGGTTATTGACGGATGGAACAACCTTCTTCATCAGCACCCCAAGCATCGCAGCCTCCCCAGTCCCCCCGGTGGAGCGACAACACCAAGCGCATTGTCGGGATCATCGCCTTTGTGTTTGTCGCGCTGTTGCTCTTTCAATTTCGCTCTGTCATCACACTCGTTTTCTCCGCTGTGGTGATCGCGTACCTATTTCACCCCATTGCAGACTTCTTCCAGGAGCGTTTGCTGCGCGGTAGGTTGCGCGTGGTTGCGGTGTTGCTCACCTTCCTGCTGATGATCTCGCTGGTCGTGCTGGCACTGCTGTTCGTCTTGCCGACGGTTATTGTGCAGATGCAATCGTTGATTTCCAACACGCCAGAGTTTCTGGAGTCCGCGCAGGACTGGATCTTAGACCGTTTGGACGATGAGATTGACTTCACAGGAACGCCACTTGAGCGTTTCTTTGGGGAACCCCTGCTAGTGGCAGACATCGTGGGCATAGAACCGTCGAACATTGATGTGGAGAACATGTTTGACGCCGCCGACCTGCAAATTGCCACCTTCGATACAGTCGAAACACTGCGCCAGTTCGTAGCGACGATTTCAGGCTCTGCATTTAGCTTTGTGGGCGGCGCATTGAGCACCGGGCTGAACCTGATCTTCCTGCTGACGATGATTTTCTACCTGCTGACCGACGGAAAAAACATGATTAACGCGGTGGTAGGCGCGGTGCCGGAAGGCTACCAGAATGACATGCGCCGCATGTTGCGCGAACTGGGGCACGTGTGGAACAGCTACCTGCGCGGGCAGGTGACGCTTAGCCTGATTATGGGCTTTGCCATGTACTTTATGGCGCGTATTCTGGGCATCCCGAACGCGATCTTCCTGGGTATTTTTGCCGGGCTAATGGAGTTCATCCCGAATATCGGTCCGGCAACGGCGATGATCCCCGCAGCGGCAATCGCCCTGTTTAGCGAGTCCAACACGATACCGGGTTTGCAGGGGGTGTTCTTCGCGCTGGTGGTCATCGGCGTGTGGACGATCCTCCAGCAAACGGAGGCGGCAGTGCTCATCCCGCGCATTGTGGGCGATAGCCTGAACCTGCACCCGTTTATAGTGATCGTTGCAGTCGTTAGCGGTGTGAGTGTGGGCGGCATTTTTGCCGTGCTCATCGCCGCGCCCGTGGTGGCAAGCCTGCGGCTGGTCGCCCAGTATGTTTATGGCAAACTATCGGACAAAGAGCCGTTCCCCGTCAATCGCAAGACAGTGAGCGAACACCAACGCGAACGCCGCCCGGTTCTTGTGCGCTTGGGAGACTACTGCGCAACCCGGGTGCGCAACTTAATGAGCAGTAAGGCAGTTACCAGGAGGCAATAGCCATGACCAAAAATGAGATGGACAACGAAGAGACGTTAGCGGAAACCGAAAACTACGAGGCTTGGGTGTCCTACGAAGAGGACGACGAGCCGATTTTCCACCTGGACATCGGTAGGGCAACCATGCACTTCTTCCAGGAGGAGTGGACGGAGTTGCTTGAACTGATGCGTCAGATTGCCGAGGAAGAAGACGAATAACCCGCGACTGGAGCGCTAGCCGAGCATCATGGCACAGCTAAAACCGCGCACTGCCCGTCTGCTCATCGAAGCGATGGCAAAGCACCTGCCGCCCAGCAGCGCACGGTTGCGCCTGTACGACATCGGCGGCAAAGCGGGTGACGTGCTGCGCGAACTGCGTGCAGACCTCGACATCGTGGCTGTAGCTGCGCCCCCTGAGGCGTGGGATGCACCGGACAACAGTGTCGATAGCATCGTGGCGTTGGGTTACGAGGGTGCGCTTGATGACACATTCCTGGCGGTGGCGCTGCGGGTGCTGCGCCCCGGCGGTCGGCTGATTATGGTTGACCCCGACGGCGAACCCGACAAGGCAATCGTGCAGCAGCTTGAGGCAAGCGGTCACACGCGCATCCTGGTGGAAACCGCCGCCGAGTGCCCGCTGCCGCTGGGCGTGCTGATGCGCGGCGAAAAGCCCCACACGACGGATAGCACCTTCGCCCGCATCAAAGTGGCGGCAAACGCCGACGCCGACAACCTCACCCTGGCGGATTTTGACGGTGCGTATGTGTACTTGCTCGTCCGCCAAACGCCGAACAAGCCTGCGTGGGCACTGCGCGACGGTGAAAACATAGTATGGCACGCTGCCCTCGCAGATGGGCATTATGTGGCGTTTACCAGCCTGCCCAAGGCGGTAAGCCTGATGCAGCCCGCCGTAATGCAGGGCATCGTGACGGATGTGAACAAGGTCGGCAAGTTCAGTATGAAGACTGCCCAGACATGGGACGCGCCGGTGCTGCTAAACCCCACGCTGGATCGCCTCAAGGGGCGCACCATCACCTTTACCCCAATTGACCCTGCCACTGCCGAGGCTCCCGACGAGTAAGCATGGCAAAGGACTTCACGCTGGCAGATGTCGCCTTCCTTACATCCGACCGGGGCACGGCACTGCTGGTAGAACTCGCCACCGAAGACCTCTCCGACAAAACCCTACTTAACCTAGTTCCCAGGCTGCGCCCCCGCTACAGTGCGGACGAAACCAGCGCCGCCATAGAAACCGTCAAGCTGCGCCGCAAGGCAGTGGACAAGTTCGGGGACGACGCCGCGAACATGCTGTACACGCGGGACGCGCTGGAACAGGCGAGCGACCCACAAATCCGGGCGTGGCGTGCGGGCATTGATACCACCTCTGTTGTCGATGTGTGTTGCAGCATCGGCACCGATACACTCGCGTATGCCAGGGCGGGGCGCACAGTCACAGGCGTAGATATTGACCCGGTACGCATCGGGATTGCGCGGCATAACGCACAAACACTGGGGCTAACAGCGGAGTTTGCGATTGCAGATGTGACGGCGGCACCATTACCGCCCGGCGATATGCTATTCTACGACCCGGCACGGCGCGACGTGCGCGGCAAGCGCATCCACAATGTGGAGCGCTACGTTCCGCCGTTGTCTTTGGTGCGGCGCTGGGAACGCAGCTACAACCCCATCATCGTGAAGCTTTCTCCCGGCGTGGACGTGGCGCAGCTCGCGCAATACCACGCCAGCCTCAGTTTTTTATCGGTTACGGGCGACCTAAAGGAGGCAGAACTTGGCATTGCGATGTTCGGTGCAGCAAACACAGCGGTGTTGTTCCTGCCGGGCGATGACACCCCACACGCCTACCAGTGTGAAGGCACTGCCGAGGCACCGCTCACGGACGAACCCGACGGATACCTCAACGAACCTGACCCCGCCATTATCCGCGCCGGGTATGTGCAGCACCTTGCGACAGAGCTTGGCGGCGCACTGCTAGACCCAACCATCGCCTACGTCACCACACCCACCCGCCCAGATTCTGTTTGGGTGCGCAGTTGGCGCATACAGGATTGGATGCCGTTCAACCTCAAAAAGCTGCGGGCGTACCTCAAGCAGCGCAACGTCGGGCAAGTGACGGTGAAAAAGCGCGGCAGCCCGATTACACCTGAGGAACTGCAAGCAAAGCTCAAACTGAAGGGCGACAACAGCGCCACGGTTGTGCTCACCCGCCTGCGCGGGCAGCAGATTGTGCTCATCTGCGAGGATTACACACCAAAATAGTGGCGGAATGGGTGTTATTTATTAAAATACAAGCAGCGCCCTTTCATATAAGTTGCGGGCGCTGTTTTGTATTCGGGCAAACGGGCAAAGAACAATGGTAGATAATCCAAAAGGGTTCCAGCGGCACGAGGTGCTGACCTGGGGCGACGTTGATAGGCTGATTGACGTGCTAATCCCCCAATTGCAAACGGCGGGACCGTTCGACGCGATGATTTTGATTACCCGTGGGGGCATTATCCCCGGTGGGATGCTGGCGGAAATCCTGAACATCAAGCACATGCTCACCGCCGCCGTAGACTTCCCCAGTACCTCCCGTGGTGTCATCACCTGGCCCACGTTCCTACAATTTCCAGAGTCATCGCTGCTGCAAGGGCGGCAAACGCTCATCGTGGACGATGTGTGGGGCAGCGGGCGCACCAGCACCGCCGTGCGCGGGCGCGTGCAGTCCGCCGGGGCGACGCCCTTCACCTGCGTGATGCACTACAACCCCTATCGCTCGCTGTTTAGCAAAGCAGAGCCAGACTTCTACGGTGCGGTTACAGACGCCTACATCGTGTACCCGTGGGAAATTGACCGGGGGCTGCGCGGGCTTGCCCTAGGAGACCCACAGGCAAACTAATTTGTATCGGGCGATTTTTGAGCAGGCAACACGCTTTTCTGATATAATTTCTATACAGAGACGCTACAGCAACGACGCAGTCACCCAAACGCGAAAGGAGATGGCGCTTCGTCGGCGGTTTATGCCGAAACTGGCGCTAACTTTTTATGGCGGAGATGCCCACACCCCTTGATAACGACATCGGCTCAGATTTTGAGCAGTTGCTAGAATCCTCCTTTAGCTACGACTTCGCCCCGCCCAAGCGCGGTGAGATCCGCAGTGCAACCATTTTGCAGATCAACGAGCGCGAAATCATCGTCGATATGGGTGCCAAGCGCGACGGCATCGTGCCGCCGCAAGACCTGGAGCGCCTGGACGAGGAATTTCGGTTTGGGCTGCAAATCGGGGAGGAGATCCCCGTGTATGTGATGAACCCCCGCGACGCCGACGATAACCTTGTGGTGTCCATCAACATGGGGCTACAGCGCTACGACTGGGACAAGGTGCGGGAACTGCTTGAAAACGAAGAAACAGTTGACGTGCGCGTGACCGGGCACAACCGGGGCGGTATCCTGGTGCGCTGGAACCGCCTGGAGGGTTTCATCCCTAGCTCCCACCTTACCTCCGCGGGCTACTCTGCTGACCGCCGCGATGCCTGGAACGAGTTGATCGGCAATGAACTGACGGTAAAGGTCATCGAAGTTGACCAAGATCGGCGGCGGCTGATCTTCAGTGAGCGCGAGGCGCAGCGCGAGTGGCGTGCCAAGCAAAAAGCACGCCTGCTGGCAGAACTCAAAGAGAGCGATGTGGTGCAGGGCACGGTCACTGGGCTGCGAGACTTTGGTGCGTTTGTGAACCTGGGCGGCGCAGACGGACTCATCCATGTGAGTGAGCTAGCGTGGCACCGCGTTGACCATCCCCGCGACATCCTGGAAGTGGGGCAGAAGATTGACGTGTATGTGCTCAGCCTGGATCGGCAGACCAACCGTATCGCGCTCAGCCGCAAGCGCCTGCTAGCAGACCCATGGGACAGCGCCCAAACCAGCTATCACGAAGGGCAGTTGGTTGATGGTGTGGTCACGAATGTTGTAGACTTTGGCGCGTTCGTCGCCCTTGACGACGGGCTAGAGGGACTGCTGCACCTTTCTGAGATGGGGGATGGTTCGCTGACGGAACCGTACTCCTATGTGAAGAAGGGCGACAAGCTGAGCCTGCGCATTAGCCACCTGGAGCCAGAAAAGCGTCGGGTGGGCTTTACCCAACGTTGGGGCACCGATGAAGAAGACCAAGACCCCGACGGCGGCGCTAGCAACAGCGCTGCTGACGAAGCAACCGCATAATTCAGCCCTTCCCAGTGGATTTTGCCCCAAAACCCCGGCAAAACTGTGCGAAAATGCCCTGCTTGCGCTTTGGGTTCGGCAAACTGCACAAGATCAAGGGTAAAGTTGTTAGGGCTTGTTGACAGCCTTATACCTCATGGATATAATCTGCGCGGCTTGGTGGGAGATTAAAACTCACCCACGGGCGTAACAGGTACAAACTCCTGCAAAAACAGCACCTTTCAATCCAAACACATTCGGATCGTCTCGACAACGCGTTTGCCGAGGGGTTGCTGCTTGCGCCTGCACCACAAGCTAAGTTCATTGCCCGCCTTTGGGATTTATAGAGTTTCAAGGTTATGACCGACACAATGCTGAACACACACATAAACGAGCTGGACTTTGCCGCCCTGCTAGAAGCATCCTTCGAGCAGAATGACCTCGAGCGAGGCGACATCGTAGAAGGAACTGTGCTCATTGCAGACAGTTACGGACTTATCATCGACATCAAGCAGAACCGTGATGGGATGGTGCCACGCCGTGACCTGGAGCGCATGAACGTCACTGCCGACGAGTACGAGATTGGTCAAACGATAGATGTGACCATCGTGCGGATGGAAGACGAAGACGGCAACATGGTCTTGTCCGTCTCCCAGGCGGCACAAAGCGAGGACTGGCGCCGCGCCGAGGGCATTTTGGAAGCGGATGACATCTGGGAAGCGGATGTTGCCGATGCCAACCGAGGCGGTCTCATTATCCAGTTTGGCAGCCTGCGTGGGTTCATCCCTGCTAGCCACGTTGCAGACCTGCCGCGTGGGCTGAGCGAGGACGAACGCACGGAGCACCTCGCCCGGATGGTGGGCAAGCGCATCAACACCAAGGTGATCGAGGTGAACCACAAGCGGCGGCGGCTCGTGTTTAGCCAGCGCGAGGCACAGCGCGAACGGCGCGAGGCACGCAAGGATGTGCTGCTGGACAAGCTGGAAGAAGGGCAGGTCGTTACGGGTACCGTCAGCGGGCTGCGCGACTTCGGCGCGTTTGTTGACCTGGGCGGCGCAGACGGGCTGGTGCACATCAGTGAACTGGCGTGGCACCGTGTGAAGCACCCCAGCGAAGTGTTGAATGTGGGCGATAAGATTGAGGTCTACGTCTTGCGGCTGGACGAGGAGGGCAAGCGCATTGGGCTAAGCCTGAAGCGGCTGCAAAAGAACCCGTGGCAGTTGGTCGATGAGATGTACCACGTCGGGCAGTTGGTGCAGGGCAAAGTTAGCCGCGTGGCACCGTTTGGTGCGTTCGTCAGCCTGGAACCGGGCATTGAGGCGCTGCTGCACATCAGCCAGATGGCAAACCACGAGGTGAGCGACCCGGCACGCATCGTCACCGAGGGCGAAGCGTACACCATGCGGATCATCAGCATCGAATCTCAGAAGCAGCGCCTGGGGCTAAGCCTGAAGGACATTGACGCCGAGCAAACGCCTGCACCTGCCGCCCAACCTGAGCCTGAACTAGAACATACTGAAGCTGGAAATAGCGAGCCGGCTACCGTATAATATCATTACATCAAATTGCAACATTCCCTGCGCTACAGCATCCGTAGCGCAGTTTGTTTCAACGCCAACCTGAAGGAGGTGAGACAAGCTTGGCATCTGTAAAACTGAAGCCGAACGAATCGCAGGAAGCACTGCTGCGTCGTTTCCGCAAGAAGGTCACGAACAGTGGCGTACTAAGCACCGTACGCCGCAAGCGCTGGCACATTTCCAAGAGCGAGCTGCGCCGCATTGAGAAGAAAAAGGCAATCCGCCGCTCCCGCCGCCGCCAGCGTAAAACCCAGGGGCGTTAACGAAACGCATATTCGCCCTTAGCTTGAGATTCGCGTGCCGCTGTCCTACTATTGGCAGCGGTTCATCACATTCATATGGGTAGTTTTAGCGAGGAAAGATGGCAGAAGAAAAGATCGAAGTTGAAGGCATCGTTACCGAAGCACTCCCCAACACCCAGTTCCGTGTTGAACTGGAAAACGGGCACACCGTGCTGGCGTACCTGTCTGGCAAGATGCGCAAGTTCTACATCCGTATTCTACTGGGCGACCGCGTGCGCGTGGAGATGAGCCCCTATGATATGGCGCGTGGGCGCATCACCTACCGCTACAAGGACAGCAGCGGCAGCGCCTAGCCCGCACGTTTACCCGCGCATTACCCCCTCCGCAGGACCCCTATGGGTCAAATACATCAATCTCACACCGTGCGAACCGGGTGGGCTGTAAGCATTTGCTTGCTGCTGCTACTGTTCGCAACCCGACTGCACAACCTGACTGCGCTGCCCCTGCACAACGATGAGGGGTTGCACCTCACCCGCGCCATAGAGGTGTGGAACCTGCACCCGTTCTGGGATATTTCCGACGGCAAGATCATCAATCACTGGCTGATTGCTGCGCTTTACCCCCAAAACGCGCCGGACTTTGCTGCTCGTGTGCCCACCGTGTTCACGGCAATGCTTGGTATGGCAGCGGGTTTTGCGCTGCTGCGGTGCATGTTTGGGGGACGGGCGGCAGTGTGGGGCTGCCTGCTGTGGATCGGTAGCCCCTACCTGTTCTTCTACGAGCGGCTAGCACAGAGCGACGCGCAGGCAGGTGCCCTGGTTGTGGTGGCGGTGTGGGCATCCGTGTTGCTAGCACAAAGCGGCAGCCGACGCTGGGCGGTACAGGTGGGGTTGTGGTTGGCGCTTGCCACCCTCATGAAGTTCACCGCTGCACCCTACGCGCTGGTGATTTTGCTGGTGGTGCTGGCTTTCGGCGTGGTGCCGTACCGCACGCGCATAGTAAACCTGCTGGCAATTGGCGCGGTCGGCTTGGTGACAGTCAGTGTGCCGATTGGCTACCTGCTGCTGGGCGATACGCCCATGTTCAACATCGCGCTGGGCTGGCTGAGCGACGGCAGCGGCGGCATTGGTACGCGGGCGGTTGCGATGCGCTATGCTGGGCAGTGGGTGGGGTATGGGCAGGTGGGTTGGCTGTGGGCAGTGTTGTTTGCTGGTGGGTTGGTGGCGCTGGCAGCATCCGGCAGGCGGGGGGCGCTGCGCCTGTTGGTGTTTAGCTTGCTGCCGCTGCTGCTGATTATCCGCCTCAGTGCGGTTGCCTTTCCGCGCCACTTCATTGTCACGGTGCCGCTGCTGCTGCTGCTGGCGGGCGCCGGGTGGGGGATGCTGTTGGGGCGGTTGCCTGGGCGTTGGGAACCGGGCATAGGCACCGGAGTTGTGATTGGCACATGTGCCCTTGTGACGGTGCCGTTCATGTGGGCGGCGTACACAACACCCGCTGAACTGCGGGCACCGCACCTGGTGCGCCTGGAATACATTGAGGCACACAGCGCCGGGTACGGGCTGCGAGAGGCGATGGGCGACCTACCTGCACTCGCAGAGCCGCCTGTGATCGCCAGCATGTTCCCGTCAAGCTGCCGCCGCGCGAACTTCTACATAGCGAGAGAGCACGCCATGATTTGTACCGACGCGCCGGGAACCGACGCCATCATGGATGCTGCCCAGCCTGGTGGGGTGTATGTGTTGGTGGAGGAGTCGCCTGGCATTGGCATTGACGCCAGTGAGTGGGACGCGGAACTCATCCGCGCCTACCCACGACCGGGCGGTGTGTCCGTTGTGGCGCTGTACTACATCCGCCCGTTTCGATAGCCGTTTGCCGCCTCTGCGGTTTCCATCTCTGGGGCATCGGCGGCGGGTTTCTCACCCCAGTGCACTGCCATCGTGCCGAACACAAACGTCTTGAAGGCGATCTTCTCGAAACCTGCCTGTGCCATCAGCAGCGCCAGTTCATCCGGCGTCTTGAACGCCTGTGTGCTCTCCGGTAGGTACTCGTAGGCGTCACCCTGCCCGCTGATGAGCTTGCCTACCGTGGGGATCACATAGCGCAGGTGCACCTCGATGAACGGGCGTACCGGGCTGGGTGGGGGTGGGGCGCTGTCCAGCACGACGAAACGCCCACCCGGTTTCAGCACCCGGTGGATTTCATCGAGTGTGCGCGGGATGTCTGGCACGTTGCGCAGCAGGTAGCCTGCCGTCACCGCGTCAAATGTGCCATCGTCAAACGGCATATTCATCGCGTCTGCGCCTGCCCAGCGGATGCGCTTACCCATGGGGCGACGCTGCCCGACGTGCATCATCGGCAGCGAAAAATCTGCGCCGACTGCCGCGACTTCTGGGACGTTGCGCACTGCCTCAAACGCAATGTCGCCTGTGCCGCTGGCGATATCTAGCACCGTATCGCCGGGGGAGAGCCGCGCCTGCCGGATGACAAACTTGCGCCATGCCCGGTCTTGCCCGCCGGTCATCAGCAGGTTCATCAGGTCATATGTGCCGGCAATGCGCCCGAACATATCCTGCACGTAGTTGTACTTGTCTTGTCCTTGGAGTTTTGCCGTCATGATTAACGCTAAACCCTATCGTTTCCTGACCATTACCGATAACTTTTACACAGGGAGTTTAGCACAATGACGTAAACATCGGGTGAGATCTGGACGAAATTCACGCCCTGCTCTGCACGATTTAACGTACTGCTTCGATTAGCACCCAGTCGCCCTGTTGGGCACGCGCTGTGGGGGTAAGCCCGGTGCGGCGCAGTGCCGCCTCCACCTCGTCCACCTGCGAGACAATAAGCCCGCCGAAAAGCCCTTTACCGCCGGGGCGCAGCACATTGCCTAGCCCCTGGTCACACATGGGGATAATCACACGGGCGAGAATGTTCACCAGGGCAATATCCACGGGCTGCGAGCGTGCCAGCACCTCCGCCAGTGAGCCTGTTGCCAGTTCCACCGCGTCCGCTGTACCGTTGCGCTCGACATTTTCTGCCGCTGCTTCTACTGCCACGGGGTCGTTATCTACGGCGTAAATGTGTTTTGCGCCCAGCTTCGCCGCCGCCACCGCCAAAATACCAGACCCTGTGCCCAGGTCAAGCACTGTTGCGCCAGCAAAGGGCAGCGGTTCCATCGCCCGTAGGCAAAGCTGCGTGGTGGGGTGGGTGCCCGTACCAAACGCCATGCCGGGGTCTAGTACAATTTCAATATCGCCGGGGCGCAGTTCTGCGGGCTCCCATGCCGGGCGCACCACCATGCGTTCTCCCAGCCGCAGCGCGTGATAGTGTGCCTTCCACGCCTGCGACCAATCCTCTTCTTCCACGCTGCGGAACACGGGCGGCTCGATTGGCAGTGCTAGCCGGGCGAACGCCGCCTGGATCGCCTGCTGGGTTGCAGGGGCGTGTTCATCTGCGGGGATGTAGCCCCGGATGATGTGCCGCTGCGCGGGCGGGATGTTCGCTTCGTCCCACGGGTCGGTATCGGGGATGTCCGCCCGCTCAATCGCAACGCCCTGGTAGCCTACGTCACCCAATACATTGGCGACGGTATCCGTCAGGTGTGCTGGGGTGTGCAGCGTAATTTCTATCCAGTCCATAATCCTGCCAGTCCATAAACTTGCCAGTCCATAAACTTGCCAGTCCATAATCCTGCCAGCCCGTGTTGTGCCGTCGGCTAGGGAGCCTGCTCGCCGCCGAAGAAGTCCATTACCCGGTCGAAGAAGCCGCGCCCGTTGCGCTGCGGCTGCACTTCGCTGCCCATTGTCTCGGCAAGCTGCTCGAACAGATCACGCTGGTGTTCGCTAAGCTGCTGCGGTACTTCTACGGTGATGTAGATGAGTTGGTCGCCCTTGCCCGCGCTGGTGCCATCGCTGCGCAGGCGGGGCGCACCCTTACCGCGCAGACGGAACACCTTGCCTGTTTGTGTGCCCGCCGGGATGGTTAGCTCCACATCGCCCTCTACAGTCGGCACAACAATACGGTCACCGAGCGCTGCCTGCGCGACGTTGATGCTGATGTCCAGGATGATGTCGTTGTCGCGGCGCTTGAAGTACTCGTGCGGCTCTACGTGTACGACAACGTACAGGTTGCCAACGAGCGCGTCCGGCGTTTCGCCCACATCGCCGCCGCCGCGAATTTGGATTTGCAGCCCTTCGCGCACGCCCGCCGGGATTTGTACGGTGCGCTTGACGCGCTGGCGCGTGCGCCCGCTGCCCGTGCAGGTGTGGCACGGTGTGTCGATGACAACGCCCTTACCGCCGCACTGCGGGCAGGTGGACATACGCACCATGGAGCCGAGGAACGTTTGCTGTACCTGGCGTACCTCGCCAGTGCCGTTACACACCGGGCAGGTGCTGGGGTAGGTGCCCGGTTCCGCGCCGCTGCCATCGCACGTTTCGCAGATCTCTAGGCGGTCGTATTCGATTTCCTTGTCGATGCCGAAAATTGCTTCCTCAAAAGAAATCGTCACATCCAGACGACGGTCTGCGCCGGGGCGCGGACCGCGCCGACGCCCGGTGGTGCGTGCGCCAGCGAAGTTGTTAAAGAACTCCTCAAAGATGTCCTCAAAGCCGCCGACACCGCTGTAACCCGCGCCGCCAGCAGCACCACCTACACCAGCATGACCGAAACGGTCGTAGCGGGAGCGTTTGTCGTCGTCGCTGAGCACCTCGTATGCTTCGTTGATCTGTTTGAAGCGTGCTTCGGCGTCCTCGTGCTGGCTGACGTCCGGGTGGTATTCCCGCGCTAAGCGCCGAAACGCCTTCTTGATTTCACTTTTGGTTGCTTCCCGCGTCACGCCCAGAACTTCGTAGTAATCTTGTGCCATTGCCTCGCCCGCATTCATTCACGCTCAAGCTTCTCGTTAATTCTACCGGATTTTGCACCGGGCATATACAACAAAAACGCGCAGGCGGCTCCGATTTTTGGGAGCCACCCACGCATTTGCTGTGTGTTGCCCAACCGCGCTTACGCTTCGGTGAACTCCGCGTCTACGACGTCTTCGTCGTCGGAGTTGGGCTTGCCATCGTTGGGGGCAGCGCCTGCACCCGGTGCAGCACCCGCCGGGGCACCGTCCTGGTACATGTTCGCGCCCAGCCCCTGGATGTGACCGCTCAGCGCGTCGGTTGCCGTCTTGATGGCGTCGGTGCTGTCGCCTTCCAGTGCGGTGCGTACCTCTGCGACCAGTTCATTGGTGCGGGTCTTGTCTGCGTCGCTCAGCTTGTCATCGAAGTCGCTCAGCAGCTTCTCCGCCGTGAAGATCGTAGCATCAGCAGTGTTACGTACCTCTGCTGCTTCCTTGCGCTCGGCGTCCTCGGCGGCGTGGGCCTCGGCATCCTTCACCATGCGTTCGATCTCTTCCTCACTCAAACCACTGCTGGCGGTGATGGTGATCTTCT
>CAYVGI010000081.1:0-22016 GCA_964451095.1 uncultured Anaerolineaceae bacterium
CCACAGGTCGTATTTTACCGCATCTCTAACATACAAGGGATTTTGGGTGAGGGCTTGATTCGCCAACAAGGTCTGCCTCATCTGTGGCAGTTGTTGTGTTCTCGCTCGGTGCTTCAAACGTCACTTTGCGGTACACGGCAGACATTGCCAGCGTAACATCCAGTGGCGGGATGTACATGTTCGCCTCCAACCCGACCGCATCAGAATACAGCCATTCTTCGGTACCGTCGTCTTTCAGACGGCGTTCGTAACGCTAGAACAGCGTCATCTGCTGGGGACTGCCGGGTTTGCGCAGGGACTTGGGCTTGAGCAGGCTGTGCTTTTGCAGCCACTCATCATCGGGACCGTCCCAGCCGAAAACATCCAGGCTTACACAACCACGCACATCAAATGTCACCGACTCCGCGACGAGGCGCACACGCTGTTGGTAAGCAGCGTTGCTGCCAGCGGGCATACTGATGCCGCCCTTGCTGTTGATGATGCGCCACCAGGGTACACCCGGCGCAATGGGCTGCCCATCCAGGTCACGGAAGGACACTGCGTTCAACGCCTCTCCAACCCACTTCGGTGCCAGGCGCACATAATCCTCTGGAGGCACATCCGGCACAGGCGGGATCATCGACGCAACCTGACCGTAGGTGCTCACAACGCCCTGTGGCACGCGGCGCACGATAGTCCACACGACTGGGAAAAATGTTGTTGGGTCTGGTGAGGGGGGCATATTGGTATCCAATGGGTTGTTATGACAGCAGTGGAAAGAACGGCGCGGGGCAAATGAAATGGGGATGGCTGGGCGGCATAAGCTCAGCCATACCACCCCACGCAAACAATAAGCTAGCGTAAGTAGATCACGAAATGGTTCACGGCAGGCAAGCACGGCATAAAGGGTTGGTGAGTTTGTGCTATTGTGGCGGCATTTCTGCGGGCAAAGTCGCAAAATCGCGCCCGTCGGGCAGTTCTGCGCGGTTTCCGTCGCCATCATACATCCCGGTGATTAAACGCGCCTGCGTCAGGTCTGCATCCGGTGGCAGCGGCAGCATATGTTCATCCACGATGATTTCGCCAGGACGCCAACCCGTCGTTGGGCGAGCGCCAGCGGCAGGCGAGGCGTCGCTCTGCGTGATGACCTGCCCGCCAGCGCCCAGCAACTGCACAAAAACCGTGTAGTCGCGTGCTGTGGGGGCGTTCTCCGTTGCCCGCCACACTAGCGAGACCGTCAGCGCGGATTCATCCACGGCGACATCATAGCCCACCAACGTACCAATGCCCGCGAACACCGCATCGGCGCTGTATTGCACGGGTGGCGGCTCGGTGTGCAGCGGAATTTCGGTAATGGTATAGCCCGCCAGCACCGTGCCATCTGGCAAACTGAGCGTCGCTTGCCCAGCAGTGGCAGCTATCGGCACCTGGAACGCTCGCCAGTCCAACACGGCATCGTCATGTTCAGCAACCGTGGGCGGAACATCAACTGCCCACCCCTCTCCCGCGAGTTCTAACGGTGGCAGCGGTGCGGCGGGGTCGCCCTCCCACAACAGCGTGATCTGCGCTTGGTCACCGTTGCGCAGCGCCGCCTCTGGTAACGGAATATCGGTCATCAAGCGCAACGCACGCGGGGCATCCGCCACCCAATCTGCGCCGGGCGCAGGCACCCATGTTCCCATTTCCCAATCCTTGCCCGCAGCACTGCCATCCACCAGCAGGTCATAGCCCGACAGCGAACTTTCGTCGTATAGGCGCAGCTTGAGCGTGTATTCTGCTGGCGGGGCACCGTACGGCAGGCGCAGCAGCGGGTACGCCGTGAGCGATACACCCACAGTGCCATCCGTGCTGGTGCGTTGGTTTGCCGTGGCGAACACCGCATCCGCGCGGGCAACCTCTTCGCCCAGCGGGTTTACAGCGATAACCGCCGCTTTAAGTTCTGCCGGGGTTGCCTGCTGCAACGTGATCGTCACGGGCAGGCACACTGCCCGATTTGCTGTGAAGTCCTCCGGCGGCAATGTTATCGCGTCCACACTGGCGACATTAAACCGGGCACTTGCAGGTCTGGACGCGAGCAATTGCAGTGCCGGGCGCTGGTACGTGAGCGTTGCCATGCCCGCCACCTCGTAGAATGCCGGGGGGTCGGTCGTGCCGTGCCCCAACACGCAGGACATCATACCGCGATAATCTGCCCGCTGCGTGTACCACACATTGAGCGACACATCACCGCCTGTGGGCAGCAGCGGCAGCAAAGCGGGCAAATCGGCACCCTCCGGCAGCGTCACACGCTGCGCCGGGACGTCCATTGCGTCCCAGTAATATGCCAACTCGTAGCGGTCTGCGTAGCTCCACGCCAGTACGGTATCTGCCGCCGTGAGTTCTTCTGCATAGTGGCGCACCATGCTGCGTGCGTCATCGTGGGTGTACGCGGGGTCGCGCAGCAGTCCCCACCCCAGCAGCGAGACGACAATGAACGGTACCAGCAGCCCGAGCCGCACCACCCCACCATACTTCCCAAAGTCGCGCCCCAGCGCTGCGCCCGCTAGCCCCACCACCAGCGGCACCACCATCACGAGGTAGCGCCCATGCAGTTCGTTGCCCAGCACAGCAAGCGCCAGCAGCAGCCCGCCCGTCAGCAAGATAATGTGCACGCCAATCCAGCGCACCGCCGGCTGCCGCCACGGTGCCAGCAGCATAATAATCAGCAGCAGCGGCAGCGAAAAAAAGCTCACATTCGGCTGATCGGTGAGTGCTTCCCACGGCGCGAGCCAGAACGCCCCCCATACATCAGCGCCGGGCGCAGTGCGCCGAACCAGCGCGTTGTTCGCGCCCGCCACCTGCAAAAAGCGCGTGGCAAAATAAGGCAACCACAACGCCCCCACCATCACCTGCCCCAGCAGCCACGGCAGCACACCGGGTTTGCGGTGGAACCCCCACGCCAGCAGTGTAACCGTGTTCAGCCAAAGCACCACCACCGGACCCGTGTTATGCGTGTACAGCACAGCGAGTTCCGCCAGCAGCAGCGCCACCCATGCCGTGCGCGTGGGTTGCGTGCGCAGTTGCTCCCATGCCAGCGCGATGACCACGATGAGCACCGCCAGCAGCGTGTACATCCGCATCTCCTGGGATGCCCACACCAGCGGGATGTTCACCGCCGCCAACAGAACTGCCACAAGCATTGCCGTCCCACCGCTCACGCGCCTTGCCAACCGCGCCGTCAGCGCTACCGCAAGTATGCCAAAAGCAAACGAAAACCACCGCATAGAAAAGATATGTTGCCCTATTAACAAGACAACGCTGTGAAGCAGTGTATAATAGAGGGGTGGATTGGTAGCATCGGCGGTTGCCGCCGCCCACAGCGTTGGGCGCATCGCAGCATATGCCGACCAGCCCTCGTCAAACCACAGGCTTTGCCCGTCTAATTGGCGCAAACGCACCCCCGCCGCCAGGAGCAGCAGCAAGGTGGTTAGGGGCAAGTAGAGATTGCGATTGTGCAGGAAATGTTGCATATCGCGCAGGGTAGCAAGCGGCATACCATCCGTCAATGACAGGCGTGGGCAAGCGTGCCCAGGTCGATAATTAACAAAGCCCCACCCGTCCTGTAGAATCTCAGATTAACGTAGGTTACTTTAGCAGCAACGAACGAAGGACAACCATGACCGGCAACGCTGAATCGTTGGGTAATCAAATCAAGTGTCCGGTTTGCGGTCATATGAATCGGCATGGTTCATTGGTGTGCGAAAACTGCGGCTCTCTGCTAAACCTCCAGGCGCAGTCTCGGCGGGCAACACGCGACTTACGCGACGCTGCTGTCGATTTAAACGAGGAAGAGCGCAGCGCCGTTGAGGAAGACCCCGGCATTAAGGTGCGTGGGGCAGAGTACCGCGAAGGGGTGAGCGTGCAATTGCGGGTAGATGAATCGACCCAGCCTGTTGTTGTCTCCCCAGACATGCTACAACGGGGCGACGTTATTCTAGGACGGCGCGACCCCATTACGGAGCAAGTACCGGAAGTTGATTTGGATCGATTTGCCGGGTACCGCATGGGGGTTAGCCGCAGGCACTCGTCCATTAACCTGACCGACGGTGTGCTCACCATCACCGACCTGGGTAGCTCCAACGGGACATATGTGAACGGCAACCGCCTGGAAGCACGCAAACCAGAGCCAATACTCGACGGTGATCTGCTGCGCCTGGGTCAAATCATCATGACCGTCAAATTTATTGACAGCTAAGCAAGAGGCAACGGGAAGTGGCTGAGGAAAGGAACGTCGCCAAGCGCGACGAAAACGTAATCATGTGCCATGTGTGCGGGCACCGGAACCTGGTTGGGGCGCTCATTTGCGATAACTGTGGCGCAATGCTCACCGGGGACACCCGCAACCGTACTGGCACACGCAACCTGAACGACGAACTGCCAGAGTTCCAGACGGATAACCCGGTTTTTATGCCGTCGGAAAAACAAGCGTTCGAAGACGGGATGCGGCTCAAGATCGAAGTGGACAACCACGACGGTGCAATTGAGATTGATCCCACACGCCAGGAGGTCATCATGGGGCGGCGCGACCCAGTCTCTCGCCGCAAGCCCGATGTCGACTTGGAAGACTTCGAGGGGTATCGGCTGGGGGTTAGCCGCAAGCACGCGATGATCGCCCTGCGCGAGAACATCCTCACGCTGCAAGACTACGGCAGCGCCAACGGAACCTACCTCAACGGGGTACGCCTGCCCGCGCACCAGTCGCACAAGCTGCACGATGGCGATGTAGTCCGCCTGGGGCACCTGACCATGCGCGTGTACTTCGTGAGCGGTTAGCTGCCGAGGATGCCTTCAACTTCGGAGGCAGCACGCTTTGCCGCGAACAACACATGTGCCAGGCGTGCATCCTTGCCAACCAAAACTGCCAGCGATGCACGCCCTGCCGGGTAGACCACCATCACGCCCTCTTCCCCTTCCATTAACAGGCGCTCTAGCTCACCCTGTGCCAAACGCCCCAGCGTGCGCTCCGCCAGTCCAATCAGCGTCGCAGACATCGCCGCGACCTGTGGGCTGCTGGTGGGGTTGTCGTGGTAGTTTTCGTCGTCGCCCGGCGGGAATGAAGACACAAGCAGTCCGTCGTTGTTCACGATCACGGACGCCTTGATGCCATCAACGACGGTATGCAGCGCCCGTAGTGCACTTTCCAGGCGGACGCTGGTTGTTCCTTCTTGCTGCGTGAATCCCATAGCTCGTACTCTCTCGCAAGTTCGTCTCGGCGCGGCATGAGTGGCGCATGTTTCAGAATATTCACAGAATATAGCACGCGGGCAAAGTTTTGGGAAGCAAACGAGTACTAAAATCACGGCACAGCGCTAGCCAGGGGTGCCGTGAGCGTCCTCTTTGGCAAGCTGCGCCAGGAAATAACGTTCGTCTTCGGTGAGCACCGCCGTGCGCAGTAAGTCCGGTCGGTTGTGCCACGTCCGGCGGATTTGCTGCTGTCGTCGCCATGTGTCGATTGCCGCGTGGTTGCCGTCTTGCAGCACATCCGGCACATCCAGCCCACGGAACACACGCGGGCGGGTGTAATGCGGACCCTCCAAAAGCCCATCCGCGTGACTGTCTCGGTGTTGCGCCCCCTCTGCGCCCAGCACCCCCGGCAGAAAGCGCGCTACCGCGTCAATCACCACCATTGCCGCCAGTTCCCCGCCTGTGAGCACATAATCGCCAATGCTGATCTCGTCCGTGATGATCGTCTGGCGGATGCGCTCGTCCGGTCCCTCGTAGTGAGCGCACACAACCGCCAGCCGTGTCTCGTGTGCCAGTTCCACCGCCAGTTGATGCGAGAACACCCGCCCCTGCGGCGTCATCAGCAGCACGCGGGTGGTGGGCAGCGCCTCCCCCAGCACATCCTCCACGGCACGCACCACAGGCGGTGCCTGCAAGATCATGCCGCCGCCGCCGCCATAGGGTGTATCGTCCACTTTGCGGTGCTTGTTGCCCGCATAATCCCGGATGTCGTGTGTGTGGAAGCGCAGTGCGCCGATGTCCTGTGCCTTGTACATCATACTGTGGGACATGGGGCCGGTGAACATATCGGGGAAGAGGGTGAATACGTCTATGTGCATGGCGCAACGCCTTTTATTACATTGTTTATAAATAAATCGCAGTTAAGTACTACCTGAACTTCAATACAACCTAACACATACTCTCATTATGACACTTCGCAAAGTCGTTTACGCTTACAAGTGGCTATATAAGACTGCAAAGGACTACAAACATGCGTAAATTGGGACTCCTGTTCAGCATCATCGTCGGGCTTGGATGCGTCACAATAGCATCCGCGCAATCATACAGTAATGCAACGACCATCAGCTACCACGGCTACCTGGAACGCAATGGGGTACCCGTTAACGATACCTGCAACTTTCGATTCAGCCTATACGACGCCCCAACAGGCGGCTCACTTGCTGGCATTATTCAGTCGGAAAACCAGGTTACTGTTACAAAAGGCGTTTTTACCGCGCTTCTAACGTACAATTCAACAGCATTTAGCCGGGGCGACACCTACCTAGAAGTCGTCGTTAACTGCGGCGATGGCGAACAAACCCTCGCGCCACGCCAGCCAATCTATCCTGCCCCATTGGCAATGGGTTTACCCAGCCTGCGCGTTGAGCTGGACTCTGGTCAGAGTATCGAACAAAGCCCAAACATTATCGGCGGGCACCAGAACAACACGGTGGTCTCCAATGTTGTGGGCGCAACCATCAGTGGCGGAGGCATGGAAAACAGAGGAAACCGCGTTGGAGGTGATTTTGGCACAGTGTCAGGTGGTGAAGCTAATTCAGCGAACGGTGATGGCAGTACTATAGGTGGCGGAGTAAGCAGCATCGCCGACGGCGCAAACAGCACCATTGCAGGAGGGATCGGCAACACTGCGGAGAGAGGCGACAGCACGGTTGGCGGTGGCATCTTTAATCGCGCAAGTGGCCTGGGAAGCACAGTTGCTGGCGGCAGTCAAAATACTGCCGCCAGCCAGTTCAGCACAGTCAGCGGTGGGCAAAATAACAAAGCACACAATGTACACGATGTTGTTGCAGGTGGGTTTTCGAACACGGCAGAGGGAGGGACTAGTATCGTTGGTGGGGGACAAGGTAACACGGCAAGCGGCGGTTGGAGCACGGTGGGCGGCGGGGGCAGCAGTTTTATCGGCCTTGGCAACACCGCGAGCGGTGATTTTAGCACGATTAGTGGAGGAGCTAATAATATTGCAGATGGCTACGCGAGCACTGTTCCAGGTGGTGCGAGCAATCGGGCAGGGGGGAGCAGCAGCTTTGCGGCTGGGCAAGACGCGAAGCTTGCCTCTAGCGCCAACAACACTTTTCTCTGGTCTGACGGCAGCCTGAGCGGGACACTTGCCGGCTCAAATGTTTTCTACGTAGTTTCCACTGGCGGCGTGCGGCTCTACACCAGCGGCAACCTCACTAACGGTGCACGCCTCGATCCCGGGGGTGGCGGTTGGTCAACCTTCAGTGACCACAATCTCAAAGACAACATCGAACCAGTTGACCCGCACACTGTACTTGAATCCGTCTCGGAAATGCCCATCAGCACTTGGAATTACACAGGCTACGATGACATCACGCACATGGGACCCATGGCGCAGGACTTCCACGCCGCATTTGGGCTGGGCGACGATGAGAAGTTTATTGACACCGTGGACATTGACGGTGTGGCACTGGCATCCATCCAGGCGCTGTACGAGCGCGTCGAGGAGCAAGACACACGCATCGCCGCACTGGAACGCCAACTGCTGCTCAAAGAATCTGGCATGAACATCATGGCGTTTGTGCTGGTAGCATTGGGCGGTTACTGGTTCGCACGCCGCCGGGAGGGCACGAAGCATGTTTACTAAGGCAGCGCTCGTGTTCAACGTATTCCTGATGGGGCTGCTGCTGCAAGGCGGCACGTACGACATTCCTCGCTACACCATTGCCAGCGGCGGCGCGAGGCTCACAGGTGGCGGCTACACGCTCAGCGGTACGGTTGGGCAGGCGGTGGCGGCTGCCCCGCTAGCAGGTGGCGATTACACACTGCGTGGGGGCTTCCGGGCATCGGCAGGCGCGGCAGACTCGCCCTTCGACATCAACGCAGACGGGTTCATCACGCCACAGGACGCTGGGTTTGTCGTCAATCGGCTGGGGCAAGACCCCAACGTAGGTGACAACGGTCTAGCAGACGTAGATAGCAACGGCGTCATTGACCAAAACGACGTAAACGCGGTGCTCGCGCAGGTGGGTACCGTGCCGGGGCAGTAGACAAAGTCCGCATTGGGGGCATCAGAGGTGCCCCCCAACTCGCGATATTATGTGTTCGTATGTACCCAGTTAACGTTTACTCGCTGAAACAGTTGCCCTCCCCCCGCCTACAGCGGTATATTGAGTACCATACTGAGCGGATCGTAATAAGGACGAATTCCATGAGGGCAATAGGTCGGGCGATAGGCGACACGTTCCTGTTCATTTGGCGGATGCTGCGAGCGCTGTTTAACGTGCTGTGGGGGTTCATGGTGGTGTTCTCGTTCATCGTGAACATCGTGCTCGTCATTGTGGTGGCGGTGCTGGGCATCTACATTTTTCAAATCAAAAATGTCGTGGCAGATCCACTGCTGAAGGGGCTGCACAGCAGCTTCGTCGGGCTAGACGAGGCAACCATCGACTGGATGATCCCAGTGCGGGACAGCGTGCAAGCACAATTCGATCTGCAACTCCAGCAGAACACAGTGGTGGTACTCACTGCCGACGTACCCCTGCGCGTCCAAGCAGATATTTCCGGTCCGGTGGCAATCAGCAACGCAACGGTCGCGCTCACCCTGCCTGCGGGCACCGAACTGCCCGTCGCCCTAGACCTACCCGTGCCCGTAGACGAGGAAATACCGGTTAACCTGGATGTGCGTGCCGTTATCCCATTGGCAGATACCCAACTGCACGATCCGTTCGAGAACCTGCGCCTGACGTTTGAGCCGATCATCCTCGCGCTGGATAACCTACCGAACAACTTCTGGGAGGCAACAAACGTCACCGGGGAAACGATTGTCAACAGGCAACCCCCTAACCTGTTCGACACCGCCAACAGCGCATACCTGCAAGACCCGTGGCCCGGCTTCTCGCTCACTGCCGGGCTGAACTACGACCTACTTGCGGAGTCCCGCCGCTTGAACACGCCCGTTGACCCCAACGCCCCGGACTTCAGCGCCCAGGCAGCAAGCGGCACACTCTCCAATGTGTATCTCACGGGCATCGTGCCGCTGGGCGGCATCCCCCCGCTAGACCAGCAAATCCGCCCGGAGCTGTACGACGACCCGGACGAATCGCCTGCGCTTGTGGTTACGGAAACACAGGGCGAACTCGTCGCAACGGGCATCCCGCCGGAGACGTTCAATGGTGACTTTGACGAGCTAGAGGCAGAACGAGCAGTGAGCAACGGCGGCAGCGCCCCCGCCGTCGACACATCCGTGCAGCAGGAGCAACCACCCGCGACAGGCGGCGCGACCGACGACAGTTCCATCGTGCCGGACTTCCCGCCGCAGCCTGCGTTCACTGCTGTGCCCAACGAATAGGCACACTATGACGAATAACAACACACCGCCCATCTGCGACTACGAAGGCTCCACCTACCGCACAGACTTCTGGGAGGGCAAAGGGCGCGCCTACGAAGATCAGGTGGAGCGGGTCGCGCTCAATCGGCTGCTGCCGTTTAACGGGGGGCGCCGCCTGCTGGAAATCGGCGCGGGCTACGGCAGGCTCACGCCCATGTACCACGCCTACGAGCAGGTGGTGGTGATGGACTACTCGCTGACGCAGGTGCAGCAGGCACAGCAGATATTGGGACAGCACCCGCGCTTTGTGTATGTGGTGGCAGATGTGTACAACCTGCCGTTCCGCCCTGGCGTGTTCGATGCCGCCACGCTCGTCCGCGTGATCCACCACCTGCGCGATGCCCCCCTCGCCCTGGCGCAAATCCGGCAGACGCTCGCGCCGCTGGGCGTGTTCGTGCTGGAGCACGCCAACAAGCGCAACCTGAAGGCAATGCTGCGCTATGCGGCGGGCGCACAAGATTGGACGCCCTACACCCGCCAGCCCCATGAGTTCGTGGAACTGAACATCGACTTTCACCCAGCTTACATCGTGGACGAACTGCGCGACGCGGACTTCGAGGTGGTGCGCCGCATTCCTGTGTCGCACTTTCGGCTGGCGCTGCTCAAGCAGAATGTACCAACCGATACGCTTGTACTGCTGGACAGCATTGTGCAGCACGTCCCGGTGTTCTACACGCCCAGCATCTTCGTCAAGAGCTACGCCATCGGGCAAACCCCAGACCACACCGCTACACCGCTGGACAGCCCCGACGCGCTTTTCGCTGCCCCCGGCACCGCAAACCCGCTGCAACGCGACGGCGATACCCTGCTCGACCCACAAACCGGGCAGCGCTTCCCGGTTCAGCACGGAATCTATAACTTCAAATCATCCTGATGATGATCGCTAATGAATTCACTGAGGACTTCAACGCCATTTGTTAATAAACGTTTAAGAAACCTGCCCGAAATACTTCCCCACAGTAACAAATATTGTAAACTTCCAGTCACGGTGACTGTTTGGGGAATCATCCAATGAATTTACTTTCGCGTGAATGGGACGCGCGGTTTCGGAGGTGGATCAATCATTGGAGTGCAATAGTACTTCTTCTGCTCGCTGTTGCCGCATTGGCGACGCAATCGCTCGGTGACGCCATCTGGTTTGACGAGATGCGTACTCTGTACTACGCTGGCGCACCGACCTACGGCGAGGCGACGCACGCCGAGTTAATCGAGCGCATATCAGCGAATCGCTACCAAGCACCCCTGTACTTTCTCGTACTACACCACTGGGGGACGGTTGCGGGTTGGGCGGTGACAACCATGCGTTTGCCCTCGCTGTGGTTTGGTATGTTAACCATAGCCGTGACCTATCAGTTGGTGCGCCGTTACTTCTCCCCGTCGGTTGCGTTCTACACCGTATTTACCCTCTCCATGAGCGTATTTTTCATCAACTACCTGCACGAGATGCGCACCTACACGCTCATTACGCTGTTCACCATCTTGTTGGCATGGTGCTACGTCCGGTTAATGTGTGAGGAAGATCATACTCCCCTCAGTTACGCCATGTTGGCACTGTATGGCACCGCGCTGATGTACACCCACTACTACGCCGCATTGCCGCTAATCGGGCTTGGGCTGTACCATCTGCTGTTCCACTTCAGGCAGCCACGCTACCTTCCGACCCTCGTGGCGCTAGCACTGCCGGCAATCTTGTTCCTGCCGTGGCTAGGCACGCTGCTGGGCGGGCTAGAGTTGGCGGTGACGGACGAACGTGTCATCGAGAACATGACCCTGCTGGAAGTGCTGAATAACGTCGGCGCGATGTTTGCCAACGGCAACGCCGCTCTCGTTTTGTTGTTGGTACTGTGGGCAATCCCAGAGACAGATCGACAGCGACGTTTTGTGTGGTTTTGGTTGCTTGCGTCCCTGATGATTGCTTTCTTGGCGACGCGCTTTTTCCCTATCCTAACCGAGGTGCGTTACCTGATATTCCTGTGGCCGTTGTTGGGTGCCTTGGTTGGGCTAGGGATTTCGCACCTTGTCGGGTTGGGACTCTCGCCCGTCATCATACTGACCGTTTGGTCGGTTTTCCTGGTGCGCGGTTTAAATGACCCCACCGAACGCCTGCGCGTGCATCCGTACTACACCCCCCCGCTGCACGAGTTGGCGAACACCCTGGAGGGGCGCGTTGGAACAAACGACACCGTCATGTTTGTCATGCCGCCGGACTTCCCCCCGACGTTCTACCAGTCTGTGATGGACTACTATTTGGACGGGCTATCCACAGACAACCCACCCGTCGGTCGCTTTCTCACAGACGAATACGCAACGACCGACGCCGCCTACCAAGCTGCGATTTTGGACATCATCGACGAAACGCAACCCGACCGATTGTGGATGGCGTACGAGCCTGCCTACCGCCATTGGCGTGTAGGACCTATTGAGAACGACATCTTGCCGCAGGCGGGCTACGCCCACTGTGGTTTGCTGACGGAAAGTGAGGCGTTACACGCTGTGCTGTTTGCACATGCGGACGCAGACGACGCCAACACGGTTGTTTTTGATGAGGGTGAGGGCACAATTGATGTGTCTGTGCTAAACACAGCAGCAGTTGGGCAGAATGGTGCGCTAGAGGTTAACGTCACATGGGAAGCGCCCCCCGCCGTTGACACAAGCAAATACTCCATTGGCTTTTACCTGTTCGACAGCGCAGGCACGGTCACCGCGCAAATCGACATGGCACTACAACCCGGTTTCAACTGCCACTATGGGCGTTTCCTGGTTGACCCAGACGAGACCTACACGCTGCGCACTGCCATTTACCAGTGGGAGACGGGCGAACGACTGCTGACGGCAAACACACAGGATGACTTACCTGCCATCGTTGATGTGACGCAGACTGTTCCCTAGAGCGTGCTAGCGTTCTGCCCAGCGCAGCACATAGCGCCCGCGTGTGTTCATAGACGTGGCGGTGTACATAATCGTTTCACCGCCCACCACCAGCAAATCCGCGTGCCCCACACCAAAGTTTGGGGAGAGCGGGCGCAGCGCCGGGTTTTCGTGCCAGCGCTCCCACTCGCCGTCAATCTCATTGCCCACGCTGCGGGCGAACCCCAACGCAAACTGAGTGTCCCAGCCCCGGTTCAGCACATCGGGACCGCGAATGCCTTCATACGCCATGTAGTAGCGGTCGCCCACCTTCAGCACATCGGCGCTGCTCACGTAGCGAAAGTCAAAGTGATCGTTCGCCGCACCGCCGAACACAGCCGGGTCGCCGTAGTCACGGGCACCGCCAAACAGCGGGTCATGCTCACACAACTGTAGATTCCAAGCGTCCTGCGCCACCTCATGACGGTTGCCCTTGTAGCAGCGCATGTGGGCAGGCGCACTACCCGCCCCCACAAACACGTACAGCATATCCCCTTCTATATGGATGCCCGGCGGCGCCCCCACCAGGCAGTCCTCCGCCTGCCCCTGGATGTTCGGGTGCTGCCCGATGCGCCCCACATCATCGCAGGGTACATAGCCGCTCTGCCATGTGCCGCTGGGGAAGTTAATACTGCGCCCCGGCGACCAGTTCATGCCGTCCGGCGAGGTGCGCAGGCGCGTTTGGGCGTGCCACTCGTATGCCATATACGCCGTTTCAATCGCGCCATTTTCATCGCGCACAACGGCAACACGCGGGTACTGCTGCGCCGTGATGTGATCGCGCTCATCGGTGCAGGGGCAGCTCCCGCACGGTGCAAGGCACACAGGTGACGTGATCTCGAACGACATACCGCCATCGGCGCTGTGCCACAGCGTGGTGCAACCGGGGAACGCCACCGGAGCGCCACATTGGTCGACCACCCCAGCAGAGCGGTCACTCGCGTGCAGGTAAGACCAGAACACGTTTTCGTCCATCTGGATGGTGTCGCTCTCACCGACGGGCAGCCCCACGTCATACACATCTAATGCCCATGTCGCCCGCCCATCCCAAAAGTCCGCCAGGGTGGGGTAAGGTTCCTGCGCGTGGGTGCTCGCGCTCATCGCAAGCAGGCAGGCGGCAAGCATCCATTGCCAAAACGTCTTCATCAACACACACCCCAACTTAAGGACAATATTTTTGTTTGAACTCATCAACGTTTGCGGCATCATTCTTCCATTGTGCTATACTAGCATCATAACGCCAAGCGACCTGCACGCAACCAACCTGAGAAGCGACACAATGGCAACCATCAGCCTGAAAGACTACCACAATAACCTGCAAGACTGGCTGCGGCAAAGCCAAATTGACCGGGTTGTCGCCAATGCCCGTCACATCCTGCAATATTACCCCAAGAACGCAGACACCTACCGTTACCTGGGGCAGGCATTAGTGCTGGGCAGCCGCTGGCAGGAGGCAGGCAAGGTGCTGCGCCGCGTGCTGGGCGTGTATCCCAACGACTATGACGCGCATGTGGGGCTTTACCAGGTTTACAACGGGTTAACCCAACTGGAAGAAGCACTTTGGCACCTGGAACGCGCCTACGAGCTAAACCCCGCCAACCCGGAACTGAACAACACGCTGCGCGGGCTGTACCAAAAGCAGCGCGGCATTACTGTGGGCAAGCTGCCGCTAACGGCAGGCACCGCAGCACGCCAGTTCCGCGACAGCGGCATGTACACCCAGGCGATAAGCACGCTGCACGAAACGCTCAAGCGCAGCCCTGCCCGTGATGACCTGCGCCTGACACTCGCGGAAACGTACTGGTACATTGGGCGGCGCGTGGACGCAGCAGAAACCGCCCTGCAAGTGCTGGATCAACTGCCAGACTGCTTCAACGCCAACCGCATCATGACGGAACTGTGGTTGCAGGAGGGTCGCCCGGCAGACGCAACCCCCTTCCTCGTCAGCATGGAGCAAATTGACCCGTACCTTGCGCTAGAGATTGCAACGGGTGAAGTTCCACCATACGACGCCTTTGTGCTGGAAGAACTCGACTACCGCCGCGTGGCAGAGCAAGCACTCGTCGTGGACAGCGCTGCCTTCCTTGGCGATGATGTGACCTTCGACGACGTGGACGACGCGTTCTTCGAAGCTAACGAAAATGACTTCTTTGCCAGCGAGGTTCCCGATGACTGGATTGACGAGGTCGGAGAGATCCAACAGGCGGCAGACGAAGAAACCATGCTCATCGAGTCGGACGAGGTTGATGGCATATTGGGGCGCTTGACCGGGTCGCTGACTGACGCCGATGATGCGCCAAGTGCGGAGCAAGACCCGCTTGCCTTCATGGATGAGGGCGGCACAGGTGTTACCGGGATGCTTGATGAAACGAGCGATTATGCCGACGACCCACTCGCGTGGATGAACCAGTCCGGCACGGGCGTCACCGGGATGCTTGACGATGACCAGCAGAACGCCAGCCAAGACCCGCTTGGCAGCGGCGGTGACCCGCTCCAGTGGATGCAGCAGTCCGGCAATTTGCCCGCTGCCCCCGACAGCGACGACCCGCTCGCCTGGATGCGCGGCGCAGACGTTGAGCTTTCCGACGGGGACGACGACATGTTCGACGCCGCCGCTGCGCTGGAAGCAGATAGCGGCACTGGCATCTTTGCCGACCCCACCGCCACCAACCCGCTCGCGTGGCTGGGCGATGATTACCTGGACGAAGACGCGCCACCTGCTGGTGCAGCGCCAGACGCCACCCAAGACGCCCCATCGGATGATGACGACCCCATGGCGTGGATGAAAGATGAGGAGTTCACGCAGTCGATTGAGTTTGGTGAGGCGCAAACGGGTCAACTGATGCTGCCCGGCGAGGAACAGGATGAAGGACTCAGCGATGAGGAGCTGCTCGACTGGATGAGCGGCGACGAGAGCCTGCTGGACGAGATGATTGCCGTTGATTCGCTCACTACGGGCGACCTGGACGTGAACAATCTCTTTTCCGACGACCCGCTGGAGGCAGACGAGCCGCAAAGCGAAGAAGATTGGCTCAACAGCTTCGATGCGCCCTCACCCGCAGAACCCGCTGTGGAAATCAGCACCGATGACCTCGCACCGGACGAAGACCCCATGTGGCTGGACGACGCCACATACGATGAAGACGCCGCCCTGCTAGACGAAAATGTTGACGCTCTGGACTGGATGCGCGGCAGCACAGATGACATAACAGGTGAAATAGACGGCGCAGACGACGCTGGTTTCCCCGGCACCATGCAATTCGACGACATGGATGACCTTGAGACCGCTGATCTCGCGGGCACCATGCAGTTTGACGACGACAGCACCGACGACGATGACGCCCTCGCATGGCTCAGCGACGACAGCACCGACGACAACGACAGCAGCGTGGGTTTCCCCGGCACCATGCAGTTCGATGACATGGACGACCTTGAGACCGCCGACCTCGGTGGCACCTTGCAGTTCGACGGTGTAGATGACCTGGACACTGCCGACCTGGGCGGCACTATGCAGTTCGACAACAACGACGACGCGGACAACCTGTTAGATTGGTCTGACGGTGAACTCACCAACCGAGACACACCAACATTTGGTGCGTCAGGCTTCCCCGGCACGGCACAGTTCGACGATTCTGATGACCTGGACACTGCTGACCTCGGTGGCACCTTGCAGTTGAATGATCCAGATGCCAATGCGGGGGATTTTGGCAGCACACGCGACCTGGGCGCAGATGACGCGCCATACGGTGAGTTCGGCAGCACACGCGACCTCGGTGCCAGCAGTGATGACGACTTATTTGGCGACTTTGGCAGCACACGCGACCTGGGCGCAGATGACGCGCCATACGGTGAGTTCGGCAGCACACGCGACCTCGGTGCCAGCGATGACAGTGACGACTTCCCCGATTGGCTTGACAATGTGGGCAGCGTCGGATCAGACGACGACAATAGCTGGGACGACCAATCCACGTTGGGGGATGACATGGATTGGTTGCAGGAATTACGCGATGAAGACCAGCCAGACGCCGCCCCTGCCGCCGAACGCAACGAAGACCGGGACTGGATGGACAACCTGGACGCGCCTGAAGACGCCGACGAAACCTTCTTTGAAAACGCCCCGGATAACGATGCCTGGGGTGTTACCGGGCTGCTGGCGACCGACGACGCGCCAGATGATGCGTTCTTCCTGGGCAGCGACAATGAGGAAGAAGCGGATTGGCTGGGCGATGCAGGCGTTTCGGGCGGAGATGCGGATTCCCTGTTAGAATATGAAAACAATGACGACGCAGATGCGTTCGACTTGGACGCCGACACCGACGCTATCGCCAGCGGGCAAATGCCAGACTGGTTGGCAGATGTCCAACAGGAATCCCCTGACGACGCAAACGCGGGACAGGCAGATGATGAGGAATTTGCTGCCCGGCTGACCTCTGCTGCTGCGCAGATTGACGAAGACGACCTGCTGCTAGATTGGATGAGCGAGCCAGAGGAGCTTGGGCTGCTGGATGATGCGGACGGGCAAACGGAAGGTACCGATAACATGAGCGACCTGTTCAATAACACACCAGACGACGATGACTTTGACGACAGCACCCCCGATTGGCTTGCCGACCTAAACAGCGACGATGACACCGCAGATGATGACTTCCAACCGCAAGGGGACGACAGCACGCCCAACCCCGCATTTGACCCGTCGTTTAGCGCCGACGAACCGGACTGGCTCGCCAACCTGGGTGACGATGACGACGATGTGGACTCTGGCTTCGGCTTCACGCCGTCCGCGCTGGGCAGCGACGACACCCCGGACTGGCTCGCTGACTTGAGCACAGCAGATGATGAAGGCATGGATGCGGAAGAGGAAGAGGACGACTTTGCGGCAGCAGCGACCCCGGATTGGCTTGCCGACATAGGCGACGACAATGCAAGCGAAGCGGACGAGGGTGCAACCGAGTCGGACGCCTTCGCCTTCCTGATGCAGGATGATGAGGATGACAATGCGGGCGACCTGGATGCCATCAGTTTCGGTCCCCAGTTCCTTGATGATGATTCGATGGGCGCCTTTGATGACGACGGCGCAAACGACGACTTCGCCTTCCTGATGCAGGACGATGCCGCCGATGTCAACGACGATGCGGGCGACCCAGATGCTTTCAGCTTCGGTTCTCAGTTCCTTGATGACGATTCGGTAGTCGACTTTGATGTCGACCTCGCCGTGGACGACGGTGCGAACGACGACTTCGCCTTCCTGATGCAGGATGATGCAGGCGATGACAACGACGATGCAGGCGACCTGGGTGCAATCAGCTTTGGTGCTCAGTTCCTTGATGACGATTCGGTGGGCGCTTTCGATGACGACGAGGAAGATGCGTTCTCGTTCCTGGGCGATGAACCCGAGTCAGAGTCCGACGACCGCTACCAAACCGGAACCCAGTTCCTGGACACAGACGCCGACGATGTGTTCGAGTGGGACGACACGCCGGATGATCGCCAGGAGATGGACGACAACTACGCCGCGACAGCAGGGGCAAGCTGGCTGGATGACGAAGACGACATGCCCCCGGTTGAGGAAACTCCGGCGGCGGACGTTGGTCTTGGCGACGTGAATACAGGCGGCGAACTGACCGCCAACGAATTCATGAGCGATGTGGACGACGATGAGGACGAGTTTGCTTTCGGCGATGCCTTTGTCGCGCAGTCGCTATCAGAGGGTGATGCTTTTGCCTACGACGATGGGCAAGAGGATGAACCTGCGTTAGACGACGCGCTTTACGACGAGGAGCTAGACGAGTACGACTTCGCGTCGGACATTGACGGCACCAATGGTGCCCAGGAACAACGCAGCGTACCGGGTTGGCTGACGTATGACCCCGACGACGAACTGCTGCGCGAGGACACGGCGTTCGCCGGTCGGGCGATTGAGGAAGAGTCCGATGTTGCGCCCGTTGCCGCCGCGCCAGATTGGTTGAACGCGATGGTACCGGGGCTAGACCTGGACTTTAGCGACCGCGCCGAGGAACAACTCGAATCCGAATTTGTAGAGGCACCGGAGCACCGCGCACGCACAGACGCCGAGAAACCGATGCAAGACCCAACACGCGAGTTTAGCTGGCTGGTACGCATCATCGACGAGGAAAGCGGGCAAGCGGTGCCAGCCCGCCAGCGGCGTCGCTTCATTTTCACGCGCCCGCCGCTGTGGTCACGCCGCCAAACCGCTGAGGTTGACGCGCCGCTGGAAGAAATCGCCGGGGAACCCGAAGACACAGCAAACGACCCGGACTGGTTACAGGGCGCGTTTGACGATGATGGCTTCGACGACTTTGATGATTTCGACGACTTTGACGATGATTTCGACAGAAAATAGCGATCTATAGAATGCACGCAGTTCGCTGTGATATGCGTTAAGATAATGGGATAGCACTGCTGACTGCACCAACTGAAGAGGCTTTGAGCTTATGTCACCGTCCGATATGCCCGATTTTGAGAACATGTCTCCAGAAGAAGCAATGCGCTGGATGGAAAGCCTTGCCCGCCGCCAGGGCGCTAACTCCGAGGAATTCGTGACCAGTGCCGACGCCGAGGTCGCGGATGTAGACGCCAACGCCGTCGTTGATGAACCCGGCTACATCCCATTCGGGCAGAAGGAGCCTGACCCGCCCAAGAAGCCCGCGCCCCCACCCGCCGCCGCACCACCCCCACCACCCGTCCCGGCGCAGCCCGCAGAGCCGGAACCCACTACCATCAATGCAGACCTGGAGTGGCTGTCGGGCTTGGCGTCAGATGTTGGCAGCACGCCAGACATCCCCAACCTGGACGACCTGGACGCGCTCACCGCAGACCTTGACCTGGACAATGCGTTTGGCTCCCCCACCGGCAGCGAGAACGACGCGCTTTCCTGGCTAGAAGGTCTGGCATCCAGCCAGCCAGAACCCACACCGCCCCCAGCAGAACCGCCTGCGGCACAGTCTGGTGATGTGAGCAACCCGCTTGACGCTGGCATCGACCCGATGGCGTGGCTGGAACAACTCGCCCGCAACCAGGGTGCCAAGGACGAAGAACTGCTCACCGGGCGCGACGCGGGCATGAACATCCCCACGCCACCCGCAGAATCAGCGCCCTCACCCGGCTACGAAGCATATGACGTTGATGACGAGGGCAACACCGAGCCGTACACCCCCGCAGCAAGCACGGAGGACTGGCTAGGTCAACTGGCGAACGACGGTGCCCCCGCTGGCGGTGACCCATCGCTGGATATTTTCGGCAGCATGGGCGGCACTGACGAACCCGTCGTGGACGAAGCGGAAGAAGATGTGCTGGACGCATCCGACCCGGCGGCGTGGCTCGGCGACCTCGCCAACGATCCGTCCGTCACCTCACGCATTCCCAAGTTCGACCCGAACCCGCGCCCCACGGAACCCAACCGTGCATCCACCGGCGACCCCATCGCCGATATGCTCAACCGGGGCGAGACACCATCACCAGACCAGATGGAAGCGTGGATGAGCGGGAAAATGGACGAGCTGCTCAGCGGCGAGCCGCTCCCGCTGCCGGATGAGCAGGAAGAAGACGAACCCGCCATCGTGCCAGACCCGGACGCCCCCCCTGTGGCTGGCGAAATGCCGGACTGGTTGCAGAGCATGGCACCCCCAGCGGATGCCGAATCGGCGCCGGATAGCCCCCTGACGCTAGAACCCGACCCGGACGCGCTTGATGTGTTCGCACAAAGCCCCATCACCGATGCTTACGAAGAAAAGCACGAGGGCAGCTTCACAGGCAACAACTTTATGGAAGCAGAGCAGCAGGTGACTGGACTGCCCGACTTCCTCTCTATGGCAGACACAGAAGCACCTGTAGACGCATTCAGCGGCACAGGGGAGCCGTCCCCGCTGAGTGACGAAATTGCCCCGCCGCCAGACGTGCCCGACATGCCGGACTGGTTAATGGCGGATGTTTCCGGCGGAGAGACCATCTCCGACATTTTCGACACCGCCGAGGAAACAGGCATCCAGGATGAGGTGCCCGCCGCTGCCCTAACCCCAGACATGGTAGACAACGACCTGGTGGCACGCTTCACCCCCGATGGCGACGCCTTCGAGGACGACACCTGGGTGCAGGCAATGAAGGAAGAACAGCAGTACAACTACCAAACAGACACGCTGCCCCAGTGGTACGAGGAGCGCATTAGCGACCCGGTGATCCGCCAGAAGTTTGAGGAAATGGACGCCGACCGCCTGACCACCGCTGAACTACCCGCAGAAAACGAACTCCCGGTGGGGCAGCGCGAACCCATCCCGGACTGGCTCACGGGGGCGTCTCAGCAGGTGGCAGAAGCACCCGCCGTCGCAGACGACATGCCCAGTTGGTTGATGGAAAATGTGGACACCGCCCCAGCGCCCGCTGTTGCGTCTGGCGACTTACCGGACTGGCTGGCAGATGCGGGCGTCGAAGATGTTGCCGCCTCAGACATCCCGGACTGGCTGACTGAAACATTGCCGGAGCCGGAGCCAGCACCCCAGGAACCCCCCGCCCAGCAGCAACCTGCCGCGTTCCAGGCACCGCCGCAGCAATCACCCGCGTCCACACCCGCTGCGCAAACGTACACACCACCACCTGCACGCCCCACATCCCCCGTGCCAGTACCCCAGGGTGCCCGCATTGACGTGGGTGCCGTACTGACGGAAGCGCGTGCCAAGCGCGACCGGGGCGACATCAACGGGGCGCTGCAAGACTACGAGCGGGTAGTGCGTGCCAACGCCCGGCTAGAAACAGTCGTCGCCGCCGTGGTAGACATCACCAACCAGAAGGAAAACAAGGACAACTCCGCTGCCTACCGCGTCCTGGGCGATGCGCTCATGCGGCAGGGCAAACTGCAAGCAGCGCTGGACACTTACCGCAAGGCACTCAACCTGCTATAATCCGCGCCGCGCTGGGGAGGGTAGCACCAAACCCTCCCCCAAACTTGCTCTAACATCACCAGCACAACAGCCACATAGACCCGAACCGCACAAACAGGAGAGAGAACTGTGGAACGCACGTTGATTATCGCCAAGCCAGACGCCATGCAGCGTGGGCTAGCAGGGGAAATTATCCGCCGCCTGGAAAACCGTGGGCTGCGCATCATCGGCATGAAGATGATGCAAATTAGCGAAGACCTCGCCCGCGAGCACTACGCCCACCTGACGGACAAGCCCTTCTTCCCAGGGCTGATGGCATACTTCACCTCCAGCCCCGTGATTGTGTTCGCGCTGGAGGGCGAAATGGCAACCACCATCGCCCGCCAAACTATCGGTGCCACCCGCCCGCACGAGGCAGAGGCAGGCACCATCCGTGGGGACTACTCTGTGGTTGCAGGGCGTAACCTGGTACACGGCAGCGACAGCCCGGAAAACGGCGAGATTGAGGTCAAGCGCTTCTTCAGCGAGGACGAGATCTTCTCCGGTTGGAAGCGCCACACCGACGAGTGGATTTTCGAATAAGACGCGCGGGCTAGTCATCATTAGAC
>CAYVGI010000082.1:0-21852 GCA_964451095.1 uncultured Anaerolineaceae bacterium
GCCATGGTGCGTATCTCTTGGAACAGCAAGCCCAAGGTCGTTGACAGCAGCCTGTACTTCTCCAAATGGGGGCGCTCGTCCATTGTCACGAACGCGCACATGAACAAACTGGTGAGCAGCTACACCGGCTTTGAGACTGAAGTCATCAAGACGGGCAACGCGGGCGAACACGCCATGACGGTTGACCTGGCAATGAACCTGGGCTGGTCGCAGGGTTACTCCGTGGAGCCGAACCAGTTCGTGTACATGTTCGAGCAGTACGGCGGCGTGCTAGAGCCAGACAACCCGGCGCTGCTGAGCAAGGCAATCAACGTGTACCAGATCGAAAGCCGCAACCCGCACATGCACGAGAGCAAGGGCGAAGAGCACGTTGCGAAGATGATTGAGGCATCGCTCAGCGTGATCTACCACTCTCCGTTGGCAAATGACAAGGTCAAGCGTGCGATCGAGCACGAACTGCACAGCCGGGACATCCGCCACAAGGGGGATCCCATCCTGGAAATGCGACACTACCCGCCGCTGTGCCAGATGAACATGACGGCGTTCCGTGAGGTGCTGCGCGGTGGCGGCTATGGCTTCGAAACACCAGGGCTGGAGCAAATCCGCCCGGCGTAATTGCCAAAAACGGGGCGAGATTGATCTTGCCCCGACATTGCGTTGGTCTATCCTCCCACACAACGGGACAACATCATGCAGACAATCCTGTTTACCGACCTCGACGGCACGCTGCTAGACGCACACACCTACTCCCCGGACGTTGCCCGTCCCGCACACGCCCACCTGCAACGGCAGGGCATCCCCGTCGTGTTTTGCTCCGCAAAGACGCGAGCAGAACAACTTCCCATCCGCGAGAGGCTTGCCGTGACAGACCCGTTCATCGTAGAGAACGGCAGTGCGATCATAGTACCGCCGCTCCCGCTGCCTATCCCAAGTAACTTCATCACTCACGCAGATGGCAACCATACGCTCACGCTGGGTCTACCGCTGGCGCAAATTACCACGCTGCTGGACGACATCCGCGCCGAAACTGGCGTGAACTTCACACGCTTCACACAGCTACCCACCACAGATGTCATGGCGCTCACCGGGCTGGACGAAAGCGCGGCTAAGCTGGCGCAAACCCGCGACTATTCGGACACACTGGTCATCCCCACATCCGCAGAGGCGGATGCTGTGCGGGCAGCGTGCCACGCACGCGGGCTGAAGGCACCATCTGGCGGCAAGTTCGTCACGGTGACGGGCAACGGCGCGGACAAAGGTCAGGCGGTGGGGGTGATGACCGAAGTTTACCGCCAACACTACGGCGACATTACCACGGTGGGCATCGGGGACAGCCCCAACGACGCGCCGATGCTCGCTGCCGTGGATAGACCGTTTTTGGTCAAGCGCCCGGATGGCACATGGCGCGACGTGAATGTGCCGAACCTCACACGGCTAGAGGCGGTGGGTCCGGTGGGGTTCGTGACGATGGTGGCGATGATTGGGTAGTGCCTTCATCTAAGAGAAGAGCACACCGCAAGTCACGGGGGCACCTTCTCCCCTCTATGAGTACAGCCAGACATGCAACCTTCTTGCACCTTTGTGACAGTTTTTGTCACATACTGGCGAAAATGTAAAAGTTTATGAACAATAAATTTGATAATTAGGAAAACATTGACACCAATGCTATACTTCTGTTTGGGGTGACTCATCAGACTTACACAGTTGTAGACTGATCTTGGTGATCTATACATCTCGTAACAGGAGCAGATTACGTAACATGAAGCACACATTTCAACTGATAGCTGTTCTATCTCTCACCATTCTTAGTTTGATTCCGCATAGCGGTGCGGCAGCACAAATTAGCTGTAGCACCACTGACTTGATCAATGCTATCCAGCTAGTAAATGCCACGCCGGAAAATGACACTATCGAGCTCGCCAATAACTGCACCTATACCCTAAGTAGCACCTCAACGTTTGAAAGTGGGTTGCCAGCGATTTTACGCGCCTCAAACTCAGGCTCGGTGACAATTGAGGGCAACAACAGCATCATCCAGCGAAGTGAACAGAACAACACACCGTTTTTTCGCATCGTTACAGTGAACTTTGGCGGAGACCTCACTTTACAAGACTTAACTATCCGTAACGGGCGCATGGGAGACTTTGAGCAGGGAATAGGAATACTGAATCAAGGCGGCACAGTGACATTAGAAAATGTTACCATTGCCGATAATGTTTCGTTGGGCGGTAATGGAGGTGGCATCTCAAACGACAGGCTTAGCACCCTCATTGCTAACAACTCAACATTCACCAATAACTCAGCAGGGCGCACAGACGGAAACACTGTATTTGGTGGTTTCGGTGGTGCCATAACCAACGCGGGGCAAATGACCATCACAGACACCGTATTCAACGGTAACACTGTGACATTAGATGGAGGTGCTATCTACAACTCTGATGGCTCAGGCTCAAGTGGGGTGAATGCAACGCTAATTCGTGTGACCATCGACAATAACACTTCTGCAGACTTCGCCACGACTGCGGGACGTGGCGATGGCGGTGGAATTTCTAACACGACATCTGGCAAACTAGAAGTTGTCGATTCCATAATCAGTAATAACTTCGCCAAGGGCGATGGTGGCGGTGTTTACAACACGGGCATTCTCACCGTGCGCGGTACCCTATTCGACAGTAACACGTCCGACATCCTCACAGAGGGCTTTACAGGTGGGAGGGGAGGCGGCTTGCACAATCAGGGAGACTTAGTCACTGTAGAAAACTCTGTGTTCCTCAACAACCGTTCAAATGCTATTGGCGGAGGCATGAGCACCAGTGGTTTTGAAGACCCTGCTACTATCTCAGGCTCTAGCTTTATCGGCAACAGTACAGAAAACTCCGGTGGCACTGCTCTTTACATTGCTGGTTTTTCTGGTCCTGTTACTGTCACGAACTCGACTTTCGCCCAAAACACGAACCCATTACCGACATCAACCATCTATGCAGATGGCAGTGATGCCGATTTGACCTTGGTTAACAGCACAGTCGCCAACAACAATGGTACAGGTGTGTTGAGCCTGGGCACATTACGCATGAGCAACACTATTTTGTTCGGCAACAGTAGCCAGTTCAGCGGTGCTGATTGCAGAGATACCAGTTCTCCTCCCAATTTTGGAGGTGGCGTCATTGGCACCAATAACTTGATCGGCGATGGTAACGGCTGTGACGATGCCACCAACCAAAACCTAATTTTGGGTGACCCTGTGTTGGGTTCCCTAACAACCGCCCCCAACGGCACTCGCTATCTACCACTTTTGGCAGGTAGCCGCGCTATTAACCTCGGCAGCAATGCGGCAGCAAACACCGCCGGACTCATCACAGACCAGTTAGGTAACCCACGCATTGCAAACAGTGTCATTGACATTGGTGCATTTGAATTTGGCTCTTTTGACCCGGCACCTCTTGATGTGGTTCAAGATGGAATTATCTCACCAGAGGATGCCATCTTCGTACTTAACCGCATAAACACTACCAATGCTGAAGCTGACGTTAACGACGATGGCATCGTGAACATGATTGATGTCAATACGGTCATTAGCAACATCGGGCTTACGCTTCCGTAACTGCTGCGCCTGCATAATGGACAGGGGGATGTCTATACTTGCCAAAGGTGGCTGAGTTCTTAACATGGTTAATTGTGTCACTTTCCATCTTGAACCTTCCTTCAGATGAGTAATCGAAAGCTATCGCCCGGTGCAAGCTCCTTCAGGTGCTTCCGGGCGAAATGGTTAGCCTGCGGCTTTCAGCCGTCGGCGGCGTTAAAATGACAATGATTTAAGAGCGATGCGGTCGGTGCACCAACGATCAAGAGCGCAAGTTTCATCTCCAGACCCGAGCCGGAGCATACCGATGCCGCCCAGAAGCAGCTAAAGCAGCTCGAACTGGGCGGGGGCAAGCTGATTCATCTGCTTCCCGCACCAAAAAGTAAAAGTTGATCTCGTTAGTTGCGCTCACCCAGCCATTTATCCCGGTTGGCGGCTCGCGCAATCTTGCCACTGGACGTTTTAATCAGCCATTTGTCGTCCACCAGCGTGACGTAGCTCACCGTCACTGTGCTCTGTGACGCGACCTGCTGGCGTATCTCTCGCTTGATGCGGGCGTGCTCGTCCGCGTCCGTGGTTGTTACCTCCGCCACCACCGCCAGCAGTTCGGTGCCCTCGCGCTCGTCTGGCACGCCGAACACCACTGCCCGCCCCGGTTTGACGCCGCTCACCGTGTTCACAATCGCCTCAATGTCCTGTGGGTAGACGTTTTTGCCCGCGTTGATAATCAAGTCCTTCTTGCGCCCGATGATGTACACCTCACCGCCCGCCAGGTAGCCCATATCGCCCGTCAGGTACCAGCCGTCGGGTGTGAACGGGTTCAGGTCGGGGCGCTTGTAGTACTCCGTCAGCATACAGTTGCTTTTCACAGCGAGTTCACCCACACGCCGCTCGGGTAACTCCGTGCCGCCGTCGTCAAGTACACGCACCTGTGTGCCGGGGATGGGCTTGCCACAGGAAACCACGGTACGCCCATCATTCAAGGGGGTTGCCTGCCGTTGCTCCTCAAGCGCTGCCGGATTGACGGTATCCAGTGCTGTGCGGGTACCCTGTGGCGTTTGCGTCACAGCGAACGTGTTTTCCGCCATTGCGTAGCTCACAGTGAGCATTTCCTGCCTCGCACCGTGGTCTTTAAACTTGTCCCAGAACTGGGTGTGACTATCATGGCGCACCGGCTCCGAGCAGTTGATAAACATCCGCATCCCGCCCAAGTCCACGCCTTCAATGTCCCGCGCGCGAATGCGCCGCGCCATGTGGTTGTAGGCGAAGTTCGGCAGCCAACACAGTGTGCCGTTGTAATCGCTAATCGCCCGCAGCAGCATTGCCGGGCGCTTAACCCAGTCAAACGGCGACATCAGCACCAGCGGCACGCCCTGCACCAACGGCATCACGAACCCGGCAATGAGTCCCATATCGTGGTACAGCGGTAGCCAACTGACGATTACATCTTTGTTGTCCAGCGCAATTGCCTCGCTGTAGGCGTCAATCTGGTTGAGCACCGCCCGATGCGACAGCGCCACGCCCTTTTGCAACCCGGTTGTGCCACTGGAATGCTGCAAGAACGCGGTCAGTGCCGGATTCGGAAGGGATTTGGCTGGCATCTGTGGGGGGGCATCGCCCTGCGCCCGTACCGTGTGAATTTGGCTTGTTGTAAACACATCACACGTCAGCACCTCACGCAGCGTGGGCGCAAAGTCGTCTGTAGTGAACACTGCCTTTACACCGCTGTTGGAGACGAGTTCTGCCATACTACGCGTGTAGATGTCCGGGTCAAGCTTTTCCGTCAGTGTGGGGAACATGGATGGAATAGCGTCCAGCAGCAGCGCTGCCCAGAACAGGTGAATGCTTTCCATGCTTTGCGTATGCGCGATCACAACCAGATCCCCTGTGCCCACCCCTAGCCGATGCAACCCATCAGCGTACTCTTGCACCCGCGCCTTGAACTGCGCCCGTGTCAGGGTAATGGGTGCCGCGCCTGTTTCCAGGTAGATGATCGCGGGGGTGTTGTCTGCTTGGGTAAGGACGGCTGCATCTAGCAGCGTGCGGGTATTGGCGAAATTCAACTTGCCCTCGCGCTGTGTTTCACCCGTCATGTCAAATCCCGCATTACCCGTGCCACCATCAAATCGAGCGTGTCCATCTTATCCACGGTCAGGTCAGGGTCGGGGATGTACACGCCAAACTCATCTTCCACGTACACACCCAGGTCTGCCAGGGAGAATGAGTCCATCAGTCCGTTGGAGACAATGCCCTCGTCGTCCTTCAGCGGATAGTCTTCGTCGCGCACCAGCTCACGCAGAATGTACGTGCGGATTTTCTCTCGTACCGTTTGTTCGTCCATGCTTGCTCCTGTGTTATGTTCCAGCGTTTTCCACAATCACGTCCAGGATCATGTTTGCCAGTTGCCCCGCACCGTCTGGCGTCAGGTGCACTGGACTATCTGTAAACGCGTCGGGCGCAATCGTATCCCACCAGTCGTAATACAACCAGTCATTTTGGGCGGCGGCATCCGCCAGCAAGTCGCGGTATTGGTCATATGCCCAGCGCGGGTACAGGCTGTTATAGCGCTGGTCGCTGTTTTGCCCACTGCTGATGAACATCGGCTCGTTGATAACCACCATCGGCACGTCCGCGATTTGCACCCCAGTTTGCAGTACATCAAACGCCAGATCATCCTGTGTGAGCGTGGTTGGTTCGTCCCACTCGTTGAATGCCAGCAATCCATCCTCGTCAAAGTCCGAGCGGCGTAGGTCGTAGTCACCGATAACCTGGTCAACGCCTGTCGCTGCCCAGGAAAAGCCGTACAGTTGTAGTCGCAGCCAATCTGATAGGGTGCGGCGCTGCCCAAACAGCGTACGTGCCCACTCCTCAGAGGTCGTCGCATCAACATTCAGGGGCAAATCAGCGTCGATCTGCAACAGAACATCAGTGTTCTCCTGCACCAGCGGCGGGAATGTCTGTTTGTCCGCCGGGAATGACTCCAGGGAAACCAACCAGACGATCAAATCCGGCTCGTAGTCCAGCGCCCGCTCCAGTATCAGCAGGTCTTTCGTCAGGGACATGACGGGGTATCCCAGGTTGTACGCGACGACGCGCCGCCCATCCGGTAATTGCACATCCTGCGTGTTGATGCCCGCCGCGTAGGTTTCGTCTGGGTGCAGCAGCCAACCCCACGTCGCGCTGTCGCCCACCAGCACCACCCGGTACTCATCAGGTGCCTTGCGCTGGCGGATAACGTGTGACCCAAACAGGGTGTTCAGGTCAGTCACCGTCACATTAAACGCCTCCGCTGGGTTCTCGCCGTAGGGTAGGCGCTCACGGGGGGGCAGCACATTCCCATACAGTGACAACTGCCCGACGAACCCAAACGGCTGAACCGCCACGTACACCAGGTTGCAAAGTGTAAATAACAGTATTGCCTTTACCACAACACGCACAAAGAAACCCCATGAGCGGTTCGTATCGGTCATGTTGCAACCCCAAACAACCTAGCAAATACGCGCACTGCATCGTCAAACTGCGGCAGGGCGAACCACACCCACCCCAGCACGACATAGTGGAACGTCAGGAACCACGCGAACCCTGTCCACAGGCGCCGTTGCAGCGGTTTCTCTTGCAGGCTGCGGTGCCACTTGCGCGTGCGGTCGCTCCACTGCTTGTGCACGAACAACCCTACCGCGTGCCACAGCCCCCAGATGAAGAAGTTCCACGTCACGCCGTGCCACAGACCAATGGTGGTCATCGTGGCGAGGTGCGCAACTAGCACAATGAGCATGGGGTTCGGTTTGGGCTTACGGCGCAGCAGCCCCCGGCTAAGCGGCGAGAACACGTAGAAGCGTGCCCAGTTGCTGAGTGTGATGTGCCAACTTTGCCAGAATGTGGTGATGTTCGTCTTGAGGTACGGTGCCTTGAAGTTTTCCGGCAGGGTGATGCCAAACAGTATGCCCAAACCAATGGCAATATCTGTGTAGCCCGCAAAGTCAAAGAACAAGCGCAGCGCATAGCCGTACAGCAACACCCATGTCCACAGCGTAGACTCTGCTTGTGCGGCGTTCGCTGCATTGAGCGACAACCCCAGCGCGAGCGTATCCGCAATCACGAACTTTTTGAACAAACCGATGCAAATGCGCTCAAATGCGGTGCCAAACCGTCGAGCTTCAAAACGTTTCATTGCCGAGAGCGCAACAAAATCGCCCTGGAAGCGCTCTGCCCGGTCAATCGGACCGGCGATGAACGCGGGGAAAAAGATAATGTAGGTAATGTACTCCCGCAACGCAAGTGACGGCAACTGCCCGGTTTGGCGGTCACGGAAGGTGTGGATGAGCCGAAACGCCACGTAGGAGAAGCCCAACCAGTTCAGGTCAACTGCGCCTGCTAGCGTCCGGTCTTGCCCGGTGAGCGCCCGCCCCAAGCTGCTGACGCCTGTGGCAAGCGGTGCCGTCTTGAGCACCACGAACAGCGCAACAATCCCGACGATGCCGACCAGCAGTGCGCCTCGGTGCCATCGGTACATCACGCGGCGGGAGGCAATGAGCGGCACCTGCACCACTGCCAACCCCACCGCCACCCACAGCGGACTCGGTGGCAGCGAGGGGGTAAGCCGGAAGTCGGCGTCAATGTAGCGGAAAAACGCCATGCCGACCACCAGCGCACTGGCTGCGGCAATCGTCACGCGGTCTTGGGGCAGGGTCGCTTGCTGGTCAGCATCATCCGGCTTGCGGGTGAGCACCCAACCCCCAATTGCGAGCAGAATGGTGGCAGTGGGCAGCAGAAAGTCTGCCCGGCGCAGCGGCAGCGGCGGTTGCAGCCAGTAGATAAACACAATGCTGCCCGCCATAAGCGCCCAACCGCGCCACCTGGGTGGCAGCAACTGGTACAGCAGCGCACCTGCGAACAGAATGCCAATGGTCAGCAGGTCGAGCGTCAAGTGGCTAGAACCCCTGGTAGATAAACTGCGGCGTGGTGTCGCTGGTGACGATGACCAGTAAGATCATCAGCAGGCACAAGGCGAGCGCGTATAGGTTTTCCCTGGAGAAAATGCGCTTCCACATGGGTGTTAATCATCCTCACTCAGGTTCAGCTTCAGGCGGATTTCGTGCAGCGTGCGGACGGCGAGCAGGTTACGCAGGCTGGTACCAAAGAACGTCTCGTGCCCGGTGTCGAACTTGAGGTACGCGAACCCGCTCTGCTTCATATGAACGCGGTCGATGTCCAGTCCGTATTCTTCTAGCGGGCGGGATGCTGCCCACAGGTTGACGAGTGGCACCTCGTACTCCTCTGCAATTTCCACGAGTTGCAGGTTAAACTCGACCGACTGCCACCACTGCGGGTGCTCCGGATGATAGCTAAACGTGGAGAGCACCGGAATGATGCCCAGCGCCATTGTTTCTTCCACCACCTGGCGCATGTTTTGCCCGTAGCGTTCGTACGTCATGCTCAGCACATCGTTCGGACCAAACATGATAAACGCTACCGATGGGTTGCGCAGGCGATACTCGCACTCCAGCGGCGTTTCGTTCGCCCGGCAAATGTCATCGCTCGCCCAGAACGGGTCGAACAACACAATGCTAGAAAGCCCCTTCTGTGCGGCAACGCTGCCCTGGTCGGCGTTGGCACCATAATAGGTAACCGTCTCCGCGAGATAATCAAACGGACCGAGCACCTGCTCATCTGCTGCCATGATCTCCAGGTAGTACGGGTCAGCGCTCAGGCTGTCCCCCACTTTGGTGACGGTGCGGCTGTCGCGCTCAAATTCCTGTCCGCGCTCGTATACGTCTACCATCGCATCGCTGATTTGGGGGATCATTGCGACCTCGTACAGTATGCTCATGGAGCGGCTTTCTACGTTGTTGGGGTCGGCGTCGGGCAGGTCACTCACGGGGACGTCACTGAAGCGTAGGTCTTCCGGGATGTTCAAAAAGCCCAGCATCATCCAGCCATCCTGGGCAACATCACCATCTTCGGTGATGCGCTGCACCCGCACCCAGTTGCCGATGCTGTTGCGCTCCACAACGCCAATGTCCAGCCCAGGGTTCAGCAGGTCTACCGGGGTGTATGTGTGCCCCGGACCCGCGTGCAGCGTCACACGGTCACGAGCGGTCGTTTGTACCGAGTCTGCCGCCTGTGCAATCACCGCTGTTGACCCTACGCCCAATGTGAGCAGCAGCAATGCACCCGTCCATACCAGCAGATTTGCTCGATTGAGCATAAGCATCCTTTGGTGTCTGTCTCACTTCAAGTAGAATTTGTGTCGTATTCTAACAAGTGTCGTGACTACAGGGAAATCCCAAACGCTATGCCGTACTCGTATGGGGCACGAATTACTGCCATGTTGATTGCACTGCTGGTGCTGCGGGCACCGGGCAACGCCCAGCAAACCGCAAATTACCGCATCTTGTTCTCATCCGACCGGGACACGGGCGACAACTGGCAGCTTTACACCATGAACGCGGACGGCACGAGCGTACGCCTGCTGCTGGAAAGCGACCAGTACGACTTCGGTGCGCAGATCTCGCCAGACCGCACACAACTGCTGTTCACACGGCGCGATGAACTGGGGCTTTCGCAAATTTTCCGCCTGACGCCTGCCACTGACGAGCTAGAAGCAGTTCAACCGGGGTCGCAGCCGTCATGGTCTGCTGATGGCACGCAGGTTGCCTACACCAACATTGCGGAGGGCAACGCGGAGGTGTACCTCGTCGGGTCGAACGGGCTTTTCCCGGAGCCGTTCACCAGCAGCCCCCGCCAGGACTTTGCCCCTGCATGGTCGCCCGATGGTGAGCTGATTGCGTTTAAGTCCAACCGCGGCGAGGACGGGAACTACGCCCTGTACACCGCCCTGCCAGACCGTACCGGGCTGCAAATGCTGACGGACACCGACGGCACCACATCGCCGCCGGCGTGGTCGCCAGACGGCACGCGAATTGCCTTCACCCGCCAGACGGACGGCACCAGCGGCATTTACATCTACGAGGTGGAAAGTGGACAGACACGCCCGCTGCTTAACCTGGACATCGCCACCATGCACCCGGCGTGGACGCCAGATGGTAACGCGCTCGTGTTTACCGCCATCGTAGACCAACAGCCGGACATCTACCGCGCCAGCGCCATTGGCACCAATCTCACCCGCCTGACGGACACCCCCGCCTGGGACTGGTACCCAACCCTGCTGCCCACACGCTAAAAGGACACCTGCTGGCGTTTTAACAGGATGTTTGCTTGCTCCCTACGCGCAAAACAGGATATTGTGGAATTGGGAATATATTCCCGCGCTTATCTTCTCTCTCAAAAACAGGACAAGGGGGCATTTTTATGACGCTGCTAAAACGGGTAGGTGTCGTTGTTGTATTGATGTTGGGTGCTGCAATTGTAGTCGCACAGGACGTGGACGGCGTCGTGACCATTGGTGAGCAATACGCGCTGACGCTACCAGAGATGTGGACGGCAAAGGAAACCGAAGATGGTCTGGTTGTGCTTACGGATGCAGACGAAACGGTCGTCGTCACCGTGACCGACCCGGCAACCCTGACCGAAGACATAGCATTGCAACCCGTCGAAGACGCTGAGGAACTGCCCGCGCTGCTCGTACAGATCGCAGACGAGATGCTAGCACTTGCACTCGAGGCGGATGTTGTTGACGTACTCGACATTATTGAAGAACGTGACGGGGTATTTGCCACGCTGGAAACAGACGAGGGTGCCCGTGCGCTGTACCTACTCACCATGAGCGACGACACATATGGGCTGCTGGACGCACAAATTGCCCCGGAGGTTGAGACGCTAGACGACGCGCTGGCAACCCTGGACGAAATCGCAGCGTCATTTGACGTGGCGGAGGCTGCCGAGGAACCCTGCACCGTCATTGCCAGCGGAGACAACATCACACTGCGCACCGGACCGGGAGCGAACCGTGCCTCAATCGCGTTTTTGCCTGCGGCAACCCCCTTTACGCCGATAGACGTCACCACTGCCGAAGATGGCTCCACATGGTTCCAGATGAACATTGACGAAGTGGCACCCGGCAGCGCTGCCGCAGAGTTGTGGGTCGCCGCAGATGATGTAGACGCTGCTGGGGACTGCGGCACCGTCGCACCGCCTACGCCAACCCCGCAACCGCAGGTGGAACAACCCGCCGACACGGAAACGGATACAGACACCACCGTTGGTGCGCCGGAAGAACCCGCCACCGAAATCATCGTGAGCGGCAACGTGCCCAACGACGGATTCTGGTCACTGGCGTTCGCACAGACGACGACGGTCACCTGCGACGGACGCCAGCCGCAGTACCTGGGCACAAGCCAACTGATTGACCAGACCGTATTCTCCGGTCCGCTTATCGTGGTTGGCGGCGGGGAGAGCTTCATCTTTGACGGCGACATCTACATCAACAACGGCACCAGCAGCTACATCCTCTCCGAGGGCGACCTTGTGGGCGAGGACTTCATCAACGTGCTGGTCACGCTGACGGTCAACTCCTCCACAGAAATGTCCGGCGGGGTGACGTTCAGCGTGGTGGTGCAGGGCGTTAACTGCCGCGTGTCCATCCCCATGACGATGACCGCGAACTAAAACCACGGCACAAAACCGGGGTGGGGCAGCGCTCCGCCCCCACGTTAGAAATTCCCAATCGTTCCCCATTGGTTTTCCAACCGCCGGGCGTTTCGCACTTGCCGCAGGCGTGGGTATCATGGCGTAGGTGACGTGATATTACGCGATTGGATGTACACGTATGAACAGGCGCTTGCTCAAACGCCCGGCACAAGTCGCTGCGATCTTACTGGTGATGCTGGTGAGCAGCATTCTTTCCACCGGGGCGATTGTGCGCGGCACACAGAACTTTAGCCTCTCCTGCACAGGCATCGAAAGCAACGGCGGCAAGGTCATCCTCAGCCGGGACAACACCGGGGACGGATTAGAGCGCATTGCGCTGCTAGCAACCGACGGCGACGGCAACCTCATCTACGGACCCGTCGTGGAGACGCTGCCCGTCGGCAGCACCGTAGACTACCCACGCGGATTGTTTGAAAGCTGGGCAGTGACCCCAGCAGCAAACCCGCTGTTCTTCAGCATTACCAGCGAGGCGGGCAACGGCTTTGCCCGCGAAACCGTTTACCGCAGCCAGGGCAACTGCACCGACCTCGACCGGGCAAGCGGGCTTTCGCTCACCCAGCAAAACCCCGCAGACCAACTGCCCGGCACCGTCCTGGGGGATGCCACCAGCAACGACGCGCCATCCGCGCCTGTGGAAGCACGCGACCTGGCAGATATTTTCGGCTTGCAGGGCACGGGCGTCGTCACGGCAAACCGCCTGAACGTTCGCGCCGGGGATGGCATCCAATACCGCCGCCTGAACGTGGTCACCGGGGGTATGGAGTTAAACATCATCGGGCGCAACGAGGCGGCAAGCTGGTGGTACGTGGCATTCGGTGAGCAGCGCGGTTGGGTGAGCGCCGATTATGTGCTGCTGCGCGGCGATTTGCAGTACAGCGACGACATCGCGGTTGCAGGAGAAAACCTGATCCCGCGTGGCGAGGTGATTTTCCCGCGCTTTATCTTCTATCAGGACTATCCCATCCACGCACAGCCCACGACAAGCTCTCAGGTCGTGTGTGAAATGGCAGGCAACGTGGAGTATAACGTGCTGGGGCGCACAGATAGCTGGACATGGTACCAACTACAGGTGACGTGCAACGGTATTCCACTCACGGGCTGGGCACAGGCGAACCTTGGGGCACTGCGCCGCTATGGGCAGGATGTCCCTGTCATAGAAGTCAATTAGCTGCGACGTACACTCTACCGATATTCACAAACCCAAAGGCAGGGCGACCCACATGACAAAAATCCTGATACCCGTTGCGATTGTAGCATTATCGTTGGGCATCTTTTGGCAGATGTTACACGCGCAGGACGGCGGCGTGATTGCGTATGGGTCGCTCATCACTGGGCAGCTAGACGGCACCCAACCTGCGCAAAACTACACCTTCCAGGGCACAGAAGGCGACTACGTGTTGTTCACAGCGTTGCCTGCAAGTCAGGCGTTGTTCCCGGTGCTGACGCTGGAAACCATTTCCGGGGATGTAATTGCCACCAGCGGCACCCCACAGGGCATCTACAACCGGGGCGGCATCACACTGGCGACGACACTGCCGTTCAGCGGCGATTATGTACTCACGGTAGGTCGGGTGCAGGGCACGGGCGTGTATATCCTACGGGCAGATGGCTTGCCCGCGCAGCAGAACCAAATCCAGCCCGGTGACCCCGTGCTGATTGAACTGTCACCAAACGTGCCCTTCCAGACGTTCCAGTTCAACGGGGGCACGCTGCGCCTGAACGCCACCACCAGCGACTTTGGCTTTGTCGCAGAGGTATACAGCCGCAACGGACAGGTAACCACGTTCTATGGTGGGCAGCTAGAGGACGCCGCGCTCACGCTGCCGCCGCTGGACAACGACGCATACACCGTCGTGCTATACAGCACACAACCTACCGCTGCGGGCACGGTGCTGTTCTTCCTGGAAGATACCGCCGCAACCGACCTGCCCGTGCTTTCTCCCACCGGGTGTACGTTGATTGTGCTGCAACAGTCGTTCGGTGCCAACGTGCGGCGCGGACCCGGCACCGACTACGACATCATCACAACACTGAGCGTGCACGAAGAGGTCGCCGTCATTGGGCAGTTTGAGGCGTGGCTGCAAGTGCAACTGCTGGACGGACAAACGGGTTGGGTGTTCAACGAGCTAGGCGCAGCGCAGGGCACTTGCGATACCCTACCCGTCATCCCGGAACTGCCAGAACAACCCGTACCCCTCGTTGGTGAGAACCCGCTCACACTGGCGCAGTTAATCACATCAACGCCGTTTATCCCCACCGCAACGGCAACACTCACACCGACGAATACCCCTACTACTACGCCAACAAACACACCGACCGCCACGTTTACACCCACGCCGACGTTTACGGCAACGCCCACACACACACCGACTTTCACACCCACACCAACAAATACCGCGACTGCCACCCCCACACCGACGGTCACGGCAACGCCCACCCAGGCGGTGTTCGGTACACCCGTCACCTCATCCGATGCGGCACCGTTTGCGCTGATAGTGGGTGCGGGGGAAAACCCCAGCCTGACAGGTACATTGAGCGCAGCAGACCCTACCGATATCATCGCGTGGCAGGTGGATACCGCCGCCGGGGAGCGCCGCGTTACCATTCAACTGGCGTGTGACAGTACTGCTGCTGGCAATGTCATGTTTGAGATTACAATCCAGGAGGCACCCCCGCTGCGCTACAACTGCGGGGACCAGTTCACATTTACAGCAACGCCGACAGCATCTAACAATGGGCGCATTCGTATCTCCGCTGTGGACGGTGGCACCCACATATGGCAGGTGTTTGTCACAGATTCGTGATGATACGCGCGGAGGCGTCGGCTACAGTTATTAGCGGATCGCCGTAAGCCGGAACTTCTCTTTGCGATTTTTCGGGCGGGGCTTGGGCTTCGGCTTGCCATTTAGCCCGGCGGGGTCTATTGGCACCAGCATAGAGAAGGTGGAGCCGTGCCCCAGCGTGCTCTCGATTTGCAGCGTGCCGTCTAGCAGGTTTGCGAGGTCTTCCAGGTTTTGCATCCCCAGGCTGTTGCGCCCGCGTGCCGCCGCCCGCTGCTTTTCCACATCGAAGCCCACGCCGTCGTCCGCAACTTCGACCACCAACACATCATCGTAGGTGGTCACGCGCACGGTAACCAGCGCTGCGCGGGCGTGCTTACGGGCATTGTTGAGCGTCTCCTGCACGAAGGAGAAGACCGTTTCGCTCTGCGCCGCTGTCATCATCCGCTCTGCGCGGTCACTTACCATCACTTCGACGTGCTGGTCGTACACAGCGCTGAACTTATCGGCGAGCTGTTCCAGCGCAGATGTAATGCCGCCCTCGCTTTCCAGCGCCAGCGGACGCAATGCGTACAACATGAGCCGGATTTCGCTGGTGGTTTGCAGCGCCAGTTCCTCGATCTTTTTGAGTTCGGCGGGCACTTCGTCCGGGGTGCGTTCCAGCATCATGCGGATAATGCTCATGCGCATAGCAATCGCGGAGATCGTCTGTGTGGGTCCGTCGTGCAGGTCGCGGGCGAGCTTCTTCCGTGCTTCCTTCTCCACCTCAACAATGCGCTCTTTCTCTTCCAGCAAGTCCTGGTAAAGGGAGGCGTTTTGAAGGGCGATGGTGGTTTGGATGCCAATTGCTTGCAGGTACGTTTGGTAGTTTTCGTTAAATGCGTTCGACTTGCGGCTGCCAAAGATCATCACACCGTAGTTGTCGTAGCCCGCCCGCAGCGGCACCACCACAACAGAGCGTGCCATACGCAGTGTCGCAAAGTCGGATAGTTCCGCATCTTTGCGGACGTGCCCACCATATACAGGCTCACACAGCGTGAGCGCTTCCCTCACGATGCCGCCGCGCCCACTCAGCACGCGCCCTTCGTCGTGGCGTGCCATACCCAACCCTGTGATGGTGTACAGGCGTCGATCTTCCGGGCGGTAGAGCATAACAAGCGACACAAAGCTGGTGGTGTCGTTCTGCTCGTGTAGTGCTAGCCGCCCCACACTTAGCGCGGCATCGAGCACGCGCTGGTAGTTGAGCGTCGAGCTAAGCATCTGTGCCATTTCCGTGATGGCGGTGGTGCGCTCCTGCATGTCTTGCAGCAGTTGGTGGCGTTCCTGTGCCGCAGAACTAAGTGCTTGGTGGCGCTCCTCGAACACCTTCTCCTCATAGAAGACCATGAGTGCCAGCCCCAGCGCAGCGAAAAGCCCCACAAACACGGGCATTCCGTATGTCACGGGGTCGTTTTGGATGGCGGCAAAGCGGAAATCTTCCAGATACAGCACCACCGCAGCGTACACTGCCACCGTCACCAAACCGTTCGCAATGCTGAGCGTGGCACCCAAACGCACGGCACTTAGTGCAAGCAACGTGCCCATCAGCGCCATCATCAGCATAGGCTGCTGGTAAATGAGCGGGGTCAACGCGCCGACAATCAGCCAGTCCCCAAGCATCACCACCCAGCGGGCGTGCTCATGGATAGACGGCACCAGGATGAAAACAACCAGGAACAGATTTGCGACTAGACCGATGGCAATTTCGATAAATAGTGTTTGGGTGGAGGGAACGCCGTTATTGCGCAGTGACTGCCAGTATAGGTAACCAACTAGCGATACCAACAGCACAAAGCGCAGCCCGAAGAGCGACCAGTCCCGCGATTGTGCCGCAGTTTGGGGGTGGGGTTTGTTTTTTGCCATAGTGTGCTGTGCCCGTTCAAATCCTCATTGACCTGGTACAAAAGTACCACACAATCGCCTGCTTACCCTTCAAACATATCATAAATTTTACAAAACGATATGTTGCCGCATCTAAACGAAACAAAACTTGCTCATCGCTGGCATTGGCGTGTTGATGGTACTACAATTATAGTCGCTTTGTGCTCCCACTGGCTCGTAACGAATTGTGAAAAAACGATGGTCAATATCGAATCGCTAGAAGGCTCGCAGATTGGTCACTACGAGTTGCAAAAACTCATCGGCAGCGGCGGCATGGGTGCGGTTTACCGTGGTGTGCAACTGAACCTAAAGCGTGATGTTGCCATCAAGATACTATCCACAAGGTTGACAAGCAACCCGGACTATGTGGAGCGCTTCAACCGGGAAGCGCTAATTGCCGCTTCGCTGGAGCACGCGCATATCGTACCAATTTACGACTACGGCATAGAAGACGACATCAACTACGTGGTGATGCGCCTGCTTACGGGCGGCTCGCTCGACCAGCGCATTAGCTACAACCAGTCTCGTAACCGCCCGCTCGCCTCCGTCGGTGAAATCGTCAAAGTGCTGGAGCAGCTTGCCCAAGCGCTGGACTACGCCCACAGCCGGGGCGTGGTTCACCGAGACATCAAGGCAAGCAACGTGATGTTCGATGAACACGGCTCCGCCTTTATCGTGGACTTTGGTATCGCCCGCATGGTGGAGGTCACGAGCCAACTCACGGGCACGGGCATGACCGTGGGCACGCCGTCGTACATGTCACCGGAGCAGTGGCAGGGCAGAGATGCCGTTGCGGCGTCAGATCAATACTCACTGGGTGTGCTCGCCTATGAGCTGCTTGTGGGGCGCTTGCCGTTCGATGCGCCCAACCCATATGCGCTGCTGAACATGCACCTGCACCAAACGCCGCCGACCCCCAGCGAAATCCGCCCGGAGCTAGGCACGCAACTAGACCCGATCTTCGCGCGGGTGCTGGCAAAAGAACCTGAGCAGCGCTACCCCACCGCCGCTGCATTCGTCAGCGAGCTTTCGCAGGCAGCACCATCGGCAAACATCCAGCGCGACCTGCACCAGCCAACCGGGTTCTTCACCACAGAGTTGCAGGCAGCCGGGGCGGCTAGCCGCAGTGGCACCACTGCGGGCAATGACGAAAACCGTTACCTGCCGACGACACCTGCCCCCACCCAACCTAAACGCCCGGACAACATGACCGAGCAAATCAACGAGCGCCAGGGTGCCACTGCCCTGCTAACGACTGAAGAAGCAGAACTACTGCTCAAAAAGCAGAGCAGGCGCTACACGGCACTCATTGCGGGTGTGGTAATTGCGCTGCTGGTACTGGGCGGGTGCTTGTTTAGCTACTTCGCGTCGCGGGGCAGCAATCCGTCCGGACCGTTTGTGGTATTAGGGCTGGTGAACACACCCACCCCGCCGCCGACCGATACCCCCACACTCACGCCGACTGACGCGGCAACCGATACGCCGACTGACGCGCCAACCGAGACCAGCACCCCGACGCCAACTGAGCTTCCATCCGACACCCCCACACTCACGCCGACTGCCGCGCCAACCGAGACCCGCACGCCAACTGACGTAAAGACAGATCCACTCACACCGACAAGCCCCACCACGCCGACTCCTGCAACCCCCCAGGTATTGGGAATGCGCAGCAACGTGGTAGTGCGCGGCGGACCCGGTAACGACTACCCAATCATTAGCACGCTGGACACAGACGACGCAATTGACATCACAGGCATTAGCGAGGATGACCAGTGGTACCAGGTGGCACTGGCGGATGGGCAGGCAGGTTGGGTGCGTATTTCGTCCTCGGTGGCGGCGGCAGGGAACTTGCGTATGGTGCCTGTTGCGCTAGCACCAACCAACACACCCATACCGTCCGATACGCCGACGGATACTGCCACACCGACGATCACACCATCGGCAACGAACACACCGACGGAGACCGCGACTCCCACCAACACATCCACACCGACCGAAACTGCCACGCCATCGGATACGCCCACCAACACATCCACGCCGACGGAGACCGCAACCCCGTCCGATACGCCGACGAACACACCCACCGCAACCAACACGCCGACGCCGAGCGACACACCGACAAACACGTCAACGCCGACAAATACGCCCACACCGACGCATACGACCACGCCCACCCGTACACCCAGCAACACACCAACCCCGTCGGACACGCCAACGCCGAGCGACACACCCACGCACACACTGACGCCGACCAGCACAAACACGCTAACGCCAACCGCGTCAGCGACACCCACACCACCGGGCATCCCAGAAGTCGGGCTGATGTTATTTGCGCAGCGGCAAACCCCGCTGTTTGGCACCGTAGGCGGGGACGTTATCGGCGTGCTGGCACCAGAGGATGAGGTGGAGGTGGTGAACATCACTACCACAGGCAGGACGTACTTTGATCTTGCCGGAGAACGCTTCTACTCCGTGCGGACGGAGCGCTTGCTCTCTGGCTGGGTGCTGGCGACCGACCTCGGACCGGAGCCACCGGAGTTCATTGAGGAGGCAACGCCGCTGCTCACGCTGACGCGCACGCCCAACGCCCGCACACGCACAGCACTGCCACCAGACGATGACGAGACGGCGGCACCCGTGCTGGGTCAGCTTGTACCGGGCGGGCAGGTGCGCGTAACCCAAACGCAGTTCGTATTCAGCAGCCCCAACAGCGGCATCTCGGTTGATCGTGTGAGCGCGGGCACAATTGTGACCATTCTCGAAGGTCCGCGCCGCGCCGGGGATGAGGTCTGGTGGCGTGTGCGCACGCCTGGCGACAGCGACGGCTGGGTACCGGAGTCAAGTTTAGCTGGGTCTAGCGCGGCACCCACACGGGTACCCACAACCCGTATACCCGGCGGGCAGCAACAGCCCACTCGTCCGCCCACAGAGCCACCACCACCCACCGCGCCGCCAGCACCGGGTAACTTCTCGCCGGGGCAGTTGGTGTTTGCTACGGGCAACACATTTGTGTTCAGCGGCGTGAATAGCGGCATCTCGGTCGATCAGGTGTCTGAGGGAACGCCCATGAGCATCATTGAGGGACCGCGACAGGACGGCAACGGGCAAGACTGGTGGCGTGTGCGCACGCCCAGCGGCAGCGACGGTTGGCTGCCTGTAACCAGCCTGCGCCCCTAGCGCTGCGCAAAGATAGAGTTTGGTTGGTTAACCCGAAAGAGCATGTTTTCGCACTCGCAAATCGGTTACAGTGAACTTGTAAGCAATGGCGCAAGGGGCGTGGTAAAGCATGGTCAGCGTAGACTCGCTGGAAGGAACCCGGCTAGGGCAATATGAACTGCGTAAGCTCATTGGCACGGGCGGCATGGGGGCCGTTTATCGTGGCGTGCAGGTGAACCTGCGCCGCGACGTTGCCGTGAAGGTGCTAAGCAATCGCCTTACCAGCAACCCGGACTACATCGAGCGCTTCAATCGAGAGGCGCTGATTGCTGCTTCCCTGGAACACACCAATATTGTGCCCATCCATGATTATGGCGTGCAAGGCGATGTGAACTACGTCGTCATGCGCCTGCTCACGGGTGGCTCGCTGGATATGCGCATCGGCTACAACCAATCACGCGAGCGCCCGCTAGCATCGGTGCCGGAGGTGCTGCGGGTGCTGCGCCAGCTTGCCAGCGCCCTGGACTATGCCCACGGGCGCGGGGTAGTGCACCGGGACATCAAAGCAAGCAATGTGATGTTCGACCAGCAGGGTAACGCCTTCCTGGTGGATTTTGGCATCGCCAAGCTAATGGAAGTCACCAGCCAGCTTACCGGCACGGGCACGACCGTGGGCACGCCGTCGTACATGCCGCCGGAGCAGTGGCAGGGCAAAGACCCGCTGCCTGCGTCAGATCAATACTCGCTGGGCGTGATGGCATTTGCGCTGCTGGCGGGCAAGCTGCCGTTCGACGCGCCGACGCCATTTGCGCTGCTAAACATGCACCTGAACGAGCCGCCGCCCAAAGCAAGCGCATTGCGCCCGGAACTCGGCGCCATCGTTGACACGGTGTTTGACAAGGTGCTGGCAAAAGAACCCGCAGACCGTTACCCGGATGTCACTGCATTCGTCGAGGCATTGGCGGAGGCGCTGCCCGCAGATGACACTGCCAACGCGCTCCACGAGCCGACCGGGTTCTTCACAACGACGCTGCCCACCCCGCAGGCAGTTGACCCGAATGACCGTGACCTGCCAACAACAACTGGGCAGCGCATCGCCGGGGAGAAGATGCAGGCAACCGAAATGCTCTCCGATGAGCGCCTGCCTTTGCAACCTAAAAGGCGCGTGCCCACGGCGGCGATTGTCGGCGGTGTGCTGCTGCTGATTGGCACTATACTGTTGAGTTTTATACAGAGCCAAAACGACCCACCCGGTGGGCTGTTTGTGGCGATGGGTCTGGTTCCCACGCAAACACACACCCCAAGCCCCACGCCGACCCATACCCCCACCCGCAGACCAACGGTAATCGTTATCCCGCCGACCGGCACCGCCACGCCAAGCTCTACACCGTCAAACACGCCCACACCCGCTACCCCACAGGCAGTGAGCATCCGCAGCAACATTGTGGTACGGCTTGGTCCGAGCAATGACTACCGCATCATCGCCACACTAGACCAGGACGAGGCAGTGGATATTGTGGGCATCAGCGAGGATGACCAGTGGTACCAGGTGCAGCTAGACGAGGATGCGTTGGGCTGGGTACGGATTTCATCGTCAATTGACGCGGCGGGCAACCTGCGTGCGGTTCCGGTGGCGCTAGCGCCTAGCAACACCCCCACAGAAACACCGACGCACACGCCAACCAACACGCTGACGCCGACCAGCACACCGACCTCGACACCGTCAGACACACCCACACCATCCGATACGCCCACACGCACCCCGACGAACACATTCACGCCGTCCAACACGCCAACTGACACGCC
>CAYVGI010000083.1:0-1738 GCA_964451095.1 uncultured Anaerolineaceae bacterium
TCACCAGCCGGATAAACGGCTCGCTCTTGTACGTCCGACGGTACACCTGCCACACGTCCTTCTCCTCGACGGGTGCGTCCAGGTAACAGTGCGCCGTCAGGTGAACGCCGCGCACCAGTTCGATTGCCGTTACCGCGAAGTGCACCCGTGCCTCGGTGCCCAGCACCATCTGTACCTCTGCGGTGTGACGGTGCCCGGTGGGTTTGTAGGCACGGACGGCACCGCTGCGCACCGGGTGGTGTGACGACGCGCTCTCCGTTGCGCCTGCCTCTGACGAGCCGACTTTGATTTCTGCAGCGACGCTCGTCAGCATCCCGGCGCGTGCCAGCGGCAGCAGCGCCAAATTGACCACAGTCGCGTTACACCCTACCCCGCTTGCGTAAGAAGCACCTTGGAGCAGTTCCCGGTTCACTTCCGGCAGCCCATACACAAAGCGCTCTAGCCAGCTCGGTGCCGGGTGCGCTTCGCCGTACCAACGGGCATAGGTCTCCGTGTCCGCCAAGCGGAAGTCTGCGCTGAGGTCAATGACTGTGGGTGCGAGTTCCGCGTAGTGATCTATGCGGCGGGATGAGTTGCCGTGCGGCAGGCACAAGAACAGCACATCGGCAGCTTGCAGCGCGTCTGGGTGGGTGAACTTGAGCTTGCTCCCGCCGCGCATGAACGGGTGTACTTTGTGGACGAAGTTCCCGGTTTCCCGGCGGCTGGTGATCTGTGTGACTTCCGCCTGTGAGTGGCTGTGCAGCAGCCGCAGCAGTTCCCCGCCTGTGTAGCCGCTGCCCCCCACGATGCCCACGCTCACCATTACGCGCTCACCTCTGCCTGGGCCAGCGCGTAACGCACTACCTCAGCGGCGATGTCTACGCCCGTGGGTGCGCTGCTGTTACGGAACTCCATGGTGTGGTTGATCTCGTTGAGGAGATAGCCGCGCTGTGGGTCTTCCATGATATCTATCGCCAGCACACCGCCGCCAACAGCATTTGCCGCCCGCAGGCACAACTCATTTAGTTCATCCGTGACTGGGCAGTTGGATGCCTGCCCACCGCGTGCCGTGTTGGTGATCCAGTGGGCGCTGTCACGGTAGATCGCGCAGATGGTGCGCTCCCCGACGACAAATGCGCGGATGTCTCGCCCTGGCTTTTCCACGTACTGCTGCGCATAGTACACATGATGCTGATAGTTGCCCAGCACCTGCCGATGTTCGATGACTGTCTCGGCGGCATCTCGGTCGTTCACACGGGCGAGCAACCGCCCCCAGGAGCCTGTGACGGGCTTGAGCACTGCCGGGTAGGTGAGGTCATCAATTGCTTGCATGGCGCTGTTTGGCGTGAACGCAACGCGGGTGTTTGGCTGCGGGACGCCTGCCTGTGCCAGCGCCACCGACGTTGCCAGCTTATCCTCGCACAGGCTCGCCGTGGCATATGTGTTGATGGTGCGGACACCCCATGCGTTTAGCAGCAGCAGGGCATAGGTGCCGCGTGATGTGCTCACACAGCGCTCGACAATCACATCGTAATCTGCCCAGGGCACGCCGCTGGGCGCTGGCTGAGAGGCGTCGCCCGTCACGTCTACGTTTAGCTCGCGGTCGAGCAGCACGTCTGGGTTTGCGCCCTGTGCCCGGAACGCCTCAATCAGCAGTTTTTCCTCCGCACGGATGTGCGTTACCAGAATACCGACGCGCATGGCTATTCGCCCCAGTCCTCTTCTGCTTCCGGCGCGAGGTCAATCTCGACCGGGTCTA
>CAYVGI010000083.1:1838-21757 GCA_964451095.1 uncultured Anaerolineaceae bacterium
GGCTTCTTCACCTTCTTTGCCTTCTTGCTGATGAGAATGTCTGCCGTATACATGATGCAATCCTGTGCTGTGCAACAAAAAAACCGCCTCGCTGGGCGGTCTCTTGTTTTCTTGACTTGTACGTACTCAAGCAAAAAACGCCCAAACTACCGGGTTGGGTTGCGCTTCTTTGCCTTTTTTTCTGCACTAGTGAGTACGGACATCAGGTTATTCCAAATATTACGCTCTATTGATTACGGCACAAAGCTTACCGCACTTTCCGTTGGGAAGCAACCACATATTCTGCATGAACATGTTTGTGCACACTAACCAATTATACCCCTAGCTTATCTAAAATGCGTGCCACGCTGTTCACGTAGCCGCCGCCGAAAAGCCGCACATGCACCAACAGCGGATACAGATTGTACAGGTCGCGCCGCAACTCAAAGAAGCCCGGTTCCAGCGGGTGAATTTCCGTGTAGCGGCGGAAGAACGATTCCCCGAACGTGCCAAACAAGGTAGTGTACGCCAATTCAATCTCCGGGTGCCCGTAGTAAATCGCCGGGTCAATGAACCCGGTGATGCGCCCGTTTTGCGCGAGGATATTGGTCGTCCAGGCATCCCCGTGGATAAGAGATGGTGCCTGCGGTTCAATGATGAACTCGTCTAAGCGGGTGGCAAGCTTGTCGATGCGTTTGCGCAGCGGCGTGGGCAACCGTCCGCGCCCGGTCATCACATCCGCCATGTACAGCAAACGCTGATCGCGAAAGAAGGCAAGCCAGTTGTCCGTCCACGGGTTCGGCTGGTGGATGGGACCGATCAATGTATGCGCGTCCAGCCCGAAGCGTGGCGCAGTGATGCGGTGCAGGTCAGCCAGTAGCTCTGCTGCGTGTGCCTGTGCCCCCGCGTCAAAGTGACTGCTGCCTTCTATGAACGTCATGAGCAACAGGCTATCGTCACTGTGCAGCACATCCGGCACTGGCAGTTGGCTATGTTCACGCAGGTAACGCAGCATATAGCCCTCGCGGGCAAGCATCGCCTGTCGCGTCGGATCGACCTTGGCAACGAGTTTGTCCCCGCCCGGCATGGTGACCGCGTACACATCGCCCACCATACCTCCGTGCAGTGAGCGGGTACTGGTCGGTCGCTTGCCTGTGATGTTCTCAATCTGGTCAGTGAGTGCCATCGCGCTCTACCACAAACGTGTGCGGGCTGCGCACCAGATCATCGGGAGAAACGGTCGTTCGTGCCAGCGCGAACGTCCAGTAAGCAGTTTGGGTGCCCGTCGCTGTATAGATCAGCCGAAACAGCGGTTGCTCCAACAAATAGTTCGCATCCAGGTCAATGCCCACCTGCTGGTAGGCGCTCCAAGCAAGCTGGCTGCAATAGAACGCATCGGTGCGCCGCTTGTGGAAGTAACGCCAGCTAAACGGCTTGCCCACCTGCGCCAGCGCGTAATCGGCGGCGGCGCGGCGGACCTCCGGCGGCGCGTCCACCCGCACAATGGTTACATCACTGGCAAACGCGATATAGGGGCTGTCCAGTCCGCGCAGCGTTACACCTGCCTCAGACGTGGACTCCACCAGTTGCAACACACCATCACGCTCCACCACAATCGCGTTGTGCATCCAATACCCGTTGTAGAGCACATAAGCATGGCAGGTGATTTCAAAAATCGGGTGGCAAGTGCGCGGGTCACGCCGGGTGAGAATAATGTCTCCTGGCTCTAGCGGCGGCAAGTTCGCAGACTGAGCACGAACGGGGGTGCCCGCTGCTGTGAGGAGCACCGCCAGCACACCCATAACCAACATACGAAGCATCGGTCGGGCTACGCCGTCGCGTGGAAGTGCGGCAGGATGTCCTGTGCCATCTCTGCGATGCCGTCCGTGTCGTCCATGTCTAGCCACTGCAACATAAACCGTTGCACGCCCGCTTCTGTCCATGCGCCCAACTGATCCACGATTTCCTGCGGCGTGCCCACAATGCGATGTTCTTCGCGCAGCTTATCCAGGTCTTCGCCTGCTGCCTCCGCCCGTGCCTTCACGTCGGCGTCCGTCTTACCATAAACAACCCGCGTCATCAGGGAGCGCTTCACATCCTCTGGTTTGCGCCCCTGCTCCGCAAGGTAGCCGTCCAGGATGCCCGCACGTTCTTTGTACACCTCCCGATCAAGAAACACCGCGTTCCACTCGTCGGCGTACTTGGCAACGAGTGGCAGCGTGCGCTTCGGTCCATTACCGCCGATCAAGATGGGTGTGCGGCGCTGTGGGCGCGGCAGCAAAACTGCCTCCTTCAGCGAGAAGTGCTTGCCCTCAAAACTGACGGGGGCATCACTTTCTAGCAGGCGCTTGGTCATCTCTAGCTGGTCTGTGAACATATCGTAGCGGGTGGGGAAGTCATAGAAAGGCACGCCCCACTGTTCGTGTTCAGCGTCGTGCCAGCCCGCACCCAACCCCAGCACCATGCGACCACCGCTCAGGTCATCGACTGCCGCCGCATAACGTACCGTCATCGACGGGTGCCGGAACGTGACGGGCGCGACCAGCGGACCGAACTCAATGCGCTCTGTGTGTGTTGCCAGCCAATTGAGCGACATCCACAACTCCAAAGAATCGTCATTGCGCCCGATGGAGAAGTGATCGCTGCGGAACAGGCATTGGTAGCCGCTGTCTTCAACCGTTTTGGCGATTTTCTCCAGCCTGCCCCAGTTCAGCCCGAATTGACCTTCTAGCATGATGCCGATTTGTGCTGCCATGTGTGGGAGTGTCCTCTCAGCAATGCGTTTTTGTCAATTATTACGAGGGGGCTTGGCGAAAGCAAATGCAGCGGCTTAACCCGCAGTGAGCAAAACTCTGCACATGTATCGAGTGCCGCTGGTGCTCCTATACCTTATACCAACCTTTACCATCTTTTAACGTGCGTATGATTCCCACAGGGGTGTTCACTAGATCATAATGAACATTACAGGGCAACACTTGACTTGCCCTGTTCATGTAAACCTACAGGAGAAGTCCATGTTTACCAAACGGGATCTTTGCATCACACTCTTGCTCGCAGCGTTGGCGCTCGCGCTGCCTGCCTTTGCTCAAACGCCCATCAACCTTGGTGATTCCATTACAGGCGAAGCAGATGGAACGCCGATTGATTACGTCATTGCTCTCGAAACGGGTCAGGCAATTACCATTGACTTGGTATCCGATGCGTTTGATGCCTTTTTGTTCGTTCTTGACGCAAATGGCAACGAAATCAACAGCAACGATGACGGCGGCGATGGCACCAATTCACAACTGACATTCGCCGCGCCCACAGGTGGCGATTACATCATCCGTGCAACCAGCTTTAATGGTACGCCGTCTGGCTCGTTCATACTGAGCGTATCACCAGCGGCAGAAGCGCAGCAGATTGCTGTAGGGGAACGCGTGGAGGGTCAATTCACCGAGGAACTGATCTTCAGTGTTGATCTATCCGCTGAACAATGCGTGACGATCCAGTTTGGTGCACCACAGGGCGGCTTCGACGCACGGCTTATCGGCTTCGATCCGTCTGGGGTGCAGGTGTTCGAGGATGACGACGATGGAGTCGGTCCTAACGCCTATGAGGACTTTTGTGCGATGCAAACGGGCACACATCGCATCATCGCCACCGCATTCGGCAGCGACGTTTCGGGACCGTTTATCTTCGAGATTGGGCAGTCCACGCCATTTACCGTCACCACACCGGACGGAGCCGAAAGCAACGGTGAAACTATTGCTGCAACCCTGACCGAGTCCACCGCCGACTACACCGTCACATTGGCGGCTGGACAAGAGATACAGGTCAATGTGAACTCTGACGACTTCGATACGTACGCCGGGTTGATCGGTCCAGACGGCGCTGATCTCGGCGGCGATGATGACGGCGGCGAAGACACCAATTCACAGTTTTTCTACAGGGCAGAGGCACCCGGCACGTACACCGTGCAGGTGACCAGCTATGCCAACGCAGGCAGTGGGGAATATACGATAACGATTGTAGAACCCGTTCCGCTGCTCCCGTTCGAGTCTGCGAACGACGACGCCCCCGTCATTGAGGCTGGCGTTGGTCCGACGACAACCAATATGGGGACTATTGAGCAGGGTCAGCAAGTGACGGGAACTATTGAAGTCGGTGAGCGCCAACTCTACACAGTTTCAGTCCAGTCCGACACAACCTTGACCATCACGTTGGAATCCGACGACTTCGACGCCTATTTGCGACTCAATCAGTTCAGCTTTGAGCTCACCAACGACGATAATTCGTTGAGCTTCAACAACGCGCAGATTATCTACACGTTGGAATTCGCCGGAGAATATCAGATTACGGTTGGCAGTTGGGACGATGGAGAGGGCGGAAGTTACACGCTGACTGTCGAGTAGTTGGGGGCGTTGCGTTTTTTATAGAGAATCAAAAAGGGGCGAGCACCATGTGCCCGCCCCGTTAGATGCTAGCCTAGCGGCAGCTTATTCCTTGATTACGTTGACGGAGCTAGCTTGTAGCCCCTTCTGACCACGCGTAATCTCGAACTCCACCTTGTCACCCTCGTTCAGGGAGCGGTAACCCGTGCCCTTGATCTCGGAGTAGTGTACGAAGAGGTCATCACTGCCTTCTTGGGAAATGAAACCATAACCCTTTTCAGCGTTGAACCACTTTACGACGCCCTGTGAACGTTCAGCCATTGTGTATCACTCCTTGTGTGATGTTGTTGAATGAGGTTGTGCCATAGACTGCTGTGAGCACATGCCCGTAAAAAGCTGCGCATCACGTGTGGAGAGTACATTGGAGTGCTGCACAAACAAACCGCTTTGGTGTGGGGTAGTATGCTGCAAACTTCTTTGTTTCTCTACTTCTGTCTCTATGGTGCATAACCTCTGCACCCTTGTGGGTGAGACAAAATCGTCTACGTAAGCCCACAATTGCGTCCATACTTTAGCACCCAATGAGCGGATACGATATGGTGATTTTTGTTAAGTGGGCAGTGTTTGTCAGGTCAAAAATGTCAAATGCTTGGTTGTGGCGTTTTCTACATCGCTGTAAACACCCCGAGCATCCTCATCGACCACCGCAAGCGCAAGCTGATACATACACTCCTGCGTCATCTGCGCGAGTTCATCCCGTGGGATGCGCCTGCGCCCACCCGTGCGGAGCCGGAAGGCACGCCCGAAGTTCACGCTGATGCGATGCCGCCGCGCCCGCCGCAGGCTGTCGTACCAGCCCTGCGCGTAGGAAATCGCCGTGGGGACAATGACCGCGTCTGCCTTGGCAGCGATGTACGCCATCCCGTCCTTGCCGGGTGCCAGCCCCTCCGGGTGGCGGGTGCCCTCCGGTGCGATCAGGATCAACTGCCCGCTGCGCAGTAGGTCTACAGATTGCGTGATTGCCTGCCGATCAAGCGTCTCACGATCAACGGTATACACCCCCCAACTGCGCAAAAACGCCCCGCTCACCGGGTGACGTGCGTTTTCGATCTTGGACATGGGTACTACAAAGCGGTGGTCTACCGCGCCGATGCACAAAATAGGGTCTAGCCCGGAGATGTGGTTCATCATGAGGATAGTGGCACCCTCCGCCGGGATGTGCTCCGTACCCGTGACGGTCACATCCCACAGCAGGTCAAAGCCAATGGGTTTGAGCACAGTTTTCATCAGGCGGCGTCGCCACGCGATTTGCGCCTGCTGCTGCCGGATTTGCTCCACTGCTGCTGTATTCGCTGCCATTGCCTATTTCTTGTTCCCGCGCTTGCCTTTGCGCCCACTGCCGCCCGTGAACGGACGCTGCTTCGTCTGGTAGCCGGGGATGAGCCGAATGTCGGGGTCAGGCGACTTGAGCAGGTTCACGTCGTGCTCGGTCAGGATTTTGTACTCGTTGGGTCGCAGCTTGCCCAGGTGGAAGCGCCCAATCGCCACGCGGGTGAGCCGATGCACCGGGTAGCCCAACTGCGACGCCACGCGACGGATTTGGCGGTTCTTGCCCTCCGTCATGATGATTTCCAGCGTGGAAAGCTTGGGATTGCCGTTTTTTACCCGCACGATGCACGGTGCCGTCTTGCCATCTTCCAGGTAAACGCCCTCCTGCCACTGTTCGACTACATCACGCGGGGGCAGCCCGTGTACCTGCACTTTGTACGTTTTGGTGTGGCGGTAGCGCGGGTGCGTGAGGCGGTTCGCCAGCTCGCCGTCGTTCGTCATGATGACCAGCCCGGTACTTTCTGCGTCCAGCCGCCCTACCGTGAACAGGTGCCCGTCTAGCGGCAGGATTTCGCGCACAGTCGGTCGGTCATCCCCGGCGTGCCCCTTGTTAGTGCTCAGCACGTTGATGGGCTTGTGCACCGCGACGTAAATAGGGGCGGTGTCCAGTTGCAGCGGCTTGCCATCCACTTCGATGCGGTCTTTGTCGGGGTCTGCTTTGTCGCCCACGGTAATCACTTTGCCGTTGACCGTCACGCGCCCCGCCTCGATGATCTTCTCGCTGGCACGGCGCGACGCGATGTTCGCCTGTGCCATGAGCTTTTGTACACGTTCTTCCACTGGTGTTTGTTCCTAGGATTGTTGATTAACGGTATTATACAAACGACCGTCGTTGAAATGCAGGGAGCGCAACGTTTGCATCTTCTCAGAACGCAATGGGCACGTCGCATGGGCATCCTGGTTGCAGCGGGTGCCGCCGTGATTATTGTGCTGGGCGTGTGGTTCACGGTTTTGTTTGACAATCCACGCCGTCAGCTACCGTCGCAAGACCCCGCCGCATTTGATCTACCCTTCCAGGACGTGACGCTGACGACGCAGGATGGTGAAATGCTCGCCGCGTGGGTCGTCCCACCGCCAAGCGACGAGGGCGCGGTTGTGATCTATGTGCACGGGCGCAGCGGCAACCGAGAGCAACTGCTGCCACAAGCTGCTGCCCTCTACGAAGCGGGCTATGGCGCAGTGCTGTTCGATGTGCGCAAGCACGGTGCTAGCAGCAAGGAGAGCCGACTGACCTACGGTATCAACGAGGTGTACGATGTGCAGGCAGCGGTAGACTACATCCGCGCCCGCCCTGGCGGCAACACCCGCGACATTGCCATTATGGGGCACTCCTTGGGGGCGAGCATTTCGCTGCTATCTGCCGAGCAAATTGACGACATCGGCGCAGTGGTGGCACTCAGCCCCTATTCGTCCATCACAGAGGTGATTGGCGACCGCGTGTGGTACAACTACCGCCTGCCACCCCGCCCCACCCGTGACTTGATTATCGGCTTTGTGGGCGTGCTCACCCGCGTGGACTACGCACCCGCTTGCCCACGTTGTTCGCTGCCGGGGCAACCGGTGCTGCTGGTGCATGGCAACCGAGACGCCGACGTGCCCTATACAAGCGCAGAGCGGATTCTCGCCGCCGCTGGTGACAACGTGACGTTCTGGCACCTGGAAGGCGTAGACCACATGAGCGACGAGTGGGTGCTAGAGCACCGGATGCAGGATGTTGTGGCGTTTTTGGATGACGCGCTCCGGACGGATTGAGGTCACTGGCGGTAGACGTTTTTGTCCTTCTGGTTCATGTCTCCGCGTGTGACCACGGTGAGGGCATAACAAAAGCCGAACAGCACAATGGCAATAATAGTTGCGTCCGTGGCGACGCGAGCGAGCTTGCATATACCGGTTATCACGGATAGGCTGAACGTAAGTAACCCGATTTCGATAGCGGCACCGAGAATCGTCATAACACCAGACCTTCACTTGCTTGCATCACTTGTGCTAAGCGTGCCCGCCCTGCTTCGGGCACGCTCGTTATTTCGACAATCATAACCGAAAACCGCGTTTTGCGGGCGCGGCAACTCCACCGATGTGAAAAGTTACCAACACGTGCAAACCAAACTGTGACACCTTTTTGCGTTATGGTTTGTCTGGCTCCACGAGTTGCATATTGGCAAGCGTTTCGTAGACGGACACAATGGCACTGTTGTCTAGCTCCGCGTTGCCCTGCTCCAGCATTGCCGTGAACAACTGCATTACCAATGCGCTAAGCGGCTGTGGTGCACCATACGCCCGCCCTGTGTCTAACACAATACCGAGATCTTTGTGCTGCATGTACGCCTTAAAGCCGGGTTCCCGGTTGCCAGCGAACAAGCGCGGCGGCTTTACGTCGAGTGACCACATCTGCGCGGCACCGTTTTGGATTGCTGCCACCACCCGCTGCGGGTCTACACCGGACTTCTGCGCGGTGATGAGTGCCTCCGCCATGCCGACCATCTGCGCCCCCACGATGATCTGGTTGCACACCTTGGCTATTTGCCCAGCGCCGCTGTCGCCCACCAGCACGTACTTCTTGCCCATCGCGTCGAACAGGGGTGCGGTCTTGTCGAACGCCTCTTGCGGTCCGCCCACCATGATCGTCAGCGTACCCTCGCGTGCGCCGATGTCCCCGCCGCTAACGGGTGCGTCCAGTGCCATCACGCCGACTGCTTCAAACTTTGCGGCAATGCTCCGCGCCGTCTCAGGCTTGATGGTGCTGTTATCCACGAAAATCTGCCCAGACTTTGCGCCCGCGATAATCCCGTCGGTGGGGTCTAGTGCCACTTTCTCTACGTCGGGGGAGTCTGGCAGGTTGGTGAACACAAAATCGACCTGTTCTGCCACTTGTTTTGGAGACTGTGCGGGTGTCGCACCCTCACTGGCAAGCTGGTCTACAATGGCACGGCTGCGGTTGTGAACCACCAATTCGTGCCCCGCCTTCATGAGGTTACGCGCCATTGCTGCGCCCATAATGCCCAAGCCGATGTACCCGACCTTCGCCATGTGTGAAGTGCTCCTGTTGTGTACGTGCCAATATGGAAATTTGCGCCATTGTACCGCGCTCAACGAGTACCTGTCACATAGACGTAGCAACGCCCAAAACCGCCCAGTCCGAGCTGCTTCAGATGCTTCTGGGTGGAACCGGATAGCCTCTAGCTTTGAGCTAGAGGCGGTGGGATGCAAATCTGCACCCCAAAATGGAATGCACCCCACATCAGCGGAAAATCGCAGTTTGACGCAGCAAATGGTATACTATCCGTAAGATTATGGAGAATAGCTAGCGGAAGTGATGAGGTAGACGCATGGTTGCCCGCATTCTAATCGTAGAAGACGACCCGGAAATGGCACGCTCGCTCCAGTTGGAACTGAAGCTGAACAGCTACGAAGTGCTCACGGCAAAAGACGGTCAGGAAGGCGTTCGCCGCTTTCAGGATAGCACTCCTGACCTGGTGCTATTGGACCTTGAACTCCCAGGTGGCATCAACGGCATGACGGTGTGCCAGCGCATCCGGGAAGTTTCCGACGTGCCGATACTCATGATGACAGCAACCGAAGTCACCGAGCATCAAATTGCGGAGGGGCTGAACATCGGCGCAGATGAGTTCATGCGCAAACCCCTGCCCAATGTCGAGTTCCAGGCACGCATCCGGGCACTACTGCGCCGCTCCAAGCTGTTCGACCAGCCCAAGTCGCAGCCGCTCATCTACAAAGACGACTACCTCAAGGTTGACCTGAACACGCGGCGCGTGAACGTCGGCGGGGAGGAAATCCGCCTGACGCCGACGGAGTTCAAGCTGCTAGCAACGTTTATCCGTCACCCCGGCGAGGTGCTCACGTTCCAGCAGTTGCTAGAGCAGGTTTGGGGCTTTGAGTACACCACAGAGCATCACTACCCACGCATTTACGTCTCTCACCTGCGGCGCAAGGTGGAGCCGGATTCTAAAACGCCGATCTACATCCAGAATGAGTATGGTGTGGGCTACCGCTTCGTGCCAAAAGACAGCAGCAGCGACTAACCCTCCAACGTGAGCGTGAGGCGTGGATCTGTGAAGATTAGCGCGTCCGTTTGTTCGTTTTCTAGTGATGCCTGCGGCACCACCCGGAACTGCACCAAGGTCTGCTGCGCGTCGTAGGCACGCTGCACTGCCTCCGTCACATCAACGATGACACAGGCATTGGGATTGCCCAGTAGCTCAGCCTCATCGCCGGGTAAAAAGCTGGTCTGTGAGGTCAGCCGCTGGATTGCATCGATGTACACAAAGAAGCCGCTCACTGCATCGAACCCTAGCCCGTCCTCTACACAGCGCCGTAGGTCTAGCGCTGCTTCGGCAATCACCACATTGCCATCCACAGACGGCATTATAGGCAGGTAGAACGCAAGCACGGTCTGCACTTCAATCTCGCCAACATCACCGTCTAAACGATCCCCCACAAAGAAGCCGCCTTCCGCCTCCATCAACCCGAGATTGTCTTCGTACAGCGTACTGGACTCGTAGTAGGAGAGCACGGCACTGACTTGTGCTTGCAGCGCTTCTGGCGCTGTGGAATCTGTCTGGCGCACCACAAGGTCGTACTGCCCGGTGCTGCTGCCACGGGCGGCAAGGTAGCGCGTTGCAATGAGCGTATAGTAGCCGCTGTACGGCAGCGTGTAATCGGCAATCTGTGCATTCGGGTCGCTCACCCGGTTGATGTCGCTGTTGATCGCAATTTCGTTGCCCGCTTCGTCTGTTAGCCGCAGGGTTGGGTCCAGGTTGCCGCTGGTTGCGGTCATCGTTGCCGTAATCACATCGCCCGCCGCGCCCTCGAACGTGTACGCCTCTGTCGCATCGGTGCTGTTGATGGTGCCGAACTGCGCGACATCGTAGCCAATCAGCCGGGTGCGGTCTGTGGGCGGGTTGCCGCCCGCTGCCTCGCTCAGCGTAGCCGTAAATTCGCCTTCTGTTTCCCCAAAGCGCTGCCGGAAGCGTGTGACCACCACTGTATAGTTGCCCGTCTCCGGCAGTTCGACGCCGAAGAGTGCCGCACTGCGGTTATCCGCATCGCGGTCATCGTTGCGAGCGAGTTCGCGCCCGTCCGCTGTGCGTAGGATGAGGAATGTATCGACAGCACCCTCTTCGGCATCCGTCTCGATGTCAACCGTTTGCCCCGCCTGCCCCGCAAACGTGAGCAGCACCGCATAGTTATCGTCGCTGATCTCACCCGTGTATGGAGCATCGAATTCGAGTGTATCTGCTTCCGCCACGGGGAAAATCGCATTGATGGGCACATCTGCGACCGCGATTGGGGCGGGTGTGCTCGTTGGGATGCGGGTGGGCACCATCACACCCTGGAACGGCGGTTCCGGCACGGTAGCACCGCACGCACCGATGAGCACGGGTATGCACATCACGAGCAGGCAGTAAACCCAAAACCGGGGAGAGCGGGCAAGCTGCATATGTGATCCCTCCTCTGCGGACGACGGTGTTAAAGAAGCGTTTGCACAATTGTAGAAGCAAAACCGCGTTTGGGCGAAAAATGTGCGGGCGCGGCAGTGTGCCTAGCGGATTTTGCTCTTGCCCTTAACGCCCTTTAACCCCCGCTCCGCCGTCATTTCTACCAGGCTCGTTTTGTAGTCGTAGACGGTGTCGCGCTTCTGCTTGCCGATTTTGAGCGCGTCTTCTAGCAGAGCATCCACGACCTGACGCGGTGCCATGCCCATTTCCTGCCACAGGTAAAACGCCAGCGAGCCGGGCATGGTGTTAATTTCGTTGAGGTAAAACTCGCCTGTGTCCTCCATAACGAGGAAGTCCATGCGGGCGGTGCCGCTGCCTTCTATCGCCTGGAACGCATTAATTGCCGTTGCCTGGATTTGCTCGGTCAGCTCATCGGCAATGGGCGCGGGGATTTCGCGCTCGGCGCTCTTCATGCCGCCGCTGCCCTGCAAGTATTTCTCCTCATAGGTGAGGAACTCATCAAACGAGACAGGCTTTTCCAGCACAGACGCTCGTACGTCGTAGCCGCTGCCCATCACGGCGCAGTTGATCTCAATTGCACCTTCCGCTGCCTTTTCCACCAACACACGACGGTCAAAGCGCAGCGCAAGGTCAATTGCCGTGCGCAGCGTGCGCTCGTCGGTTGCCTTGCCGATGCCAATGCTGGAACCCAGCGTGGCGGGCTTCACAAACAGCGGAAAGCTCAGGTGCAGGGTTGCCTGCTGCATCACCTTATCACTATCTGCCGCCCACTCCTCCCGGCTAAAGCTCACCGCGTCGATCACCGGAATTTGGTACTGCTTAAGCACCACTTTCGTCAGGATTTTGTCGTTAGCGATGGCGCTTGCCAGCACCCCACAGCCCACGTAAGGGATGTCCGCCAGTTCGAAAAGCCCTTGCAGCGTGCCATCCTCGCCGTGGGAACCATGAATGGTTGGGAACACCATATTCAGTTCGACGACCCGGCTTTTGCGCAAGAAGCCGCTGCCCGGGTTCACGATGATGCCGCCATGCTGCGTGCTGGGGGAAAACGCCACTTCTTGCACACCCATCAGGTCGGTGATGTGCCCGTTGTAGTTTTTCAAGTCCATTAGCGGCGCACCCGTGAACCACTGCCCCTGTCGATCAATATAAATCGGGATCAAATCGTATTGTGGGTGGTTCAGCAGCGCCCGCATGACCTGATGCCCGGTGACGATGGACACATCATGCTCGACGGAGCGCCCGCCGAAGATTACGCCGACTGTAGATTTTGCGTTGCCGCTCATGGTTGCTCCTGATGGCTGTTTGGTGTGCGCTGTGAGTAAGCATCGTCGCCCGCCCCCAACATCGTTAGTACGTATCCGGCAAATCATTCAAGAAGAGCACCGTGTCCCCGGCGCCCAGGTGCTCCTGGTACCATGCAATCGCCTCGGTGACGGTGTCCATCACCATCAGGCGCTCTTGCGGGAAGTCTGCTGCAAGCAAACCCGCATTGACGGGTTCAGTTTGTGCCGCGCCCACGAGAATCACATCGGTGGCGTGCTGTGCCGCTGCCTGCCCCAGCTTGTAGTTTTCTTGCTCGTGCAGGTGCCCAAGCTCCACCATGCCCGGCGTGATGAGTAAACGCCGCCCATCCTCGTGCATCCCCAGCACTTGCAGCGACGACAGCACCCCCACCGGGTTCGCGCTGTACGCATCATTAATGATCGTCATGCCGTTGGGCAGCACATTGCGCACCAGCCGTGCTTCGGCGGGTTGCAGCGTTTTCACCCGGCGGGCAACTTCATTCAGTGTCATGCCCTCGTGTACGGCAACTGCCGTCGCCAACAGCAAGTTGGTGACGTTGTGCTGCCCCACCAGCGGCGTACGGAACGTTTCACTGTCACCCGTTGCATTGTCCGTCACATCGAAGCACAAACCGTCGAGCGTTTCCACGATATTGCCGGCGTGCAGGCGAACTTTGCCTGCGTGTGCCGGGTCCTTGCTTACGGTCAATCGCGTGGATGGGTAGCCTCGCGCTTCCATCTCACGGATGTGCGGGTTGTCGTAGTTGAATACGCCCACCCCATCCGGTGGTAGCCCCTTGATGATCTCGTACTTGGCGATGGCGACGTTTTCTAGTGTTTTGAACCGCTCCAGGTGCTGCGGTCCCACCTCAGTCACAATGCTAATCGTCGGGTGGGTGAGCGCAGAAATACCCTCAATTTCGCCCGGCACGTAAGCGCCCATCTCGCAGATGAAGTAGTCCGTGCCCGGTTCCAGCTTCTCGTTGATTGCTCGCGTCACGCCCATGATGGTGTTCCAGCTTTTGGGCGTGGGCAGGGCACGATACTTGCCATTGAGGATGTGCGCAAGGTAGTGTTTGGTGCTGGTTTTACCGTAGCTGCCCGTGATGCCAATCACCGTTGGGCGGATTTCGTCCAGCTTTTGGCGTGCCTGCCGCTTGAATCCGTTGCGGATATTCTGCTCTATCGGTTCCATGAGTAGGCTGCCCAGTACCAGCACCTGTGGCGCCAGCCACCACACCGTAAAACCGAACGTGTGCGTTGCCACGAGCACCAGTTCAGCATCCGGGATGCGTGCTAGTGACAGTGCCGGAATGAGCAGCGCCAACGCAAGCACAAATGCTGACGCGAGTAACCGGGTGGCACGCTGAGTGCGAACAAAGCCCTTTTTCACCTCGCCGGGGGACTGTGGGTACACAGCGACAACCCCTGCGATTAGCAGAACAACCAGTGTAACCACGGCGGTGTCGCCCACAACGAACCCGGCGATGAGACCCGCCGCGCCCGCCGCTGCGCTGCGCCGGGGCAACCAACGCTCCCGCACACTGAACAGCCAGCGCAGGTAGCGTTTGCCCATGTACTCCTCAATTTGGAAGAAGCGTGCCTGCTGGTAGATGCGAATGCACGTCCCGACCCACCACAGAAGTACCAGCACGATAACGAATGCGAGGGTCATGGTTTACTCATCATGTTTGAAGAAGTAGTCAATTACGCGCGCAGCATCTGGCAGCGCATCCAGGTAGCTGTAGTGCCCCGCACCTGGGAACGTCACCAGACCACTGTCCGGGATGGCATCTGCCAGTGCCTGCGCCTGCCACAGTGGGGTATCGGTGTCGTTCTCGCCCCACAGCAGCAGCGTTGGGTGTTGGATTCGCCTTGCACACGGCAGCAAGTCCTCGGCAATCACCGCGAGGAATGTTTCTTTCATTGCGCCCGCGCTCAGGTAGTCTGCACTGCCGACCCGCTGACGGTAACGGTCGCGCAGCTTGTCTAGCGTGCTGCCCTCCGGAATTTTGTCCTTTATGGTCTGGTAGAGCGCAGCGGGCAGGGCGTGGTACCAGGGCGTTTTGGGTTTCACACCAGCGGCGTCACACAACACAATCTTGTCCAGGCGGTCTGCGTGGTTGGCACCCAGCACCAGCGCCAGCCGCCCCCCAAACGAATGCCCGAACAGGTGTACACGCTGTAGTGCCTGTGCGTCCATGTATGCCAGCACAAACGCGGCGTAATCATGCACTGTCCATGCAGACGGCGGCGGGTCACTGTCGCCAAAGCCGGGCAGGTCTGGCGCGTAGCAGCGAAAACCCTTGCCTGCAAGCTGTTCCATGAGTGCCCACAGGAGCGGCACGTTCGCGCCCCAGCCGTGCAACAGCAGCACGGGCGCACCCTCGCCGACGACCGCGTGTGCCGTGGAAATGCCGTTAATCGTCATGTGCTGCATGGGGGCGCTGCTCATGGTGTGTCGCCTTCGCGGATGTCTGCACCGAGTTCTCGTAGCCGGGGTAAAATGCCGTCAAAGGTATAGTCAAAACCCTCTGCGTTGTCAATAACAGACTCCCCCTCAGCAATCAGCGTTGCGCCCAGCATCCCCAGCCCAAAGCGCGGGTCTGGAGCGGGGATGTAGGTACCACGCAGCGGTGTCGCGCCCACGATGATGGCGCGGTGTGGGTCTGCCAGGATGACGTGTGCGCCCATATCCTTCAGCGTGTCCACGAACAACAGGCGATCCTTAAACAGTTTCTCGTGGATGAGCGATGTGCCGTTTGCCTGCGTGGCAACCACCGCCGCCACAGTCACCAAATCTGACGGAAAGCCGGGGTATGGCGCAGTTTCGACACTTGCGTCAATGTCTTCCTCACGGGTCGCTACAGTGAAGCGCTCGTGGCGGGGAACCAACACCACATTGGCGTCTGCGTCAATCGTCATGCCAAAGTGCGCGAACGTGCGCGTCATCACGCGCATGTCTGGCATGGGTGTGCCGTTGTCCGGCGCGATTTGCACACGCCCGCCGCTGAGCGCGACAATCGCTGCCACGCTGGCAATTTCGATGTGATCGTAGCTGACAGTGCACTCAACGCCGCGCGGTTCCTGCGCCCGCTGTATCGTCAGTCGATTGGAGCCAATGCCATTAATCTGCGCTCCCATATGCACCAGCATATGTGCCAAATCAGTGATGTGCGGCTCGCAGGCGGCGTTGCGGATGATGGTGTGCCCCCCCAGGCACGCTGCGAGCATCAACACAATGGCAGTGGCAGTCACGCTAGGTGTGTTCAGGATGATGTCTCTTTGTCCCCACGCCGCCGCGCGGATCTCCACCGCACCGTTGAGCACCACCACATCCAGCCCCAGGTCGCGTAGCGCGTCCAGGTGTGTGCGGATGCGGTTGAGCGGGAAGTTGACCTCCACGCGCACATGCTGCCGCCGCACAATCAGCGGTGCCAGGAACAACAGTGCCCCCACCGCACCCCCAACGATCTTCTCATCCAGTGTGCGCCGCTTGACCGCTGCTGTCTTCACGGTGACGGTGTGTTCGTTTGCCCATGTGAGTTCTGCGCCAAGTTGCGCCGCTGCACTGAGCAGGTTTTGTGTGCTCGTGTTGCGCGGGACCCGGTGCAGGGTACATGGCTCGTCCGTTAGCAGAGATGCCGCCAGCAGTGCCTTTGCTGCGTTCGGATTGCCCGATGGCGTGAACGTGCCGTTGAGTGGTTTGCCGCCTGTGACGCGAACTTGCATGAGTGTCCTGGGTGGGTGCGCTGAAATCGACCGCATTATATCAGGTTTGCCCGGCACGCCTACGCTAGCGTCGTGTATGCACCTATCACCAGACGGTAAAGCGCAAGGTGCACGTATGCTACAATGCGCCGAGTGAGATTTTTGGCGTTTAGGATGTGCATCTGTGAACAAAATTTTGCTAGCTATTGTAACGGTATGTGCTGTTGTGGGCGTTGCCACTGCACAGGAACCGACCGCGATCATCAGCACCGATAACGTGCTGCAATTGCAGCCTACTGCGCAAATTGACTACGCGAATGCCCCGGCAGAGGCAGGCGAACTGGTGACCGGGTGGCTGCGCGTGAGCAACGACGGCACCCGTGTGGTGACGGTGAACCGCGCCAACGACCTGCTGCTGTGGGACACGCACACAGGCGACCTGCTCACACGCTACGCCGTCCCTGGCGCAGACGGAGGCAGCGCCAACATGATGGACATCGCGTGGCACGATGCGGACACAGCAATTCACTCGCTGCACACCGACGGCGGGGTGTACTACGTTGCGGCGTATGCCCCGGCAGCCGAAGACCTGGCAATTATCACGGCACCTACAGGTGAGGACACACCCGTGCGCGTGTGGGCGGCGGAAGACGACACCACCACCTGGATAGAGGTCACGCCCGCAGACCCCGCACAAACACCCTATGTGCTGCAACTGGACCTGGGCACAGGTGCGGTTGTGCAGCGGCTTGAGTCTGCGCCGGAGGCAGTGCGCGACGCCGGGGTACGTATCGGGCGGATGCCCGCACCGCTGGCAGTCACGTCTACCCCAGAGGGCGAGGTCACGCTGTGGGACATGGAGCGCGGCGAACCCGTTGAGGTGGTTTCCGTCGCCGGGATGCCGATGTTCGGGCACATCAATGGGGGCAGCGGTCGCAAGCTCGTGTGGCGCGACCCGTCCAATGCCGACCTGCACCTGCTGGACTTTGGCAGCGGGCAGAACCAGCTTGTGGCACCGCTAGACGGTGCGTACTATCAGGCGCTGCTGCTAACCCCCACCGCAGATGTGATCCTCGGCGTAAATGTGAACCTGGAGCCGCTGGTCGTCGCGTGGGATGTGGAAACGGGCGAGCGCACAACATTGGGCGAGTATCGCGCCTGCGGTCGCACGCCAGACATGGTGCAAATCAGCACGGATGGCACCACACTGGTCATCGGCTGCGACACGGGCTTGGACATCTGGCGGGTGGTGCCCTAGTATAGTCTGACATACAGGCGCAGCGGGGCACACCGACCATGAATGCAGCGGCAATCCGGGTACTGTTCGATTACAACGCCTGGGCACACGCCCAGGTGTGGCGCTGCATCCAGCAGCTAGACGACGATCAGTTCGTGCATGAGACGGATTACTCGCTGGGCAGCCTGCGTAATCATCTGGTGCACATTGCCAGCGTGGACACCCGATGGTTTGCGCGGCTGCGTGGCAACCCACTGCCAGACCAACTGAAACCCGAAGACTTCCCCACCCGTGAGGACGTGAGCCGCCTGTGGAGTGTAATCTACAGCGACCTGGATGTGGTGCTGGCAAACCTCAGTGACGAGCGAGTGAGCATGGCGGTGGATTACACCGTGGATGGGCATGCATACCGTAATGAGGTTTGGAAGCTGCTGCTGCACATCGTTCATCACGGCACAGACCACCGCGCCCAGATGCTGTACACCCTGCACCGGATGGGTGTGAGCACGGTGGAACAAGACTTTGTGTACTACTTGCGCGACGAACTGCCCCCACGCGGCTACGTCACCGTCAGCATAAGCATGATGCAGGCACTGGTTCAGTACGACATGTACGCGACGAGTCGGCTGGTGTCGGAGGGGCTTGCCGGGCTGACTGACGCGCAGCTAGACCAGGACTTCGGCTACGCACACGGCACCGTGCGGGCACAGCTTGCACACATCCTCGTCGGGATGCAGTACTGGCTGGGGCGTGCGTTTGGCGTGCAAATTGAAGGTAATGTGACGGGCATCTTCGGGGCAGCACAAGACCTGCTGACGACCGTCACCGACGAGCAACTGATGCTGCCCGTAGAGTACAAAACGAGCCAGGGACACGACACAGCGAACATGCGCTGGGAGATGATCTGGCAGATGGTGAACCACGGCACCGACCACCGCGCACAGACATTAGCGATGCTGCACGCGCTCGGTGCGCCCACGTTCGAGCAGGATTTGATCGGCTACTTTTGGGAAAGCGACCCCGCCGACCCACCCGCATAACGCAACATGACCCTGTTAGCCGGATGTGCGCGTGCTGATTCCTGCTACAATACAGCTAAGGAGCACGGACACCAGGGAGGTCGCATGACGTTTGAGGCGTTTATCGCCCGTGGGGCAGACGGGCGCGAGGTGGACTACGACAAGAGCTTCGAGCGCGAACCTGTTATCCAGATTGCGCGGGCGCTGTACGAGCACTATGGGCACGGGGCAAAGTACTACGCGCTGCTGGCAAACCTGGACTTACCCACCGGCAAGGCAGACCACACACGACAGGTAGACGCGGTGCTGCTAAGCGAGGACGGGTTGGGAGTGCTGGACTTCAAGCACGCGCTGGGGGCATTCACGCCAACACTGGATGACCGCCCGTGGGTCTATGCGACGGGCAAGCACGTGTCCTCAGGAAGCCGCAAGAACGCCAACCCGTTCCGTCAGGTGGAAGGGCAGCGCGAGGCGGTATACCACAAGCTGCTGCAACTGCCGGACTACATGAACGCCGCCGAACTCCCCAAGCCGCTGCGCGAGCACGCCACCCGCAAGCTCAAGAGCAAAAAATCCAACAAGAACTATTATCATTTCGAGGTCGCGGGGCGCTGCGTGTTAACAGGCACCCACTTCGACATGCCAGACTACAAGAAAGAGCGACATCAGCGCTGGTTCGACATCATCTGGATGGACGAGGTACCACGCTTTGCCAAAACGCTCTCGTTTAACAAGGGAATGCGCCTGAGCGACAAGCTCATCCGCACGATGGTGCACGACCTGTTCGGGCTTAGCCCGTGGATTGAGCTAGAGAGCCTGTACCGCAAGCCCTACGGCTACTTGCAACACACCGTCACCGGGCGGCGGGAGCCACTGCTGAGTGCCGTTGTGACGATTGGGCGCAACCCCGACCTGGACATCCGCACGCCGCTGGAACGCAAACATGTCTCACGGCGGCACGCCGTCATCCGGCAGACGCCCAACGGCGCGACTATCCAGGATATGAACAGCACGCACGGCACCTGGGTGAACGGGCAGCGCGTGCCCCCGAACACGGAGCGCCCGCTGCGCCACAACGACACCGTGACGCTGGGCAGTATGGTTGATGACGCGCCGAGCGTGTTCTCGATGGAGTTCCGCTATGTGGACGCGGGGCGTGCCGATGAGCCTGACCTGGAAGAAACAATGGGGATGCCACTGGACGACAACCTGTGGTTCCCAGAGGACAAGTAGCAGCAGGTAAGTGTGAACCCCTGTGCGTGGAGCGGGCGTTTTAGAGTGGCGGTATCAGCATCTGCCTGAAGGGCTTTTGCACCCGCAACACGCCCATGATAAAATGCGCCTAAGCATTAACCGAACCGTATAGTGGAATACACACACGCTACCCGCCGGAGCCTGACCATGCCGCAACCCACCCCTATTGCAAACCAGCCAATTTTGTTATTCTA